>JAIEOO010000194.1 GCA_019750475.1 Acetobacteraceae bacterium | reverse complement strand
GCGCGGTGTCGGCGGGCGCGCGGCGCGGCGCCGTCTCCTCGTAGCCCGGCGCCGGCGCGCCGCCGCCGAGGATCGCGCCCGGATCCACGCCGAGGAACATGGCGATCAGCACGATGACGAGCGTGCCGAGCCCGCCGCCGACGGCGACGCCGCGACCTCCGAAACCGCCGCCGAGGCCACCGCCGCGCCGGTCCTCGACGTTCAGGCTCTCGCGTTCATTGTCCAGCCGCATGGTCCGGTCCTGCCCTCGTTCCCGGGGAGAACGCGCGGCTCCCGCTCCGGTTCGGCGTCAGGACGGCCACGGCCGGGCTTCGTCGAGGGCCGCCAGGAAGCGGCGCAGCTCCTCGGCCCAGAAGCGGGCGTTGCCGGTGGTGCCGTGGCCCGTCGTCTCGACGGCGGCGGGGATGACGTGCAGCCGGCCGTGGCGGACGCGGCGCATCGCCGCCTCGGTCAGGCCGGTTTCCGGCGGGTTGCGCTCGTCGTCCGCCGCGTTGATCGCGAGCACATGGGCGGTGATGCGCTCGAGCCGCGGCGAGGGGTCGTAGTCGCGCGACGAATCCCACTGATAGACGAAGTCGTTGGCGTCGGCCGGCGGCGGCGCGGCGAGCCGCGCCTCCACCAGCCGGTCCGCCGCCTCGCGCGTCATGGCGTTGGCCTGGAGGTTCAGCGTGCCGCCATTGGTCGCGGTGGCGTAGAACACGTTCGCGAGCCGCAGCGAGGGCGGCTGGCGCTCGTAGAAGCCGTCGGCATAGGCCGGGTCCTGCCGGATCGTCTCCACCATCAGGCGCCGCAGCATCCAGTTGCGGCCGGACATGGCGGTGGGCTGCGCCGCCATCGGCACGATGGCGTCGGCGAGGCCCGGGAACTCGGTCCCCCACAGCCAGGCATGCATCCCGCCCATAGAGTTGCCGAGGACGAGCCGCACCCGCCGCAACCCCAGATGCTCCGTCACCAGCAGGTGCTGGGCGGCGACCATGTCGGCGTAGTTGTAGCGCGGGAAGCGGCCGCGCAGCCCGTCCGAGGGCTTGGCCGAGCCGCCGGCGCCCAGCGCATCGGGCAGGATGACGAAATGCCGCCGCGCGTCGAGCGGCTGGCCCGGCCCGAAGAGCTGCCCGCCGAAGGCCGGGTTCAGCATGCCGCGCCCGGTGCCGCCCGTGCCGTGCAGGATGACCACGGGCCGCCCCGTGGGCTCTCCGAGCGTCACATAGGTGAGGGGCAGCTCGTCCAGCACGTCGCCGGTGTGGAAGCGGAAGCCGCGCGCCACCCAGCGCCCCGCCCGCGGCTCCGGCGCGCCGCCCTGGGCCAGGGCGGGCGCCGCCAGCGCGGCCCCGGCCGCGAGCAGCAGGGAACGACGAACGAGGGCCATGGCGCGTCCTCCGGTTGTTTCGTGGCCGAGCTTAGCCCCGGCGGGACCGCCGCGGGAACGACGTCGTGGCGGGGGGCGTGCCGTCGCCTGCCGGCGAGACCGCGGCCTGACCGATTCCGGCCGGGGCGATCCTGCGGTAAACCCGGGCCATGACCCCGCCCCGCGGCATCGCCCTCGTCCTGGGCCTCCTCGCCGCCTTCGGGCCGCTCTCCATCGACATGTATCTGCCGGCCCTGCCGGAGATCGGGCGCGCGCTCGGCGGCGACCCGGCGATCACCCTCGCCACCTTCTTCGCCGGCATGGCGGCGGGCCAGCTGCTGCACGGCCCGATGGCCGACCGCCACGGACGGCGCCGGCCGCTCTTCGTCGCGCTGCTGCTCTACATCGCGGCGTCGGTCGGCTGCGCGCTCGCCGCCGACATGGACGCGCTGGCGCTGCTGCGCCTCCTCCAGGCGCTGGGCGGCTGCGCCGGCATGGTGGTGGCGCGGGCCGTGGTGCGGGACCTCGCCGACCAGGTGGACCCGGTGCGGCTGATGGGGCGGCTGATGCTGGTGATGGGCGTGGCGCCCATCCTCGCGCCCATGCTCGGCGGCTGGGTCGCGGCCGCGATCGGCTGGCGCGGGATCTTCTGGGTGCTGGCGGCGATCGGCCTGCTCGCGCTGCTCGTCACCTGGCGCTTCCTGCCCGACACCCTGCCGCCCGAGCGGCGGCGCGTGGTGCCGCTGAGGCAGGTGCTGCGCGGCTACGTCGCGCTGCTCGGCGATGCGCGGTTCCTCGCGGCCGCCCTCGCCTCGGCCTGCGCCGTCGGCGGCATGTTCGCCTGGATCAGCGGCAGCCCGCGCGTCTTCATCGAGCTCTACGGCGTCCGGCCCGAGCGCTACGGCCTCTTCTTCGGCGGCGCGGCCGCGGCCGTCATCGCGCTGTCCTTCCTGGCGGGACGGATCGCGGCGCGCGTCGGGCGGGAGCGGCTGTTTTCCGCCGCGCTGATGGGGCTGGCGGCGGCGGGGCTGACGCTGCCGCTGCTCGTGCCCTTCGGGCTCTGGCCGCTCTACGCCGGGCTCGTCGCCTATGTCGCGATGATGGGGTTGTTGCTGCCGCTCGCCTCGGTGCTGGCGATGCAGCCCTTCCCGCAGATGGCGGGCGCCGCCTCGGCGCTGCTCGGCACCATGCAGTTCGGGCTGGGCGCCGTGGTGGCGACGCTGCTGGCCCTGTTGCCCGACGGGACGGCCTGGCCCATGGCCGGCATCATCGCCCTGTGCGGGGTGGCGGCGCTGACGGCGCGGCTGGCGCTGGCCCGGCCGGCAGCGGCCGCATAGCGGGGCAGGAGCACACGACGGTCCCGTCCGCGAGGCGGTTCGCCATGGTGGGCTCGGCGCAATGCGGGCAGTCGCGCATTCCCTCGAGGCTCACGGCGCGAAGCTCACTGCGCGGCCTCGCCGCGGTCGGGGAGGGGACGCATGGCCTGGATGCGGGCCGCCAGCCCGCGCTGCCCGGCGGCTTCGGCCAGCAGCGCCGCCTCCGCCCGCGCCGCCTCGAAGCCCAGGCGGTAGCCCTCATAGGTGGCGCGGTCGAGGCTGTGGGCGAGGCCGCGGGCGATCGTCTCGGTCATGCGGGGCAGGTGGGGACGGCGCCCGGCCTTGCCAGGGCGCCACGCGCCGGGGGAGCATCGCGGCAAAGAGCGGAGGAAACCATGACCCAGGCCCTTCGGCCCGCGCGCCGCCGCGCCGTGCTGGCGTTGACCCTGGCCGCGCCGGCGGTGGCCCGGGCGCAGCCCCTCTCCGACCGTCCGGTGCGGATCGTCGTGCCCTATTCGGCCGGCGGCGTGGCCGACACGGTGGCGCGCATCCTCCAGCCGCGCGTCGCCGAGCACCTCGGCCAGGCGGTGATCGTCGAGAACCGCACCGGCGCCTCGGGCGCGATCGGCGCGGGCTTCGTGGCGCAGCAGCCGCCCGACGGGCACACGGTGCTGCTGGAGGGCGCCACCTCCATCACCGGGCCGCTCGCCAACCGCAACCTGCCCTTCGACTACGCGGCCATGCCGCCCGTCTGTCAGATCACCGCGGCGCCCTACGTCCTCGGCATCCGCGCCGGCTTCCCGGCGCTGGACCTCGCGGGCTTCATCGCCGAATGCCGCCGCCGTCCCGGCGAGGTGACCTTCGGCACGCCGGGCATCGCCCATGTCGGCCACCTGATGGGCGAGCTGCTGCAGTCGCTCGCCGATATCCGGATGGAGCACATCCCCTTCCGGGGCGGCGCCGACGCCGCGCGGGAGGTCTCCGGCGGGCGCGTCGATGCCTGCTTCATCAGCGAGAGCAGCTTCAACCCGGTGCTGCGGAGCGAGCGCGGGCGCGTCATCGGCGTGACGGGAACGTCGCGCCGGCCGAACCTGCCGCAGGCGCCCGCCATCGCCGAGGCTGTGCCGGGCTACGACCTCTCGACCTGGATGATCATCTTCTCGCCGCCCGGCACGCCGCCGCCGATCCGCGAGCGCCTCTCCGCCGCCTTCTCCACGGCACTGGGCGAGGCCGCGACGCGGGAGCGCATCGACGCTTCGGGCAATGACCCCGTGCATGGCGGCCCGGAGGCGACGGCGCGGTTCTGGCAGGCCGAGCGCGAGAAGCTGACCGCGCTGATGCGCCGGGCGGGGCTGGCCTGACGCGTCGGTTGCGCCCCCGGAGGCTGGTCCATATACAGCGGCGCCCGCGTTGCCAGGACGGGTGATCGGCGACGAGCAGCGTCTTTTCCGCGACCATGGGGCGCGCCGCCGTTCAGGGGCACGGATCCGCAACCCGGTCGAGAGCCTGGAGCAGCTTGCGATGAGCGTGAGAAAGCTCCTCCGGACGTCGCAGAGCTTCTTCCCGCGCTTGCGCGACATGAAGGCGTCGGTGCAGCGGCGCTTGGTCGCGGCCCGGCCGACGCTTTACGACGAAGCCTTCGACGTGCTGCGCTTCTTCCCCGCGGGTTCGGCCACCATCCTCGACGTCGGCGCCAACCAGGGCGTGACCATCGCCGGCTTCGCCGCCTATCCGGCGACGCGCCGGATCATCGGCTTCGAGCCGAACCCCGTGCTGGCCGCGAAGCTGGCGCGGCGGTTCCGCCCGGACGAGCGCATCGTGATCGAGCCGCGCGGCCTCGGTGACGGCGCATCGAGCGGGAAGCTCTTCATCCCGACCTATCGCGGCTACGAGTATGACGGGCTGGGGTCGCTGCACGAGGCGGCGGCGCGGGACTGGATCTCGGCCGAACGCATGTACCTCTTCGACCCGTCGCGGCTCAGGGTGACGGCCTACGACGTCGATGTCGTCGGGCTCGATTCCCTGGACCTCGGTCGCGTCGATCTCATCAAGCTCCAGATCCAGGGCCACGAGCACGCCGCCCTGCTGGGCGCCCGGCGCACCATCGCGCGGGACTGGCCCCTCATCCTCATCGCCTACGCGCAGATCCACGCCGAGGCCCGGCGCCTCCTGGCCGAGCTCGGCTACACGGAGCAGCAGCTCAACCGGGGCTCCCTCGAACCGTGGCAGGGCCGCAACCTGTTCTGCATCTTCGTGCCGCCGCAGGGGAGCGCGCGGTGGGCCGGGCTGGCGGCCGACCGCGGCGGCGCGGCCTGAACGGAACCGGGCCGTGACGTCGCCTCGGCCGCGGCGCCGGAAGCGGGTCTTGCGGCCATGCTCGGCCCGGCCTACCCGCTCGGACGGGTTCCGGGCGCGGGGGCCCGTTCGATCCGTGCCGCCTGACATGTCGGAGCAACCGCGCCGACCGGCCGGCCCAGCCGGCGGCGCGGTTCCGGGACCGGCCCGTGCATCGGTCGGCAGCGGCTCCGCGGGACCGGTGGGGCGGGAGATGGGAGGCCGTTTGTGTCCGTGAGCGTCGGTGCGCGATACATCCCAACCTCCGTCGGCAATCCCTACCGCGTGCGGCGTTTCGCGCTGTGCCGGCCGCTGATCGACAGGACCCTGGCCGAGCGTGGGCGCTGCGTGATCGTCGACCTGGGCGGCAGCCTGTCCTACTGGACGGTCTGCGCGCCCGACCTGCTGGACGACGAACGCGTCGCGCTGGACCTGATCAACCTGCGCCACGACCCGAGCGAACGAGCCGCGCTCGGCGCCATCAAGGGACAGGTCCGGTTCCTGCACGGCGATGCCCGACGCCTCGACGACGTCGCCGACGGCGCCTACGACGTCCTGCATTCCAATTCCGTGATCGAACATGTCGGCCAGTGGGCTGACATGGTCGCCATGGCCCAGGAAGTTTCGCGTGTCGCGCGGCTGCATTACGTCCAGACCCCCTACTGGGGTTTTCCGATGGAGCCGCATTTTCGCGCGCCCTTCTTCCATTGGCTGCCCGAGCAGTGGCGCGCCCGGCTCCTGCTGCGGTTTCACCTGAATTTCGGCGCGCGGCCCACCGACTTTTCTTCGGCGATGGCGATCGTGCAGTCCGCCGCGCTTCTGGATCGCCGGCAATTCGCCAGTCTCTTTCCCCGCTCGAGCATCTATTCCGAGATCGTCCGCGGCTTCACGAAGAGCCTGATCGCCATCGGTGGCGAGGGCATGGCGCCCGAACCGGCCAGCAACACCCGGAAACTGCGGGTGCCCTCCCGCGTGGTCCCGTAAGGCGGGATCACGCTGCCGCAGCGTCGGAGAGGACGCTTCACCGCGCCTTCGCTGCCGCCGTCGCGGATCGTGCCCTAGGCGCGCACGGCCCGCCTGCGGTAGCGTGACCACCGGCTTCGGGTACGACATCCGCGAAGGGCCGTCGCGCCGGAGCGGGCTCTCAGCCCCGTCGGAATGGACAAGCGGGTTCGCACATGGAACTCATCTCCCGCCGGCTCGCGCTCGCCCTGGCGACGGGTGCGGCGCTGGGCGCCGCGCCCAACGCCACCGGCCGGTTGCGCGACTGCGCCGTGACGGCGTCCCGCCAGCGCCGCGCCTTCCTCGTGCGCGGGAGCTGGCAGATCCAGGGCCGCCGCGTCTCGACCGCGGGAACGGAGGTGCCGGTCGGCGCTTTCGGTCGTCAGTTCATCGTCGGCACCTTGGCCGGCGTCCTGCCGAGCGCGACGCCGCCCGGCGCGGGCGAGGCCCTCATCGCCATCGTGGACGGGCCCGGCGGACGGTGGAACCGGCCCGGTGTCCACTGGTCCTGGCTCACCATCCCGCCGCCCCTGGACGACCCGGCGGCGATGCGGCGACGCGCCGACCACGAGCGCGGCGCTCTCGGAATCCCGCGGCTGCAGGACGCCGAGCGCCTCGCGTCGCTCCGTCCCGCGGAGACCCTCGCCGATCTGCGGGAAGACCGGCGGTTCAACGCGCAGCGCGAGGCGCTGCTGCTGACGGAGGATCGGTCGGCGATCCGCAACGCGCGCCTGCATGACGGCGTCGTGGCGCACGAGGCCTGGCGGAATCACCGCGGGGCCATGGACACGGTCATCGCCGGAAGTGCCTTCACCTTGCGGCCGGAGCATCCGACGCCCGCCTTCATCACCAGCAGCGCGCTCACCATGAACCGCGAGGCGTTCTTCGCGCTGCCGGACGACGAGCAGGACCGGACCATCGCGGCCGAGCGGGCCGTCCGGCCGGAGGGCGTCGTCGTCGAGGACAGCCGGTTCGAGCAGCTGCAGCGGCCGGGCATGCGCCGTTCGGCCCGCGGGCTGATGTATTATGGCCGGCAGCACCTGCGGCGGTCGTTCTTCTCGGGCGTCCTGTCCGCGACCGAGTACCAGGGGCCGGGCAGCACCTATGAGGATGTGACGGTGGTGCGGGTCGGGCACGGGCTGGACGACCACGCGAACGCCGTGATCATCCAGTCCGTGCTGCCCTACTGCACGCGGCACGACGATGGGGCGTGGACCGGCGGTTCCACCACCTGGCGCCGCTGCAACTTCGACATGCCGTCGGGCTCGAGCCCCAACTATGTCGGCTCCATGAGCTCGGCGAACATCTCGTTCTGGGGGTCGAATTTCGGCCTCTCCGACCGTGGCCACGTCTTCGATTTCTGCCGGATCAACGGGGGAACCTACTGCATCGACGTGAAGCCCTGGCCGTCCACCCGGTTCGTCGGCGACATCACCTTCCGCCACTGCGCCTTCGGCCGCCATTTCGAGTTCGAGGGCAACGCCGGCAGGCTGCTCAACCTGCGCGAGTTCCGCCCCCATAACCGATGGGGGAACATTCGCTTCGAGAATTGCTTCTGGGAGGATTCGGGCGAATTGATTGACGAACTGAACGGCGTGTGGAACCCGGGCCCGAACGGTCAACCTCTCCTCGCGCGGGCCGGGCGCGGCCGCTGAAGGACAGGCGCGGTGGGAATCAGCCTTGCTCAACCGGTGCTCCTCGGTCACGCCCCCGCGGCGAAGGCCAGGGTTCCGCTGTTCTTCGTGGTCTTCATCCCGCTCGCGACCCTGCTTCCGGCCGAGATCAACGTGATCGCAGGGCAGGCGCGCGTCACGCCGGCGCGCATCCTCATCTGGTCGAGCGTGATCCCGCTCATCGTCGCGTTCGCCATGCAGATCGGGGCGGCCCGCAACCGGATCGTCGCCTCCGACGTCGTCCTCATCCTGTTCATGCTGTGGGGCCTGGTGGCCCTGACCGTCTCCGAGGGCGTCGACCGGGCCGTCGTCGTCATGGGCTCGGTCGGTGCCGAGCTGGTGGTCGGCTACCTGGCCGCGCGCGTGTTCCCGCGCGAGCCGGGCAGCGAAGGGGAGGTCACGCGCGTCCTCGTGCTCTGCACCCTCGTCATGGTGCCCTTCGCCCTGGCGGACTCCCTCTCGTCGTCCTACCTGACCCGGAACATCATCGCCGAGGCCGTCGGCTCGCCGACCTGGCCGACGCGGCCCGACGAATTCCGGCTCGGCATCCATCGCGCGATGACCCTGTCGGACCACCCGATCCACTTCGGGACGCTGTGCACCGTGGCGCTGACGCTGACCTTCGTGCAGCGGATGAAGTTTCGCCTCGCGATCATGGGGGCTCTCGCCGTCGGGCTGTTCCTCAGCCTGTCATCCGCGCCCTGGCTCGGCGCGATCCTCTCGGCCGGCGTGCTCACCTTCGCCCTCGCCTTCCCGCGGTTGCCCGGCCGCTGGATGACGATCATCGGCCTGACCCTCCTGCTGGTCGTCGCCTTCATCATCGTGCACCCGAACCCGTGGGGCTATCTCGTCTCGACCCTGACGATCGACCCGTCCACCGGCTACTACCGCTTGATGCTGTGGAGCTTCGCCGGGGAGCTCGTGCTGCAGAACCCGGTGTTCGGGGTCGGCTCCTCGGTCGAATGGCAGCGGCCCGACTGGCTCGTCTCGACGACGGTCGACGGGCACTTCCTTCGCATGGCGATGGTGTACGGGATTCCCGGATCGATCCTGTGGGTGCTGCTGATGGTGTCGTCGGCAACGACGACGGTCGATACCGACCAGCCCATCGGCCTCGACGCGGCCGACCGGCGGCTCGGCCTCGGCCTGAGCGTCTGCATCTTCGCGTTCATCTACATCGGCGCCACGGTCACGTACTGGAACCAACTCTGGATCGTGACCGCAATAATCGCCGGGCTCCGTGCCAATCTAGGAGCGCGCGCAAGGATGGGTTAATGGCGTCGCGGATACGCCCTCGAGGCCCTCGTGACAGTCCATTCCGCCCGCGCATGAAGCTGTCCCTCCTCGCCAGCAAGGTTCGCCGGAAGTTCGCACGTGAGGGCGTGGCGGGAGTCGTGGCCGGGCTGCGGCGCAACCTGTCGCAGCGTCACGCCGCCGACGCGTTCGACGCGGCGCATGGGGTGGATACGGGCGGCATCGCGCAGCTCTGGCGCTACACGGTGCAGGCGGCCTCCGCCGAGAGCGCCGAGACCGGCGGCGCCTACCAGGCGATCCACGAGAGCCTCTTCCGCAGCGCCATGGCGTTCCTCGAAGGCCGGCAGGGCGAGTTCACGCTGGTGGACATCGGGACGGGCAAGGGCCGGCCGCTGATCATCGGCGCGTGGCTCGGCTTCCGGCGCGTGATCGGCGTGGAATTCGCCGTCGAACTCGCCGAGGTGGCGCGGGCGAACCTCGCGACGCTCGGCATCGCCAACGGGGAGGTCGTGACGGGCGACGCCGCCCTCTTCGGCTTCCCGCGCGAGAAGCTGGTCGCGTTCCTCTACGGCGGGACGCTCGACGAGGGGATCCTGCGCCGCGTGCTCGAGAACGTCACGCGGATCGGCCCGGGCATCGAGGCCTATCTGGTCCACACCCATCCGGTGCGGGCGGCGGTCCTCGACGCGCATCCGGCCTTCGAGGCCGACGGCACGTCCCCGGACGGCCAGACCCGCCGGTGGCGCCTGCGGCTGCCGGCCCCCTGACGCCGCGTGGCCTTCGCGGTCGAGCACCTGACCAGCTTCGCGGAGCTGGAACCGCATCGCGGCTTCTGGGACGCGAACGCGACGCATCGCGACGGCGACCACGGATTCTTCCGCGAATTCGCGCCCTGCGCCGAAGGGTTCCTCCGGCCGCATGTGCTGCGGGTCAGCCGCGACGGGGCCACCTGCGCCCTGCTGGTCGGACGGCTCGCGCGGCAGCGCCTCGTCATCCGGTTCGGCCCGTTCGGTCTGGGCGCGCCGCATCTCACCGTGCTCACCCTCGTCCATGGCGGGCTGCTCGGCAGCGACGACCCCGACGCCATGCGCGCCGCCTTCGACGCGCTGCGTGACCTGCTGCGCCGCGGCGAGGCCGATGCCGTGATGCTGCATTTCGCGCCGGTCGGGCATCCGCTGACCCGGCTGGTCCGCAGCGGAGCCGGCCGCCTCGTCCGCGACGCGGGCGCGCGGCCGGTCGTGCTGCACAAGGCCGATCTCGCGCGGTTCGGGGCCGACTACCTGCGCAGCCTCAGCCGCAACGCCCGCGAGAAGCAGAAGCAGCGGGAGCGCCGGCTGCGCGAGGCCTTCGGCGACGGCTTCCGCCTCGAGGAGCTGCGCCGCGCCGATGACGTACCGCGCCTGATGGATCTCGCCGAGCGCGTCATGCGCCACAACTACCAGCGCGGCCTGGGCGTCGGCTTCCGCCACGACGAGACGACGCGCCGGCGCCTCCTCGCGAGCGCGGCCCGCGGCTGGCTGCATGGCTGGGTCGTCTGGTGCGGCAACGATCCCGCCGCGTTCTGGATCGCCGACATCCGCGGCGGCATCCTCCACAACGACTTCATGGGCTACGACCAGCGCTTCGGGCGCTACGCGCCCGGGACGTGGCTCTCCGTGACGCTGTTCCAGCGCCTGTCGCGCGACGGCTCGGCGGTGCGCCTCGTGGATCTGGGCGTCGGTGACGCGTCCTGGAAATCGCGGCTCGCGACGGGATCGGAACAGGTGATCGCCGCCGGCCTCTTCGCCGCGCGGCCGCGTCCGCTGCTCGTCAACCTGCTGCGGGGCGGCGCCGCCGCGACGACGGAGCTGGCCGGCTGGCTGCTCGATCGCCTCGGCCTGCGCGAGGCCGTGCGGCGCCGCCTGCGGGACAGCG
>JAIEOO010000148.1 GCA_019750475.1 Acetobacteraceae bacterium | reverse complement strand
GCGTCCGGCGCCAGCAGGGGCGGGGGCCGGGCCACGGCCTCGATGGCCGGGCGCAGCAGTCCGGCGGCGGGGTTGCTCACGCCGGCGAGCCTGCCACGCCCGCGCCGGACGGGGTTAGCGCTGGATCAAGCCGGCCGGCATCGGTCGCGGCACCTCGGCGGCCGCGCCTTGCCAGGGCGGGGCGTGCCGGTCACGCTCCGCCGCAACGAAGGATGAGGGGTGAGGAAGCGTGCTCGACCTGACAGGGAAGGTCGCCATCGTCACGGGCGCGGGCTCGGTCGGGCCCGGCTGGGGCAATGGCAAGGCGACGGCGGTGCTGATGGCGCGGCAGGGGGCGAAGGTCTTCTGCCTCGACAACAACGAGGCGGCGGTGGCCGAGACCGTCGGCATCATCGCGCGCGAGGGCGGCGAGGCGACGGCGCATGTGGCGGACGTCACCTCCTCCGCCGAGTTCGCCGCGGCCGTCGAGGCGGGCGTGGCCCGCTACGGCCAGCTCGACATCATGGTGAACAACGTCGGCGGCTCGCATCCCGGCGGCGCCGAGGACATGCCGGAGGATGTCTGGGAGCGGCAGATCGACTTCAACCTGCGCTCCGCCTTCCTCGGCTGCAAGTTCGCCCTGCCGCATCTGAAGCGCCGGCCGCGCAGCGCCATCGTCAACCTCGCCTCCATCGCCGCCCTGCGGATGAGCGCGGAGCGCCCGCATGTGGCCTATTCGGCCTCGAAGCACGGCGTCATCGCGCTCTCGAAGTCGGTCGCGATGCGCCACGCGCGCGACGGCGTGCGCTGCAACACCGTGATCCCCGGGCTGATGCACACGCCGCTCGTCGAGCACAGGCTGGTGCCGCAGCTCGGCGCCAACGACGCGGCGGCGCTGATCGCCAGGCGCGACGCCTCGGTGCCGCTCGGCAGGATGGGCGACGCCTGGGACGTGGCGCATGCCGTGCTGTTCCTGGCGTCCGACGAGGCGAAGCACATCACCGGCATCGAGCTGCTGGTGGATGGCGGCATCTCCGCCGCGTCACCGGGATCCTTGTGATGGAGCGCTTCCCGCCCCTGCCCCTCGACGCCATGACGGCCGAGCAGCGCGCGGTCGCGCAGGCGATCATGAGCGGCCCGCGCGGCCGCATCTCCGGGCCCTTCGGCGTGCTGCTGCGGGCGCCCGGCATGGCCGACCACGTGCAGAAGCTCGGCGCGCATCTGCGCTTCGGCGGCACGCTGGACGGCGCGCTGCGCGAGATCGCGATCCTCACGGTCTCGCGCCGCTGGGCCGCGCAGTTCGAGTGGTTCGCGCATCATCCCATCGCGGCCTCGCTCGGCGTGGACGCGGCGGCGATGGAGCGGCTGCGCCGGGGCGAGGATCCGGGCTTCGCCGATGCCCGGCAGCAGCTCGTCTGGCGCGCGGCGCGGTGCGTTCTGGACACCGGGCGTCTCGACGACGCGCTGTTCGCCGCGGCGCGCGACGCGCTGGGCGAAGCGGCGCTGGTCGAGCTGCTGGGGGTGCTGGGCTACTACACCCTGCTCTCCTTCGTCCTGAATGTCGGGCGGGTGCCGGTGGACGGCCCGCCGCCCTTCGACGAACCCGGCTGACCGGGACACAGGGAGGAACCAAGCACCATGAGCATCCGCATTCCCCGGCGTCCGCTGCTGGCGGCGGTCCTCGCCGCGCCGACGGTGGCGCGCGCCCAGTCGCCGCTGGCGCAGCGCCCGGTGACGATCATCGTGCCTTCTCCGGCCGGGGGCGGCACCGACTTCTCCGCGCGCCTCATCGCCGAGCCGCTCTCCCAGCGCCTCGGCGTGCCGGTGGTGGTGGAGAACCGGCCCGGCGGCAACGACATGGTCGGGCTGAACGCGGTGCTGAACGCGCGGCCCGACGGGCACACGCTGCTGATGGGCTATTGCGGCACCATGGCCGGGCGCGCCGCCATCGGCGGCTTGCAGCAGATCGACACCCTGCGGGACTTCATCCCGCTGGCGCAGGTGACGGACACGCCGCAGCTCTTCGTCACGCATCCGACCGTGCCCGTGCGGACGCTGCGAGAGTTCATCGACCACGCCAAGGCGCGGCCGGGGCAGCTGATCTATGCCTCGGCCGGCAACGGATCGATGCATCACATGGGGGCGGAGCTGCTGAAGCTGCGCGCCGGGATCGACATGCTGCACGTGCCCTATCGCGGCACCGGCGAGACCATCGCCGACCTGATCGCGGGCCGGGTGCAGTTCTACATGAACTCCCCGCCGCCGCTGGTGCCGCTGGTGCGGGACGGGCGGCTGCGGCCGCTCTGCGTCTCCTCGAACGAGCGGCATCCGGGCCTGCCGGAGATCCCCTCGGCGGCCGAGGCGGGGCTGCCCGACCTCGGCCTCAATGTGTGGTTCTCGCTCTTCGCGCCGCGCGGCGTGCCGGAGGAGGTGACGCGCCTTCTCGTGACGCGCGCCAACGAGGCGCTGGCCGACGAGGCCGTGCGGGCGCGGGCCTTCGCGAGCGGCGCGCTGGTCTCGCCGCTGCCGCCCGCCGCCATGGCCGAGCGGCTGCGGCGCGAGATCGCGATGTGGGGCGAGGTGGCCCGCGCCGCCAGCATCACCGCGGGGTGAGCGCGGTCACAGCGCCGGCATCGGCGCCCCGACCGCCTTGTCCATCGGGATCTTCCCGAGGCTCGACCAGCCGCGATCGTATTGCGGCGGGGCCGTGACGGCGTCCGCCCGGCCGAGCGCCACGGCGGCGTTCAGCACCCAGTACGGGTCGCGCAGGAAGGCGCGGGCCAGCAGGATCATGTCGGCCTTGCCCTCCGCCAGCACGGCCTGGGCCTGGTGCGGATCGGTGATGAGGCCGACGGCCATCACGGGGATGTCCGCGCCCTGCCGCACGGCCTCCGCCCCCGGCACCTGGTAGCCCGGCCCGAGCGGGATCTTCTGCCCGGCATCGAGGCCGCCCGAGGAGACGTCCACGATGTCCACCCCGAGTGCCTTCACGCGGCGGGCCAGCTCCACGCTCTCCGCCGTCGTCCAGCCGCCCTCGACCCAGTCGGTGTGCGAGACGCGGAGCGACAGCGGCAGGTCCGCCGGGATGGCGTCGCGCACCGCGGCGCAGATCTCCCGCACCAGACGGGTGCGCCCCTCGAAATCGCCGCCCCAGGCGTCGTTGCGGCGGTTGCTGAGCGGCGAGAGGAAGTTGTGCAGCAGGTAGCCATGGGCGGCGTGCAGCTCGATCAGGCGATAGCCGGCGCGCACGCTGCGCCTCGCGGCCTCGGCGAAGGCGGCGATGGTGCCGGCCACCTCGGCCTCGGTCATCGCGCGCGGGACGGCATAGTCGCCGAAGGCGACGGCGCTGGGCGCGAGCGCCGTCCAGCCGGGTGAGGCCGGCCCATGGTCCCAGGCCGGCAGGCGGCTGCCCTTGCGCCCCGAATGCGCGAGCTGGATCGCCGGCACCGCGCCGAGCCGCGCGACGGCGGCCGTGATGCGCGCGTGGGCGGCGATCTGCCCCTCCTCCCACAGGCCGACATCGCCCGGGCTGATGCGGCCTTCGGGCGTCACGGCGCTCGCTTCGGTCATCACCATGCCGGGCCCGCCGATGGCGCGGGACACGAGATGGGCGAGGTGCCAGTCGGTCGGGCGGCCATCCTCGCCGCAGCAATACTGGCACATGGGCGAGACGCCGATGCGGTTGCGGAAGGTGACGCCGCGCAGCGTCAGCGGGGAGAAGAGGTCGGTCATGGCGGCCGACGTTACGCGGCCATTCGGCGCTTCCCAAGATGCGCCGATCCGCGCGACGCTGGCCCGCACCATGCAGGAGAGCCCGCCATGCGCCGCCGTTCCGTCCTCGCCGCGCCGCTCGTGATGGGTGCGACGCCGGTCATGGCCCAGGGCGGGCCGCTCCGGTTCCACAGCGCCGGGCCCGGCAGCGCCTTCCTGCCCTATGCCGAGGGCGTGGCGCGCCACCTGAATGGCGAGGGAATCGCGGTGGAGGTGCGGCAGAGCGCCGGCAGCCTGGAGAACCTCTCCCGGGTGGAGGACGAGGCGACGGGCATCGGCACGGCCTTCCTCGGCTCGGTCTGGGACGCGCTCCAGGGCACGCCGGCCGCGCGCGGGCGGCGCCACGCGAACATCCGGGCGCTCTGGCCGATGTACGAGACGAGCTTCCAGGTCGTCGCGCCGGAGCCATCGGGGCTGACGCGCTTCGCGCAGCTCGACGGCAAGCGGGTCGGGGCGGGGCCGGCGGCCGGGCCGGCCGAGACCTTCCTGCGCGCGGCGGCCGAGGCGGCCGGCATCTCCATCACCGTCGTCAGCGGCACGCCCGCGGAGATGAGCGCCGGGCTGCTCTCCGGCGCGATGGATGCGCTGTGGCAGGGCGCGATCGTGCCCATCCCGTCCATCCTCGCGGTGCTGCGCGAGCGCCCGGCGCGCGTCTTCGGCCCGGGGGAGGAGGTGGCGGCGCGGGTGACGCAGCGCCTGCCCTACCTGTCGCCCACCGCGTTGCCGCCCGGCACCTATCCCGGCCAGGCGGAGCCGGTGCACAGCTTCGCGGCGTGGAACTTCGTCGTCGCCAACCGCGCGCTGCCGGACGACGTGGCCTATCGCGTGACGCGGGCGGTGCTGACGGCGCCGGCGGGCGCGATGGGCCCTTCGGCCGCGGCCACCCAGGCGCGCCACGCGGGCACCAACCGGATCCTGCCCTTCCATCCGGGCGCGGCGCGCTTCTACGCCGAGGCCGGGGTCGCGCTCGCCGCGCCGGCCGGGTAGCGCGCTGCCCGCCCCCGTGCTGCGATAGGGCGAAGGACGACTTCGGGAGAGACGCCCATGACCATCGGTTTCCGCATCCGCCCCGTCACGGGCCGGGTGGACCTGGCCCTCTGCGCCCGCGCGCTGGCGGTGCCGGCCGCGAACATCGGCGACGTGATGAACCGGATGCAGTCGCTGTCCGGCACCTTCCACGCCTATGGCGGCAGGAAGCGCATGGCCGGCCCGGCCTTCACCGTGAAGGCGCGCTCGGGCGACAACCTGCTGCTCCACCGCGCCGTGGACATGGCGCAGCCCGGCGACGTCATCGTCTGCGACGGCAATGGCGACCTGACCGTGGCCCTGATGGGCGACCTGATGCTGGGCCACGCCATGCAGCGCGGCATCGCCGGCGTCGTCATCGACGGCGCCGTGCGGGATGTGGCGTCGCTCGCGAAGATGGCGTTCGGCGTCTGGGCCCGCGGCCACACCCCGGCCGGACCCTGGAAGGAAGGCCCGGGCGAGATCGGCACGCCCGTCTCCTGCGGCGGCCAGGTGGTGATGCCGGGCGACCTGATCGCCTGCGACGAGGATGGCTGCGTCGTCGTGCCGCGCGAGGAAGCGGCGGAGGTGATCGCGGCGGCTGAGGCGCACAACGCGAAGGAGGTGAAGGCCGAGGCGGCGATCCGCGCGGGGACGTGGGACCGCTCCTGGGTGATCCCGGCGCTCACGGCCAAGGGCTGCGAGGGCGCGTGACCCTGTCCTGTCGCGTCGATGACGGCCACGACAGAATATTGCATTCATCAAACGAACATCGTGGGCACATCCAACCGTCACAGCCCTGACGCCGGCCGCGCGTAAGCCTGTCCTCGCCGGAAAAGGCCACCCAACGGGTGCCCAGCAGAGGTGAGGACAGGAATGTCAGTTTCGATCACGGGTCCGTCCACGACCCAGACCCCCTATCTCGTCCAGACGGAACCCAACGTCACCTTCGTCTCCCTTCTCTCGTCGGGCGACCGTCCGGCGAACGCGGTCAAGCATGACGGCACCCCCTGGCGCTTCGTCGGCATCCCCGACGGCATCGGCGCCTACGACAACGGCGACGGCACGGCGACCGTGCTGGTGAACCACGAGATCGGGGCCACCGCCGGCGTTCAGCGGGCGCATGGCTCCGTCGGCTCCTTCGTCAGCCGCCTGACCGTGGACAAGGCGACGCTCGCCGTCACCGCGGCCGAGGATCTCGGCAAGCAGACCTTCCTGTGGGACGTCGCGGCCAATGGCGGCGCCGGCGGCTATGTGCAGCAGACCACGGCGATCGGCCGCCTCTGCTCGGGCGACATGCCGGCCGTCACCGCCACCTTCGACCCGGCGACGGGCCTCGGCACGGTGGACCGCATCTACTTCGCCGGCGAGGAGGTCGGCAATGAAGGCCGTCCCTTCGCCTTCATCGCGACCGGCGCCGAGGCCGGCCGCGTGTACGAGCTGCCGCGGTTCGGCAACACCTCCATCGAGAACATCGTGCTGTCGCCGAACAGCGGCGCGAGGACGGTGGCCATCGTCCTCGACGACACGACGCCCGGCCAGGTCTACGTCTATGTCGGGGACAAGACCGTGTCCGGCAGCGTGGTGGACCGTGCCGGCCTGACCAACGGGACGCTCTTCGGCGTGAACGCCGGCTTCGCCGCCGAAGGCGCGACGGGCACGGCCCTCAACGGCACCTTCAGCCTCGCATCGCTCGGCAACGTGCAGCAGCTGAATGGCGCCACCATCCAGGCGAACAGCGTCACGGCCGGCATCACCGAATGGCTGCGCCCTGAGGACGGCGCCTGGGACACGCTGAACCCCAACCGCTTCTACTTCGTCACGACGGCGAGCTTCACGGGGCCGTCGCGCCTCTGGGCGCTCGACTTCAACGACGTGCGGAACCCGCAGGCGGGCGGCCGCTTCACCGCGCTGGTCGAGGGGCCGGAAGGCCACCGCATGTTCGACAACATGACGGTCTCCGCCGACGGAACGGTGCTCATCCAGGAGGACATCGGCAATCAGGCGCCGTCGGGCAAGATCTGGGCGTACAAGCCGGGGAGCGACCGGCTGATCGAGGTCGCGCGGCATGACCCCGCCCGCTTCGGCGACAACAGCGCCGCCACGCCGCCCTTCACGCAGGACGAGGAAGCGTCGGGCATCGTGGACGTGACGACCATCTTCGGCAGCGCGACGCGCGAGGCCTACCTCCTCGACGTGCAGGCGCACGCGCCCTTCGGCGTCACCGGCAGCGCTGACCGCACGGAAATCGTCGAGCACGGCCAGCTTCTCATGATGTACGTGGACAAGCCGCTGAACGGCGGCCCGGGCGCGGACCGCATCCGCGGCAGCTGGGAGGCGGACCAGCTCAGCGGCGGGGCCGGCAGCGACCGCATGTGGGGCGGCTCGGGCAACGACGTGCTGATGGGCGATGCCGGCAACGACGTCATCGAGGGCAGCCTCGGCAGCGACGTGCTGATGGGCGGCGCCGGCGCCGACTGGGTCGTCATGTCGGGCAACCGGGCGGCCTGGACGCTCTCCCGCACGCCGGACGGCACGGTCTACGCCGTGAGCGCGGCCGAGCGGGACACGCTCGTCTCGGTCGAGCGGCTGGTGTTCGACGACGGCGTCGCCTTGCTCGACGGCACGGGTGCGGGCGGCGTCGTCTTCCGCCTCTATGACACGCTGTTCAACCGCACGCCCGACGCGCCCGGCATCGGCAACTGGCTCCGGCAGCTCGATGCGGGCATGGCGCCGTCGCAGGTCGCGGCGGGGTTCCTGGCGGCTTCGGAAGCGGCGTCGCTCGCGGGGATGAACAACACCGCCTTCGTCACGGCGCTCTATCAGTTCGCCCTGAACCGCGCGCCGGAAGCGGCCGGGCTGAACGGCTGGGTCAGCCTGCTGAACGGGGGCGCCTCGCGGGCCGACGTGGCGCTGGCGATCAGCGAGAGCGCCGAGCACCTGGCGAACCTGCCGCTCGGCGCGCTGGCCCATTACGACACCGGCCGGGCCAGCTTCCTCGACCTGTGAGCCGGACAGGGGGTGGGGCGCGTCAGCGCCCCACCTGCTGGATGGCGGAGAGCTGCCAGGGGCCGCCCTGGACGCGGACGAAGGTCCAGAGTTCCGTGGCCGTCTGGCGCTGATCCGGGTGGCCTTCCGTCACGCGGCCGGTCGCGACCTCCCGCGTGACGTCCACGAGCGAGAAGCGCATGGCGACGGTCGCGTATTCGCGCGCACCCTCGCGCCAGGCCTCCGCCAGGTCCCCGCTCTCGAGCACGACGTCGCGCGTCTCGTTGCGCCAGCCGCGCGCCTCGAGGGCGGCGTAGTCGTCGCGGAAGTACTGCGCCATCTCGGGCGTGGCGATGCGCTGGAGCGTGGCGATGTCGCGGCTCGACCAGGCGGCGTTCACCTGCTTCAGCAGCGCCTCGAACTGGGCGTAGTCGGTGCCGCCGATGCCGACCTCATCGGCCGGGCGCGCCGGGCCGCGGGCGAGGCCGCCCGCGACTCCGCCGCCCGGCGGCGGGCCGTCCACGCGCTCGCGCATCATCGCCGCGGGCATGCCGGCCGGCTGCGGCTGGCGGCGGCGGAACAGCGCGAAGGCCAGCATCACCAGGCCGAAGATCAGGGCGATCTGGAGCAGGAAGCCGAGCATGCCGGCGATGCCGGACAGGCCGCCGAAGAACCCGGCGCCCAGCAGCATGCCGAGCAGGCCCGCGCCCAGCAGGCCGCCCATGAAGCCGCCCCGCGCCGGCTGGCCGGCGGCCGTGCCGGGCCGCGCCGCCGGTGCGCCATAGCCGGGGTTGGCCGGGCCCGGAGCGGTCTGCGTGCGGTCGAAGGGGCGGGCGGCGTCGGGCGCGGTGCGCGTCGCCGGCGGGGCGGAATAGCTGCGCGAACCCCGGCTGCCAGAGGACGAACCACCGCCCGGCCGCGCTTCGGCCAGCGCCGGCGCGAGCGCCAGTGCCAGCACGGCGAGGGTGGCGAGGAAACGGGCACGGCGGCGCATGAAAAGGCGGCTCCTGATGATTCCTGACAGACGCGGAATATAGGGACACAGTTTCTTCATTGCGATGGAAACCGGCTGTTGCCAGTTTGCCACCCGGACACCGGGACTGGACAGGGGATGGGCGGCGCTCGGCGGGGGATGATGCCGGCGCCGCCCGCTTTCCCCGCGACGGAGAGACGCATGCCCCTTCTGCGCGCGACCTTTTGCGGCCTGACGCTGATCCTCGCCGCCTGCGCCTCGCCCCCGCCGCGCGCGGAAGGGCCGAGGCAACCGGCCCTGCAGACCTTGCCGCCCCTGCCGGTGCCGCCCGGCAGCGTGACCATGCTCGCGCTCGCCTGACATGGGCGGGGCCGTGCTGAAGCGCGCGGGCGAACTGCGCGGCTTCCGCATCGCGCCGGAGGACACCAACCACTTCGCCTGCCTGCTGGATCCGCTGGCGGACGGGGCCGGCTTCACGCTGGTCGTCGAGATCTTCGCGCCCGGCGGGGCGACGCCCCCCAACACCCACCGCGCGGCGGAGGAGGCCTTCTTCGTGCTGAAGGGCGAGGGCCGCGCCCGTGCGGGGACGGACTGGGTGCCGATCGGCCCCGGCGACACGCTGATGCTCCGCCCCGGTGTCGAGCACGTGGTGGAGAACACCGGGCCGGGGAAGCTCTACTGCCTGACGCTGATGGTGCCGGACGAGGATTTCGCGGCGCTGATCCGCGGCGGCACGCCGGTGGAACTCGACGCGGAGGACCTCGAGGTGCTCCGCGGCCGTTAGGGTCAGGACCGATCAATTGCTTGTGCAGCTTTGGCGGGCGGTGATTCCGGGCGTGGCGGAGGTCCCGCCATGCCCCCCCGAAGCCGCCCTTCCTGCTCTCGCCCGCGCAGACGCTGCGGCTCCCGCCGCCCTCGTCGCCGAGCGCGGCCCGCCCGATCGCATCATGATCGACAGCACGCACCTGAAGGCCCACCGCACCGCGGCCAGCCTGCTCAAAAAGGGGCTTTTCCCCGCCTGCTCGGAAGGATCAGGGGCAAGCTGAACTCCAGGCTCCACGCCGCCTGCGACGGCCCGGGCCGGCCCGTCGTGCTGCTGCTCACCGAGGGCCAGGCCGGCGACCACGGAGGCGCAGCGGCGATGCTGCCCAAGCTGCCGCCAACTCGGGAACTGATCGCCGACCGCCGCTACGGCAGCGCCCGGTTCCACGTCGGGCTCGCCGCCAAGGGCATCGAGCCCTGCATCCTCTCCACGCGCTCGCGCAAGCGGCCCGTCCCGCACGATGCCACCCTCTACCGCCAACGCCACCGCATCGAGGTCATGTTCGGCAGGCTCAGGGACTGGCGCCGCAGCGCCATGCGCCATGACCGATGCGCCCACACCTTCTTCAGCGCCATCACCCTCGCACGGTAGGTCAGCCGGTCCCTCTCGAACGATCTCTTCATTACCGCGAGGATGTGCTTCGCCAGTGACGGCCGCGGGCGAGCGCCTCAATGCCGCCGCCATCCGGCGCGTCGAAGGGCGCGCTGCCCGGCAGGCTCCAGGCGTCAGGCCGTTCGTCGCTGGAGAAGGCGGTGACGAGGTCGGCGCTGCGGGCATGAGCGATGCCCAGTGCCGCCGAAGGGGCGCTCGTGCCGCGCCTTGATCGGGCGATGCGCCCCGATCGGCGGCGGTGCGTTCCGGAATGCGCCGACCGGATGGAAGCCCAACCGGAGCCGAGCGGCGGAGTGAAACGGAACATCAACCTCGTTCTGCGTCTTCTCGCGGCGCCCCGATGCTGCCCCGGCCCTGGGGTGTGCACCCGCAGAGGAGATGACCCGTGTTCGCAATCGACACTCCCTTGCCGTCGGACTCGCCCCCCGAACCGAACGCCTGGGCGCTCAACCCGCCCCCGCCGCCGCCCACGATGCTGGTGCCGGGCGCGACCGAGG
>JAIEOO010000076.1 GCA_019750475.1 Acetobacteraceae bacterium | reverse complement strand
CGCAGCAGCTGGAGCGCCGCGTGGCCTTCCGCCGCGCGATGAAGCGCGCCGTGCAGTCCGCCATGCGCCTCGGCGCCCTCGGCATCCGGATCAACTGCTCCGGCCGCCTCGGCGGCGCCGAGATCGCGCGGATGGAGTGGTACCGCGAGGGCCGCGTGCCGCTGCACACGCTGCGCGCCGACATCGACTACGGGATCGGCACCGCCAAGACGACCTACGGGACGTGCGGCGTGAAGGTGTGGATCTTCAAGGGCGAGATCATGGCCCATGACCCGTTGGCGCAGGACAAGCGCGCCCACGAGCAAGCGCCGCAGCGCTGATTGGGGTGACGTGACATGCTGCAGCCGAAGCGTACGAAGTACCGCAAGGCCCACAAGGGCCGGATCAAGGGCGTGGCGAAGGGCGGGTTCTCCCTCTCCTTCGGGGGCTACGGCCTGAAGGCGCTCGAGCCCGAGCGCGTGACCGCCCGCCAGATCGAGGCGGCGCGCCGCGCGATCACGCGCGCCATGAAGCGCCAGGGCCGGGTGTGGATCCGCATCTTCCCGGACGTTCCCGTCTCGACCAAGCCGGCGGAAGTCCGCATGGGCTCGGGCAAGGGCGCGCCGGAATACTGGGTGTGCCGGGTGAAGCCGGGCCGCGTGATGTTCGAGATCGACGGCGTCCCCGTCGAGACGGCGCGCGAGGCGCTGTCGCTCGGCGCGGCGAAGCTGCCGATCAAGACCAAGATCGTCACGCGCCTCGGCGCCGTGGCGGAGGCGTAAAGTGGCCATGACGAAGATCGCCGACATCCGCGCGAAGAGCGCGGACGAACTCGCGGGCATGCTGATCGACCTGCGGAAGGAGCAGTTCAACCTGCGCTTCCAGCGGGCGACCGGGCAGCTCGAGGCGACGGGGCGCATCCGCTCCGTCCGCCGCGACATCGCCCGCGTGAAGACCATCCTGGCGGAGCGCGAGCGCGCCGCCTCCAACCCCAAGTCCTGAGGAGACCCCGGCGATGCCGAAGCGAGTCCTCACCGGGCGGGTGACCAGCGACAAGATGGACAAGACGGTCACCGTCTTGGTCGAACGTCGCGTCATGCACCCGCTCTACAAGAAGTTCATCCGGCGTTCGAAGAAGTACGCCGCCCATGATGAGCTGAACCAGTGCAAGGAAGGCGACCTGGTCTCCATCGAGGAGTGCCCGCCGATCTCCAAGCGCAAGACCTGGACCGTCGTCGCCCGCAACGGCGCGCCGCTCGGGCAGGCCGTTGAAGGGGCTTCGGCATGATCTCCGTCGAGAGCAACCTGGACGTCGCGGACAACAGCGGCGCCCGCCGGGTTCAGTGCATCAAGGTCCTGGGCGGAACGCGCCGCAAGACGGCTTCCGTGGGCGACGTCATCGTCGTCGCGGTGCAGGAAGCCATCCCCCGGGGCAAGGTGAAGAAGGGCGCGGTGGAGCGCGCGGTGATCGTGCGCACGGCCTATCCCGTGCGCCGCGCCGACGGCTCGGCCATCCGCTTCGACCGCAACGCCGCCGTGCTGATCAACAAGCAGGGCGAGCCGATCGGCACCCGCATCTTCGGGCCCGTCGTGCGCGAGCTGCGCGCGCGGAAGTTCATGAAGATCATCTCGCTCGCGCCTGAGGTGCTGTGACCATGGCCGCCAAGATCAAGAAGGGCGACCGGGTGCAGGTCCTGGCCGGCCGTGACAAGGGCAAGCGCGGCGAGGTGATCCGCGTGATGCCGACGGAGAACCGCGCCCTCGTGCAGGGCGTGAACATGGTGAAGAAGCACCAGAAGCAGACGCGCATCGGCGAGACCGGCGGCATCGTGCCGAAGGAAGCGCCGATCGATCTGTCCAACCTGGCGCTGATCGATCCGAAGACGGACAAGCCGACCCGCGTGGGCTTCCGCGTCCTGGAGGACGGGAAGAAGGTCCGCGTGGCGAAGGCCTCGGGTGAGGTGCTCGACGCATGAGCGGCACGAAGAAGGGCGCCCCCGCCCAGAAGGGGGGCAAGGCTGGCGGCAAGCCGGCGGCCAAGAAGCCGGCCACGCCGGCGAAGAAGGCGGGCGGCGACGCCCCCGAGACCTCCAGCCGTCGCGTCGAGGCCGTGCCGGCCGCGGCCGGTGCGGCGCAGGCTGTGCCGCCCGAGATGGCGCGGCTGCAGAAGCACTACCTCGACGTGGTGAAGGCCGCCCTCCAGCAGGAGTTCGGCTACAAGAACGTCATGGAGGTGCCGAAGCTCGAGAAGATCGTCATCAACATGGGCGTCGGCGAGGCCGCCGGCGACCAGAAGAAGCTCGACGCCGCCGTGGCCGACCTGACCCTGATCTCGGGCCAGAAGCCGGTGCGGACGCGGGCGAAGAAGGCGATCGCGGGCTTCAAGATCCGCGAGGGTCAGGCGATCGGTTGCAAGGTCACGCTGCGCAAGGCCCGCATGTACGAGTTCCTGGACCGCCTGGTGACGATCGCGCTGCCGCGCGTCCGTGACTTCCGTGGCATCCCGGGCAATCGCGGCTTCGACGGGCGGGGCAATTACAGCCTCGGCCTGAAGGAGCAGATCGTGTTCCCCGAGATCAACTACGACAAGGTGGACCAGGTCCGCGGCATGGACATCGTGTTCGTGACCACGGCGAAGACCGACAAGGAAGCCAAGGCCCTGCTGAAGGGCTTCGATCTTCCCTTCGTCAACTGAACCCATTGGAAAACCGCCCGCCCCCCGGAAGCGTCGGGGCGCGGGCAGGTTCCGGAGGACTAAACGCTTATGGCCAAGACCTCTTCCGTCGAGAAGAACAAGCGCCGCGAGGCCCTGTCAAAGGCGCACTCCGCCAAGCGCCGCGCGCTGAAGGCCGTGGTGATGGACCGCGACGTGCCCATCGAGGAGCGCTTCGAGGCGACGATGAAGCTCGCCCAGATGCCGCGCAACGGCGCCAAGGTGCGCGTGCGCCTGCGCTGCGAGCTGACGGGCCGCCCGCGCGGCAACTACCGCAAGTTCAAGCTGAGCCGGAACCAGCTCCGCGCGCTCGCCTCGACGGGGCAGCTGCCGGGCGTGGTGAAGTCGAGCTGGTAAGGAGCCGGGCGCATGTCCATGTCCGATCCGCTGGGTGACCTGCTCACCCGCATCCGCAATGCCCACGCGGCGCGCCAGGTGAAGTGCCTGGCCCCGGCGTCGCGGCTCAAGACCGACGTCCTCGACGTGCTGAAGCGCGAGGGCTACATCCGCGCCTGGCGCGTGGAGGAGCTGCGCCCCGGCGTGCGTCAGATCGAGATCGAGCTGAAGTATTCCGAGGGTGAGCCCGCGATCAAGGAGATCGCCCGCGTGTCCAAGCCGGGCCGCCGGGTCTACTCCAAGATCAAGGAGCTGCCGAAGTTCTACTCCGGCCTCGGCATCCAGATCCTGTCCACGCCGCGCGGCGTGATGAGCGACAACGAGGCCCGCGCCGCCAATGTCGGCGGCGAAGTCCTCTGCCGCGTCTTCTGAGGGAGCCGACCATGTCCCGCGTTGGCAAGTATCCCGTTCCGGTCCCGGCCGGCGTCCAGGTGACGCTGGCGGGCCGGACCCTGAAGGCCAAGGGCAAGCTCGGCGAGCTGTCCCTCGACCTCACGGATGCGGTGGATGTCGAGGTGCGCTCGAACGAGGTCGCGGTGAATCCCCGCGGCAGCGACCGCCAGACCCGGATGCTGTGGGGCACGACCCGCAGCCTCGTCGAGGGGATGGTGACGGGCGTGTCCACGGGCTTCACCAAGACCATGGAGATCACCGGCACCGGCTACAAGGCCGCGATGCAGGGCTCGGAGCTGGTGCTGAACCTCGGCTACAGCCACGAGATCCGCTACAAGGCGCCCGAAGGCATCAAGATCACCTGCGAGAAGCCCACGACCATCAAGGTCGAGGGCTCGGACAAGCAGAAGGTCGGCCAGGTCGCCGCCGAGATCCGCGCCTATCGCGGCCCCGAGCCCTACAAGGGCAAGGGCGTCCGGTACGACAACGAAGTGATCCTCCGGAAGGAGGGGAAGAAGAAGTAATGGCCGACAAGCTCGCCATGCAGGCGCGTCGCCGCGCCCGCCTCCGTTACCAGCTCCGCCAGAAGGGGGCCGGCCGTCCGCGGCTGTCCGTCTTCCGTTCGGGGCGTCACATCTACGCCCAGGTGATCGACGACGCGGCCGGCCGCACCGTCGCCGCCGCCTCCTCCCTCGAGAAGGAGTTGCGCGACCAGCTCAAGACCGGCGCCGACAGGGGCGCGGCCGAGACGGTGGGCAAGCTGGTGGCCGAGCGTGCGCTCGCCGCCGGGGTGACGGCCGTGGTCTTCGACCGCGGTCCCTATCTCTACCATGGCCGCGTGAAGGCGCTGGCCGACGCCGCCCGCGAGGGCGGGCTGTCGTTCTGACGCGCGAGGGAGACTGAACATGGCACGCGAACCGCGCGGCGGCGGCGAGGGTGGTGAGCAGCAGCGGGGGCGCCGTGGGCGCGACCGCGACCGGGAGCGCGCTCCCGAGCGCGAGCCCGGTGACGAGCTCAAGGACAAGCTGGTCACGATCAACCGCGTGGCGAAGGTGGTGAAGGGCGGTCGCCGCTTCTCCTTCGCGGCGCTGGTCGTGGTCGGGGACGAGAAGGGCCGGGTCGGCTGGGGCAGCGGCAAGGCCCGCGAGGTGCCCGAGGCGATCCGCAAGGCGACCGAGCGCGCGAAGCGCGGCATGATCCGCGTGCCGATGCGCGAGGGCCGGACGCTGCACCACGACGTGATCGGCGAGTTCGGCGCCGGCCGCGTGATCCTGCGCGCGGCCCCGGCCGGCACGGGCATCATCGCGGGTGGCCCGATGCGCGCGGTGTTCGAGACGCTCGGCATGGGCGACGTCGTCGCCAAGTGCACCGGCACGACGAACCCGCACAACATGGTCAAGGCGACCTTTGCCGCGCTCGGGCGCGCGACCTCGCCCCGGTCGGTCGCGAACCGGCGCGGGAAGAAGGTCGCGGACCTGCTCGGCCCGCGCAAGGACGCCGAGCCGGCCCAGGAGGCGGCGAATGTCTGAGGCGAAGAAGACGGTCCGCGTCACCCAGGTGGCGTCGGGCAACGGCCGCAAGCCCGGTCAGCAGGAGACGCTGGTCGGCCTCGGTCTGAACAAGATCGGCCGCACGCGCGAGCTGGAGGACACTCCGGCCGTGCGGGGGATGATCCGCAAGGTTCATCACCTGGTGAAGGTGGAAGACTGACATGAAGCTCAACGAAATCCGCGACAACGCGGGTGCGCGTCCGAAGTTCAAGCGCATCGGCCGCGGCATCGGCTCGGGCAAGGGCAAGACCGGCGGGCGCGGCGTGAAGGGCCAGAAGGCCCGCACCGGCGTCTCGCTCAACGGCTTCGAGGGTGGTCAGCTGCCGCTGTACCGCCGCCTGCCGAAGCGCGGCTTCAAGAACATCTTCCGCGAGGAGTACGCGCCGCTGAACATCGGCGCCCTCGATGCGGCGATCGAGGCCGGGCGGATCTCCGCCGAGGGCGAGATCACCGAGGCCGCGCTGCGCGAGGCGGGCATCGTCCGCCGCGCGTCGAAGTATGCCGGCGTGCGCCTCCTCGCCCGCGGCGAGATCAAGCGGGCGGTGACGATCAGCGTCTCCGGCGCGTCGGCGGCCGCGGTGGCGGCGGTCGAGGCGGCGGGCGGCAAGGTCGTCCTGCCGGCGGCGGAAGCCGCCGCGGAGTGATCCGGCGGGCGCTTGCCGCGCGGCGGGCGGGCGCCCCATATTAACGGAAAGTTTGCCGGCGGCGCCGCGGGGAAACCCACGGCGCCGTCTGGCTGATTGAAGGGTTATCCCGCATGGCCTCCGCCACCGACCAGCTCGCGGCCAGCCTGAACCTCGGCGTCCTCGCCCGGGCGACGGAGCTGAAGAACCGGATCTGGTTCACCCTCGGCGCGCTGATCGTCTACCGAATCGGCACCTACGTGCCGGTGCCCGGCGTGGATGCGGCCGTGATGGGCGAGATGCTGCGCCAGCATGGCGGCGGCATCCTCGGCATGTTCGACATGTTCACGGGCGGCGCGCTCGGTCGCATGACCGTCTTCGCCCTGAACATCATGCCCTACATCTCGGCCTCGATCATCGTGCAGCTGATGACGGCGGCGATTCCCTCCTGGGAGGCCCTCAAGAAGGAGGGCGAATCGGGCCGGAAGAAGCTCAACCAGTACACCCGCTACCTTACCCTCGTGATCGCCATCTTCCAGGCCTACGGCATCGCCATCGGCCTCGAGGGCATCCGCGGCAGCGCGGGGCCGGCGGTCGCGGACCCGGGCTGGTTCTTCCGCGTCTCCTGCATGATCACCCTGGTCGGCGGCACGATGTTCCTGATGTGGATCGGCGAGCAGATCACGGCGCGCGGCGTCGGCAACGGCATCTCGCTGATCATCTTCGCGGGCATCGTGGCGAACCTGCCCTCGGCGCTGATCTCGACGCTGGAGCTGGGCCGGACCGGCGCGCTCTCGACCTTCTTCATCATCTTCTTCCTGCTGGCCGCGCTCGGCGTCATCGCGCTCGTCGTGTTCTTCGAGCGCGCGCAGCGCCGCCTGCCGGTGCAGTACCCCAAGCGCCAGGTCGGCAACCGCATGTTCGGCGGCGAGAACACCCACCTGCCGCTGAAGCTCAACACGGCCGGCGTCATCCCGCCGATCTTCGCCTCCTCGCTGCTGCTGCTGCCGGCCACGGTCGCGGGCTTCAGCCAGGATCGCGGGGCGGACACCTGGCTGACCAGCATCGCCAACCTGCTGGCGCACGGCCAGCCGCTCTACATGGCGAGCTACATGGCGCTGATCGTGTTCTTCGCCTTCTTCTACACGGCGGTCGTCTTCAACCCGCAGGAGACGGCGGACAACCTGAAGAAGTATGGCGGCTTCGTGCCCGGCATCCGCCCCGGCCAGAACACGGCCGAGTATCTCGACCGCGTGCTGACGCGGCTGACCGCGGTGGGCGCGGTCTATCTCTGCTTCGTGTGCCTGATCCCGGAGGTGCTGATCGCCAATTACGGCGTGCCCTTCTATTTCGGCGGCACGTCGCTCCTCATCATCGTGACCGTGACGATGGACACGGTGGCGCAGGTGCAGTCTCATCTGTTCGCGCACCAGTATGAGGGCCTCATCAAAAAGGCCCGTCTGGGCGGTCGCGGGCCGCGGCCGCGCTGATGGCCGCAGGCGGCGCTGACGAAGGAGGACACGCGTGAACCTCATCCTGCTGGGCCCCCCGGGGGCCGGCAAAGGCACCCAGGCCAAGCGGCTGGAGGAGCGCTTCGGCCTGGTGCAGATCTCGACGGGGGACATGCTCCGCGCGGAGGTGAAGGCCGGCACGCCCATCGGCCTCGAGGCGAAGGCGATCATGGAGAAGGGCGCGCTGGTGCCCGATGCCATCATCACCGCCATGCTCGCCGCGCGGGTCCAACAGCCCGACGCCTCGCGGGGCTTCATCCTCGACGGCTTCCCGCGGACCGTGCCGCAGGCCGAGGCGCTCGACGCCATGCTGCGGGAGAAGGGGCTGCGGCTCGATCACGTGATCGAGCTGAAGGTGGACGACGCCGCCCTGGTGGAGCGCATCTCCGGCCGCTTCACCTGCGCCAAGTGCGGCGAGGGCTACCATGACCGCTTCAAGCGGCCGAAGGTCGAGGGGGTCTGCGACGTGTGCGGGGGGACGGAGTTCTCGCGCCGGGCGGATGACAAGGCGGAGACGGTCGCGGCGCGGCTGTCGGCCTATCATGCCCAGACGGCGCCGCTGCTGCCCTACTATGCGGCCCAGGGAAAGCTGAAATCCGTGGACGGCATGGCCGAGATGGCCACGGTCACCGCGGCGCTCGAAGGAATTCTCGGGGCGGCCGCGGCTTGACTCTGGCCGTGAAGGCGGTCTAGAGGCGCGCTTCTTGCGGCTTCGGCGCTTGGCAGCGCGGGGCCGCGTTTGGCCGTGGCAGGACGTGGAATTTGCCGCCCCGGGGCCGGTCGGACCGGCTTCTGGACGGTGCGTGTAACATGAGGCGGGGCCTGACGGCCTCAGGAGCTTGAACGTGGCGCGTATTGCTGGCGTGAACATCCCCACCAACAAGCGGGTGCTCATTTCCCTTCGCTACATCTACGGGATCGGCCCGAAGAACGCGAAGGACATCTGCGAGAAGGTCGGCATCCCCGAGGAGCGGCGGGTGAACCAGCTCACCGAGGACGAGGTGATGAAGCTGCGCGAGCTCATCGACCGCGACTACCGCGTGGAGGGCGACCTCCGGCGCGAGGTGGCGATGAACATCAAGCGCCTGATGGACATGGCCTGCTACCGCGGCCTGCGCCACCGCCGTGGCCTGCCGGTGCGCGGCCAGCGCACCCACACGAACGCCCGCACGCGCAAGGGCAAGGCCGTCCCCGTGGCCGGCAAGAAGAAGGTGACGAAGTAAGATGGCCCGCCAACCGTCCGCCGGTTCCCGCCCCAAGAAGAAGGAGCGGAAGAACATCTCCTCGGGCGTCGCGCACGTCCTGGCCACCTTCAACAACACGATCGTGACCATCACGGACGCGCAGGGCAACGCCATCGCGTGGTCCTCCTCGGGCAGCCAGGGCTTCAAGGGCTCGCGCAAGTCCACGCCCTACGCGGCGCAGGTCGCGGCCGAGGATGCGGGCCGCAAGGCGCGCGACCACGGCATGGAAGTGGTCGAGGTGATGGTGTCCGGCCCCGGCTCGGGCCGTGAGTCGGCGCTGCGCGCGCTGCAGTCCGTGGGCTTCCACGTGACCGCGATCCGCGACGTGACGCCCATCCCGCACAATGGCTGCCGCCCGCGCAAGCGGCGGCGCGTCTGATTCCCGGACCGGAGGCTCCCCGCACCGTGCTGGAACGCAACTGGCAGTCCATGATCGGCCCCGAGAAGCTCGAGGTGGAGTCGGGCAACGACCCGCAGCGTCAGGCGACCCTGATCGCCGAGCCGCTGGAGCGCGGCTTCGGCATGACGCTCGGCAACGCGCTGCGCCGCGTCCTCTACTCCTCGCTCCAGGGCGCGGCGGTGACGGGCGTGAAGATCGACGGCGTGCTGCACGAATTCAGCAGCCTCCCCGGCGCGCGCGAGGACGTGACGGACATCGTCCTCAACATCAAGCAGCTCGCCATCCGCTATCAGGGTGAGGGCACGAAGCGCCTGATGCTGACGGCGACCGGCCCCGGCGAGGTGACGGCCGCCCAGATCCAGACCACGGGCGACATCGAGATCGCTAACCCCGATCTCGTGATCTGCACGCTGGACGACGGCGCGAAGCTCTCCATGGAGCTGACGGTGCAGGTCGGCCGCGGCTACGTGCCGGCCGCCCAGAACCGCAGCGAGGACAGCCCGATCGGCCTGATCCCGGTGGACGCGATCTACTCGCCGATCCGCAAGGTGGCCTTCAAGGTCGAGCCGACCCGCGTCGGCCAGGTGACCGACTACGACCGCCTCGTGCTCGACGTCGAGACGAACGGCACCGTCGCGCCGGAGGACGCCGTGGCGCTCGCCGCGCGCATCCTGCAGGACCAGCTCGCCCTCTTCGTCACCTTCGAGGAGCCGCGCGAGAAGGTCCGCGACGAGATCCAGGACGACCTGCCCTTCAACCGCAACCTGCTGCGGAAGGTGGACGAGCTGGAACTCTCGGTCCGCTCGGCCAACTGCCTGAAGAACGACAACATCGTCTACATCGGCGACCTCGTTCAGAAGACCGAGCAGGAAATGCTGCGGACCCCGAACTTCGGCCGCAAGTCGCTCAACGAGATCAAGGAAGTGCTGGCCTCGATGGGGCTCTCGCTCGGCATGGCCGTCTCCGGCTGGCCGCCCGAGAACGTCGAGGATCTGGCGCGCCGCATCGAAGAGCCGTTCTGACCCAATTGCGAGGGACCACCGGCCCCCTGGTTGAGGGTCGGTCCGCCTCAGGAGAGAGAGTGTCATGCGTCACGGGGTTGCTGGCCGGAAGCTCGGCGTCACCTCCACCCACCGGGTCGCCATGTTCCGCAACATGGCGACCTCGCTGCTGAAGCACGAGCAGATCACGACCACGCTGCCCAAGGCCAAGGAGCTGCGCCCCTACGTCGAGCGCATCATCACGCTCGGCAAGCGCGGTGGCCTGCACGCCCGTCGCCAAGCCTATGCCCAGCTGATGGACGAGAAGGTGGTGGACAAGCTCTTCACCACCATCGCCGAGCGCTACAAGGGCCGCGCCGGCGGCTACACCCGCGTGCTGAAGGCGGGCTTCCGCTACGGCGACGCGGCGCCGATGGCCGTCATCGAGCTGGTCGAGCGCGACGCGGCGGCCAAGGGCCTCGACAGTGGCCCGAAGCCCGAGCCGACCGAGGAGCAGGCCGCGGCCTGACCCGCATCGCGCGGCGTCCCTTCGAGAGGGCGGCCTCCGGGCCGCCCTTTTTCGTTCGAGCCGCCATGGGCGCGACGGCCGCCGCGCCGGCGATTTCGCCTTCGCGCATCGTGCTCTAGAGCCTTTTCACATCGTCCGTGGATAAGCTGAGTGTGCGATGTAGTTGGCGCACTCGGCTGGGGAGAAGCGGG
>JAIEOO010000227.1 GCA_019750475.1 Acetobacteraceae bacterium | reverse complement strand
ACAAACGATCCGTGGGTCCAGGGGACCGTGTCCCCTGGCGGGGAGGGTTTGGGAGGGGCAGCGCCCCTCCCAACGGCGCCACCTCTCAGCGCCGCGCGATCACGGCCACCGGGCCGCCGCCGTCCGGCCCCTGATGTTCGGCGCCGCCCGAGACGAAGAGGTCGGTGCGGCCTGTCGCCGCGGCGATGACGCCGCCGACGAGGGCGCGGGCGTGGCGCGTGGCGTTGATGTCGCTGTCGTCCCACATGATGTGGCGCTTGCCGCGGATCGTCCCGAAGGAGGAGGGCTCGGCCTTCGCGAGGACGGCGACGGCGCGCTCCGGTTCGGTCAGTTGGCCGCCGCGCGTGTCGAGCCCGGCGGCCGCGAGGGCGCGCTGCACCGCGGGCAGGTCGATGCCGTCGGCCATCACGTCGTGGGCGATGCGGAGCGGGCCGGCCCAGGCAGCGGAGTTCCCCATCACCACCACCTCGTTGCGCGTGAGCTCGACGCCGGCGGAGCAGCTCGCGACGCCGGAGAACAGCGACCAGTCGGACCCGATGGCCGCGTCGGACAGGGCGCCCTCTGAGACTTCGCCGAGGGCGAGGGCGACGCCGAGGGCCGACGCCCCGCGCGAGAGGCCCATCGAGTGGTAGGTGTCCTCGGTGGCGACGGTCCGGCCGCGCGCCTTGGCGTCAGCGATGCGCGCGACGGTGAGGAGCGGGCACTTCACCTGGACGTAGTGGACATCGGCCGGGTCGGAGAGGCCGGCCTGGGCCATGGCGTCGCGGACAGCGGCGGCCGTGGCGCGGATCTGCGCCAGGCGCCCCAGCTCCTCCGGACGGAATTCGGGGGTGAAGGCGGTGCCGATGGCGAGCGCCTGGCCGGCGGCGGGTGTGGTGGTCTCGCGGATCCCGAGGACGAGGAAGTGCGGCGACAGCCCGCCTTCCGTGCCGCCCGACATCACCATGGCGACGCGGGCGAGGACGGCTTCGGGCGTGGTGCCCATGCGGCCGGCGAGCATCCAGGCCAGGGCCTCCACGGCGTAGGCGCGGGTGAAGTCGTTCACGCAGCCATTGCCCTCGGTCTTGCCGAGGATGGCGACCACCTCTTCGGGCCGGATCAACCCCTGGTCCAACAGGGCGGCGACGGCGCCGGCATCGCCGGGATGGGCGGCGGCGACGCGGAGGACGAGGGTTTCGCGGGGCATCGGCCAGTCATGTTGGACGATGACGGCGCTGACAAGGCGGCCTGACGTGACCGGAATGCCGAGGCATTCCGGCCTTTTCTTCTTCGCTTGCTCCGGGCGGCGAGGAATTGTCAGCCGCGACTTCCCTGCATCGATGAAGCGGCCGCGGGGAGTTCGATCGGCCGAGAATGCGTCCTACCGCGGCCGGCCGGGCCCGCGCCGCGGCGGGGCGGGGAGGCGCTGCATCGGCTCGATCCGCACCTCGCCATCCTCCCCGCCGACGGGGCGGCGGATGGCGGCGGCGAAGCGCGCGGCGGCGTAGGGGGCGACCTCGAAGCGGGTTTCGCGGCCGAGGATGGTGATGCGGCCGATCTCGTTGCGCGTCACGTGGCCGCGGCGGCAGAGGAAGGGCAGCAGCCATTTCGGGTCGGCATTGCTGTCGCGGCCGATATCCATGCGGAACCACACGGCGCCGCCCTGGGGTGGCGGGCCATCGTCGCGCGGGCCGCGATCCTCGCGCGCCGGGCGTTCGCCGCGCTCGCGCCGTTCGGGCTGCTCCGCCAGTTCTTCGGGCGCGGGGAGGGGGGCGCGCAGCAGCTTCACCAGCGCCGCCGCCAGCGCCTCCTTCGGGGTGTCGAGCAGCCCGGCCGCGACGGCGACGTCCTGCTCCTCCGCTTCCTCCGCCAGCAACTCGCGGGCCTGCACGGCCAGGCGGTCGGCGTCCTTGGCGCGGACCGCCTCCGCCGTGGGGGCCGGCACCTCGTTCACGCGCACCTTCGCCTGCTGGAACAGACGCTCGGCCATGCGGCGGCGGTTGTGCGGCACGACGAGCCAGGAGACGCCCTTGCGGCCGGCACGGCCCGTCCGGCCGGAGCGGTGCAGCAGCGTCTCCGCGTCCCGCGGCAACTCGGCGTGGAGCACGAGGCCGAGGTCGGGCAGGTCGATGCCGCGCGCGGCCACGTCGGTCGCGACGCAGACGCGCGCGCGCCCGTCGCGCAGGGATTGCAGCGCGCGGGTGCGCTCGGCTTGCGAGAGTTCGCCGGACAGCGCCACGGCGGTGAAGCCGCGCTCGGTCAGGCTGGCGTGGAGGCGTGCGACCGAGGCGCGGGTGGCGCAGAACACCATGGCGATGCGCGGATCCTCGAGGCGGAGGATGTTCACCGCCGCGCGCTCCATCTCGTGCGGCGCGACCAGGCTGCCGCGGTACTCGATGTCCCCGTGCTGCGCGCCGGAGGAACCAACGGCGATGCGCAGCGCGTCCTTCTGGTAGCGCTTGGCCAGCGCCTCGATGCCCTTGGGCACGGTCGCGCTGAACAGCAGCGTCCGCCGCGTCTCCGGCGTGGTGTCGAGGATCGCCTCCAGCTCCTCGCGGAAGCCGAGATCGAGCATCTCGTCCGCCTCGTCGAGGACGACGGTCTTCAGCGCCTCGGTCCGCAGGTTCCCGCGCTCGATGTGGTCGCGCATGCGGCCGGGCGTGCCGACGACGATGTGCGCCCCGCGGGCGAGCTGCCGCCGCTCCGCCCCCGGGTCCATGCCGCCGACGACCGACACCACGTGCCCGCCGGCGCGGGCGTAGAGCCAGGCGAGCTCCGCCTTCACTTGCAGCGCGAGTTCGCGCGTCGGCGCGACGACGAGGGCGAGCGGCGCGCCGCCTTGCGGCAGACGCTCCGCCTCGCCCAGCAGCTCGGGCGCCAGCGCCAGGCCATAGGCGACCGTCTTGCCGCTGCCGGTCTGGGCCGAGACGAGCAGGTCCCGTCCCGCCCCGTCCTCCTGCAGGACGGCGGTCTGGACCGGCGTGGGCTCGGCATAGCCGCGCTCGGTGAGGGCTTCGGTGAGGGCGGCGGGGAGCGGCGGGAAGGGCATGTCGGCCGAAGGTTTCGGCCCGCGAGGGGGTTGCCCGCAAGCCCCGCAGGCTGCGCTTGGGGCAGGGTTGACCTGCGCGGCGGCGCCGGCGGAACCCTTGCCCCCCGTCTTGTGCATGATAGGTTCCGCGCGTTTTCGCGGTGCGGCAAAGGCGCAATGGCCGGCCCATCGCCATCCCGGCAGAAAGGCGAAACGGCCGATGAAGCTCCTCGTGCCCGTGAAGCGGGTGGTCGACTACAACGTCAAGGTCCGCGTGAAGGCCGACAACACGGGCGTCGAGACGGCGAACGTGAAGATGTCGATGAACCCCTTCGACGAGATCGCCGTGGAAGAGGCGGTCCGGCTGAAGGAGAAGGGCGTGGCGACGGAGATCATCGCCGTCTCCGCTGGCCCTGCTGCGGCGCAGGAGCAGATCCGCACCGCCCTCGCCATGGGCGCCGACCGCGGCATCCTGGTCGAGCATGACGGCGTGCTGGAGCCGATCGCCGTCGCCAAGATCCTCAAGGCGCTCGTCGAGAAGGAGCAGCCGCAGATCGTCGTCATGGGCAAGCAGGCCATCGACGACGACATGAACGCGACCGGCCAGATGCTGGCGGCCCTCCTCGGCTGGCCGCAGGGCACCTTCGCCTCCAAGGTCGAGATCGCGGACGGCGCGGCGACCGTGACGCGCGAGGTGGATGGCGGCCTCGAGACGGTGAAGCTGCAACTGCCGGCCGTGGTCACGGCGGATTTGCGCCTCAACGAGCCGCGCTACGCCTCGCTGCCCAACATCATGAAGGCGCGCAAGAAGCCGATCGAGACGGTGAAGCCCGCCGATCTCGGCGTGGACCCGACGCCGCGCCTGACGGTGCTGCGCGTCGAGGAGCCCGCGAAGCGGCAGGCCGGTTCCAAGGTCGGCTCCGTGCAGGAGCTGGTGGCGAAGCTGCGCAACGAAGCGAAGGTGATCTGAGCATGTCCGTCCTGCTCCTGGCCGACCACGACGGCGGCGTCATCTCCCAGCCCACGCGCTCCGCCGTCGCGGCGGGTTCGCGCCTCGGCCCCGTGCATGTCCTCGTCCTCGGGGAGGGTGCCGCCGCCGCGGCCGCTTCCGCCGCCGCCGTGCCGGGTGTCGAGAAGGTCCTCCTCGCTGAGGACGCGGCGCTCGCGCATCGCCTCGCCGAGCCGGTGGCCGCGCTGCTCGTGTCGCTGGCGGGCAACTACACCCATCTGCTGGCGCCCGCCTCGGCCGCCGGCAAGAACGTGATGCCGCGCGTGGCCGCGCTGCTCGACGTGCAGCCGATCAGCGACGTCGCCGGCGTGGTGGATGCCGACACCTTCGTGCGCCCGATCTACGCCGGCAACGCGATGGCGACGGTGAAGAGCGCCGACGCGAAGAAGGTGATGACCATCCGCGCCGCGAGCTTCGACCCCGCCCCCGCCACGGGCGGTTCCGCGCCGGTCGAGGCGGTCTCGGCCGCCGTCGCCGCCGATGGCAAGAGCGCCTATGTCGGCTCCGAGGTGCAGAAGTCCGAGCGTCCGGAGCTGACGGCCGCGCGGGTCGTCGTTTCCGGCGGCCGCGCCATGGGCAGCGCGGAGAACTTCCACCTCATCGAGGCGGTGGCGGACAAGCTCGGTGCCGCCGTCGGCGCCTCCCGCGCCGCGGTGGATGCCGGCTACGCGCCGAACGACCACCAGGTCGGCCAGACCGGCAAGATCGTCGCACCCGAGCTCTACATCGCCGTCGGCATCTCGGGCGCCATCCAGCACCTGGCCGGCATGAAGGACAGCAAGGTGATCGTCGCCATCAACAAGGACGAGGAGGCGCCGATCTTCCAGGTGGCCGATTACGGCCTGGTGGGTGACCTCTTCAAGCTGCTGCCCGAGCTCGAGGCCGAACTCGGCAAGGGCGCCTGAGCCATGGCCTCCCTGCACCTCGCGCAACGGAACGACACCACGATCGAGGTGCCGGAGATCGCCAGCGTCGGCATCATCGGCGCGGGCCAGATGGGCAACGGCATCGCCCATGTCTGCGCCCTCGCCGGGCTGCCGGTGACGGTGGTGGACATCAACCCGACGGCGCTGGACAAGGCGCTGTCCACCATCAACCGCAACATGGAACGCCAGATCGGCCGCAAGCTGATCACGGCGGAACAGCGCGACGAGGCCCTCGGCCTCATTCGCACGGGCACCGACTACGCCATGTTCGCCGAAACCGATTTCGTCGTGGAAGCCGCGACGGAGAAGGAGGCGATCAAGCGCGAGGTGTTCAAGGCGCTCTGCCCGCATCTGAAGCCGGGTGCGATGGTGGCTTCGAACACCTCGTCCATCAGCATCACCCGGCTGGGGGCTTCCACCGACCGCCCCGAGAAGTTCATCGGGATGCACTTCATGAACCCGGTGCCGGTCATGAAGCTGGTGGAGATCATCCGCGGCATCGCGACCGACGAGCCGACCTTCCGCGCGGTGGACGCGCTCGCCAAGAAGCTCGGCAAGCAGACGGCGACGAGCGAGGATTTCCCGGCCTTCATCGTCAACCGCATCCTGGTGCCGATGATCAACGAGGCGGTGTACGCGCTCTACGAGGGCGTGGGGGACATCCGCTCCATCGACACGGCGATGCGCCTCGGCGCCAACCACCCGATGGGCCCGCTGGAACTGGCGGATTTCATCGGCCTCGATACCTGCCTCTCCATCATGCAGGTGCTGTATGACGGGCTGAGCGACAGCAAGTACCGTCCCTGCCCGCTGCTGGTGAAATACGTCGAGGCCGGCTGGTACGGCCGCAAGACCGGCAAGGGCTTTTACGACTACAGCCAGGACCCACCCGTCCCCACGCGATGAATCCGGAGGTGCAGGAACCTGAGGTTCCTGCTGGGGGTCGAGGGGGCAAGGCCCCCTCGGTCATCGTGCTGGCCCTGGACGCATCCTCCGTCACGCCGCCCGCCGGCTGCGAGGTCGTCGTCTCCGCCGTCCGCGGCGCTTGCCCCGGTGCTGTCGTGGTGCACGGCCCGCCAGGACGCGGCACGCAGCTCCGCGCCGGCGCGGCGGCCGCCACGGGCGACTGGCTGCTCTTCCTCCACGGCGACACGCGCCTCGCGCCCGGCTGGCTGGAGGCCGCGCGCGCGCATATGGCCGGGCCGTGGGACCGCGCCGCCTATTTCCGCTTCGCGTTGGATGACGCCTTGCCTCAGGCGCGGCGGCTGGAGCGCGCGGTCGCCTGGCGCTGCCGGTGGTTGGGCCTGCCCTATGGGGACCAGGGTTTGCTGATCTCCCGCCGGCTGCATGACCAGCTGGGCGGCTACGCGCCCATGCCGCTGATGGAGGATGTGGACCTGATCGCCCGCATCGGCGCGCGACGGCTGGTGGCGCTGCCGGTCGCGGCCGTGACCAGCGCGGCGCGCTGGCGGCGGGACGGCTGGCGGCGGCGCTCCGCGCGGAATCTCGGCATCCTGGCGCTGTGGTTCGCGGGGGTGTCGCCGCGGGTCCTCGCCTGGCTCTATGCTCGGCGCTGATGTTCGCGCCCTTCATCCTCGAACTGCGCAAGGCCGGGCTACCCGCCTCCGTCACGGAGTGGCTGGCGCTGATGGAGGCCATGAAGGAGGGCGTCGCAGGGCATAGCGTCGAGGATTTCTACTTCCTCGCCCGCGCGATCCTGGTGAAGGACGAGCGCCACCTGGACCGCTTCGACCGGGTGTTTGGCGAGGTGTTCAAGGGGCTGGAGGCGCCGGAGGGCGAGGCCGGTTCCGACCCGACCCGCACGCTGCCGGAGGAATGGCTGCGAAAGCTCGCGGAAAAGCTGCTGACGCCCGAGGAGATGGCGAAGATCGAGGCGCTGGGCGGCTTCGACAAGCTGATGGAGACGCTGCGCGAGCGCCTGGCCCAGCAGAAGGGCCGGCATCAGGGCGGCTCCCGCTGGATCGGCACGGCGGGGACGAGCCCCTTCGGCGCCCATGGCTACAACCCCGAGGGCGTGCGGATCGGGCAGGAGCGCTCGCGCCACCGCCGCGCGGTGAAGGTGTGGGACAAGCGGGAGTTCCGGGACCTCGACGGCGACGAGGCGCTGGGGTCACGGGCGATGAAGCTCGCCCTGCGGCGCCTGCGCCGCTTCGCCCGCCAGGGCGAGGCGACGGAGCTGGACCTGGATGGCACGATCGCCGGCACGGCGCGCAACGGCGGCTCGCTCGATCTGCACATGCGGCCGGAGCGCCGCAACGCCGTGAAGGTGCTGCTGCTGCTCGACATCGGCGGCAGCATGGACGACCACATCCGCGCCTCGGAGGAGCTGTTCGCCGCGGCGCGCTCCGAGTTCAAGCACCTCGTCCACCTCTACTTCCACAACTGCCCCTATGAGCGGCTGTGGACCTCCAACCGCCGCCGCGCCGACCACCTGAAATCCACCTGGGAGGTGCTGCGGACCTACGGGCCCGACTGGCGCGTGGTGTTCGTGGGCGACGCCTCGATGAGCCCCTACGAGCTGGTCGAGGCGGGCGGCAGCGTGGAGCACTGGAACGAGGAAGCCGGGAAGGTCTGGCTGCGGCGCATCACGGCGCATTTCCGGCGGACGGCGTGGCTGAACCCCGTGCCGGAGGACCATTGGCGCTACACCACCACGATCGGCATGGTGGCCGAGGCGATGGAGGGGCGGATGTTCCCGATGACGTTGGACGGGCTGGACCAGATGGCGCGGGCGCTGCGGTAGAGGACCGCGGGTCAGGCACCTCTCAATCGCGCCAACCACGCGCAGCCCGGCACGATTTCGGTCGCCGCGTTCGAGCCTGTCACGAAAAGATTGCCGTTCGGCGCCGCGAGAAGCTGGATGTGGGGTAGCGCTGCGCCATGGCAGTCGGGAAGCGGCACTGTCGTCCTGTGTACAGCGCCCGTCCGACCGGAAACTCGGAAGAGTTCCAATCCATCGAAGCTGGACGTCGCGGCCAGAGCATCCCCGTCAGGCAAGGCTGTAAATGCGACGTGACGGAGGGTGTGGCCTCGCAATGGCGCCAGGGACAGCGTGGCCGTCCACTCAACAGTCCCGTCCTGCTTGACGCGCGCCAACTCCGGTCGGGTTGGAGCCCGTTCATCAGAAGGGTCGCTTGCCCGCCAATATGATAGGACAAAAGCATCAGCATCCACGGGCGCAGCCGCGACACGCCCGAAGATACCCGGGCGCTGTCCTGGTACGCGCAAGCCGGCACGGATGACTGCGCCGGGGCTGGTGCGTCCCATCTCGTCCAGCGACCAAGCTACGACATCGAGCCGTCCGCTTGGATCCTCGCCGAGTTGCCGCACGCCGACAGCGAGAAAGCCACCGCTCATCATCGGCACAAGCGCCAGCGCATCCTCACGGCCCAGGGCTTGCTCCTGAGTCCACCGTCCAGTCGGCCCGATAGTGGCGATGAAGGAGCCACGGGCGCTCGGCTCTCGGCGCCAACCGCTGACCAAGGCGCCTCCGTCAGGGAGCGGGACGATCGCGTGAATGCCGCCGCAGGAGGCCATGTCATAGCGCTGTGCGGAGACGAGCGCGCCGTCGGCTTCACGCGTTTCGAGGTAGGCATCGCAAAGCGGCACCGACCAAAGGGTCAGACCCGCGTTGCTGACGCCGCCAAGCAGCAGGCGACCATCCGGCCGCACCGCAAAAGCGCTGGGGACGGGATCGCGGGTCGGTGCCCGCGGCAGTAGGGAGCCCTGGACGAGGACAAGCCCGCCCGCTGGCGTCAGCGATCGTGTTGGTGGCAACTCCGCCCGTGTCGGGCGGATCAGGAGCGTCTCTCGGTGCCCTTCAACGCTCCGCCAGCCGAACAACGCGGGCTCGTGATTGCGCAGCAGAACCGCGCCCAGGACGACCAACGAGCTTTGCCAGTCGGCGCGGCGGCCAGTGATGGGTGGGTGCAGTCGCTCACTCTGCTCTCGCCAAATCAGGTCGAGCGTGGGTCCGCGCAGTGTTACCTCTCCGAGAGACTGCCCAAGCGCCGCCACGTGCGGGATGACAGCGAGACCGAGTGCCAAAAGGAGCCTGCGCATTGGGCACCCCAACGTGGGAGGCCTTAATGATCGGTCAGCGAGCCGCCCAGGGTTAAGGAAAACGGATTTGAACCCGTGAACCGGACCAGACACACGCGCTTGCCGCCTCAACCTCGGAAAAGACGTAGCGATTTCAAGTGGACTACTTTATATGGTCCACATGAACTCCGAACACATTGGCGTAACTGCGTTCAAAGCTCGCTGCCTCGCCTTGATCGAGCAAGTGGCAGAGGGTCGGACTGAGCGCGTCGTGCTGTTGAAGCGCGGCGAGCCGGTGGCGGAGATCGTTCCGGTGCAGAGGCCACGCCCAAGCCTTCACGGCGCGCTGCGCGGTACCGTCACCGTCGCCCCGGGCGTGGATCTGACTGAGGCAACCGGGGAGATTTGGGACGCAGAGGCTTGAGCGCTCTTCTGCTCGACACCTGTGCGGCTCTGTGGCTGGCGGGTGGCGAGCCGATGGAGCGAGCGGCCATCGCTGCCATCGACGAGGCGGCGAGCGACGGTTCGGGCGTTCATGTCTCCCCTTTCACGGCCTGGGAGATTGGAACGCTGGTCGCGCGAGGGAGAGTGCGGCTGTCCCTGTCGCCCGAGGTCTGGTTCAGTGCGCTGCTCGCGCGGCCAGGCATCAGGCTCGCACCGCTGACGCCTGCGATCCTGCTGGCGTCGACGTCACTCCCCGGAAACCCTCCACGCGACCCGGCTGACCGCATCATCGCCGCGACCGCTCGGCACCACGGATGGGCCATCGTGACACGCGACGCCGAGCTTCGTGTCTATGCAGAGGAAGGACATGTGATGCTCCTCCCCTGCTGAAATGCCTGCCCGCTCAGTTGCTCTTGGCGAACTCCACCAGCTTCGCGCTGGCATCCGCCTTGTCGATCTTCTCGATGGCCGCGTACTCGGCGGCCAGGCGGTCGAGCGCCTGCTCGTAGATCTGGCGCTCGCTGAAGGACTGGTCGGGCTGGCCGGCGTTGCGCTGCAGGTCGCGCACGACCTCGGCGATCTGGATCGGATCGCCCGAGTTGATCTTCGCCTCGTATTCCTGGGCACGGCGGGACCACATGGTGCGCTTGATGCGGGCGCGGCCCTTCAGCGTCTCGATCGCCTGCTCGAACTCCTTGGGCGTGAACAGCTTGCGCAGCCCGGCGGAGGAGACCTTGGCCAACGGCACGCGCAGCGTCATGCGGTTCTCGTCGAAGGTCACGACGACGACCTGAAGCTGCATGCCCGCGGCTTCCATCGTCTCGATGCCCTGGACGGTGCCGACGCCGTGCGTCGGGTAGACGACGTGGTCGCCCGCCTTCAGCTCCACCTTGGCGGAGGGCAGGCGGGGCGGGGCGCTCTGCTGCTCGCCGAAGCCCATCGGGCGGCCGGGGCTGCGCACGGCGAAGGAGGGCGGCATGCCCGGCCGGCCGGGCGGCCGCGGCGGGAT
>JAIEOO010000344.1 GCA_019750475.1 Acetobacteraceae bacterium | reverse complement strand
CTGGCCGCCGCGCAGCCCGGCTGGGCGCCCACGCGCCCCATCCAGCTCATCGCCGGCTTCGCGCCGGGCGGGGGCTCGGACGTGATCGCGCGCAGCATCGCCGAGGCCTGCGCGCCGCTCTTCCCCGTCCCGCTCGTCGTCATCAACCGGCCGGGCGCCGGCGGCGCGCTCGCGGCCGAACAGGTGGCGCGCCTGCCGCCCGACGGGCACGCGCTGCTGCTCGCCGGCGGGTCGGAGAGCACCTCCATCCCCGCCCACCGCGAGGTTCCCTACGACCCGCGCCGCGGCTTCACCGCCGTGATCCGGCTGACGCGCCACGCCCAGTTCATCGTCGCCCGCGGCCGCGGCGGGCGCTGGACCGACCTGCGCCAGGTGATCGCCGCAGCGCGGGCGGAGCCGGGGCGCCTCTCGCACTCCTCCTCGGGGGCAGGCACGCTGTCGCACTCGGTCTTCACGCTGCTGTCGCGCCGCGCCGGCGTCGAGATGATCCACGTGCCCTTCACCGGCGGCGGCCCGTCCATGCAGGCGCTGATGTCCGGCACGGTGGACCTCGCCGTGCTGGCGCCGGAGGAGATGGCGGGTCTCGTCGCCGCGGGGGATCTGCGCCCGCTGGCCGTCGCCTCGCCCGAGCGCGCGCCCGCCTACCCCGACGTGCCGACGCTGCGCGAACTCGGCTTCGAGGTGCTGGTCGAGAACATGAAGGGCTGGGTCGGCCCGGCCGGGCTGACGCCCGAGATGGTCGCCTACCATCACGGCCGCTTCCGCGCCGGCATGCAGGCCGAGGTCTGGCGCCGCTTCCTGGAGCGCACGGGCGAGGCCGATGGCTACGCCGACGGGCCGGGCTTCCAGGCCGCCATGGACGGCCTGCTCGATTCCATCACCGCGGCGCTGCGCGCCTGAACCTCCGGACGGATCCCCACATGCAGAGCATCACCCCGCCTGCCGCCATCTCCTTCGTCGGCATGGGCGTCATGGGCGCGGCCATGGCCGCCAACATCGCCAAGGCCGGCTTCGCCCTGACGGTTGCGAGCCGCAGCCGCGACAAGGCGGCCGCGCTGGAGGCGGGCGGCGCGCGCTGGGCCGCCTCGGCCGCCGAGGCCGCGCGGGGCGCGGCCTGCGTGGCTCTTTGCGTGCCCGACACCCCGGATGTCGAGGCCGTGCTGTTCGGCCCCGGTGGCGTGGCGGAGGCGGCGGCACCGGGCACGGTCGTCATCGACTTCTCGACCATCGCGGCCGGGGCGACGGCCAGCTTCGCCCAGCGCCTGCTGGCCGAGCGCGGGGCGCATCTGCTCGACAGCCCGGTCTCGGGCGGGCCGCAGGGCGCCATCGACGGCACCCTGACCTGCATGGTGGGCGGCGACCCGGCCGCCTTCGCCGCGGCCGCGGCCGTGTTCCGCGCCGTGGGGAAGACGGTCACCCATCTCGGCCCCTCGGGGTCGGGGCAGGTCTGCAAGGCGGCGAACCAGCTCATCATCACCGCGACCATGCAGGCCGTGTTCGAGGCGCTGGCGATGGGGCGGAAGGCCGGCCTCGACCCCGCCACGATGCGGGAGGCGCTGCTGGGCGGTTCGGCGAAGTCCGCCGTGCTGGAGAACCACGCGCAGCGGCTGCTCGACGGCAAGTTCACCCCGGGCTTCCGGGCCGAGCTGATGCGCAAGGACATGCGGCTGGCCGTCGCCGCCATGCGCGACTTCGGGGTCCATGCCCCGGTCACGGCCGTCGCCGCCCAGCAGATGGAGGCCACCTGCAACACCGGGCGGGCGAGCCTGGACGTGGTGGCCCTCGGGCTGCTGGTGAACGAGCTGGCGGGGCTGGGAGATTAGAGGCTGGCCAAGGTTCTCGGGCCCGCTTTGCCGTTCAACCGGGCGATGCTAGGTGAAATCTAGGAGATTCGCCGCTTCCCGCCGGGGGGCTGGGGTCAAGGGGGACCGAGGCCATGAAGTTCAGCGTCGAGCGCGCCATCCTGCTCAAGGCCCTGGGCCATGTGCAGTCGGTGGTGGAGCGCCGGAACACCATCCCCATCCTGTCGAACATCCTGCTCGACGCACGCGGCGGCGCCCTGAAGCTGACCGCCACCGACATGGAGATCGCCATCGTCGAGGAGGTGGCGGGGGTGCAGGTCGCGCGGGAAGGCCGGACCACGGCCCCGGCGGCGACCCTCTACGAGATCGTCCGCAAGCTGCCGGACGGCGCCGTGATCGAGCTCGACCACAAGGGCGGCGACGCGCCGCTGGCGCTGCGGGCCGGGCGCTTCTCGACCAGCCTCTCCGTGCTGCCGGTGGAGGACTTCCCCTCCATGACGGAGGGCACCCTGCCCCATTCCTTCCGGCTGGAGGCCAAGAAGCTGCGCGGCATGCTGGGCCGCACGCGCTTCGCCATCAGCACGGAGGAGACGCGCTACTACCTCAACGGCATCTACATGCACGTGGCCGAGGCCGCGCAGGGCAAGGTGCTGCGCGCCGCCGCGACCGACGGCCACCGCCTCGCCCGCGTCGAGGAGGAGGCGCCGCAGGGTGCCGCGGGCATGCCGGGCGTCATCATCCCGCGGAAGACCGTGAACGAGTTGTGCAAGCTCGCGGAGGAGACGCAGGACGAGATCGAGTTCCGCCTCTCCGACACCAAGATCGCCTTCCGGATCGGGCCGGTCACGCTGACCAGCAAGCTCATCGACGGCACCTTCCCCGACTATGAGCGCGTGATCCCCAAGGCGAACGACAAGGTCCTGACCGTGGAGAAGGACGCCTTCTCCGCCGCCGTCGGCCGCGTCGCCGCCATCTCCACCGAGCGCTCGCGCCCGGTGAAGCTCTCCCTCGACCGGAACCACCTGCTGCTGACCGCGGCCAGCCCCGAGGCCGGCCAGGCGCAGGAGGAGCTGGACGAGGGCGTGGTGACCTACGGCTCCTCCCCGCTCGAGATCGGGTTCCAGGCGCGCTACCTCAACGACATCACCGAGCAGGTGTCGAAGCAGCTGGAGTTCCGGTTCTCCGACGGGTCCGCGCCCACCCTGGTGGCGGACGCCGAGGATCCGGGCGCGCTCTACGTGCTGATGCCGATGCGCGTTTGATCCCCACCGTAGTTTTCCGCGCCACTTCGCTTCGCTGCGTTCTGCGGAAAACCTCGGCGGGGGCCCCGGTTGGGGGTCGCGCTGGCTGGGCGGTTGGCCTGAGGGCTCCGCTGTTGCTGCGCTGATCTTGCGAGCGTGCGCCGCCCTCGTGGCGGAGCCACTTCGGGGCAGGCCCTGGATGCAGGGCGCCCTGAACGCCAGGGGGGGGCCGAATGCTGAAGAGGCGCCTCGTGCAGGCATGCATGGCCTGCGTCGCGCCCCAGCATCCCGCCGCGCTTGCCATCCGGCCGCCTGTGTGCCCGTTCCTGCCCGAACCCGATGGATGACGCCGCCCCCCGCCCCGCCGAGACCCAGGCCGCCGCGCTGCGGCTGGCGCGGCTGCGGCTGACGGAGTTCCGCTCCTACGGCGCCGGGCAGCTCGAGTTCGAGGCGCGGGCCATCGTGCTGACGGGGCCGAACGGGGCGGGCAAGACCAACCTTCTGGAAGCGATCAGCCTGCTCGGACCCGGGCGGGGGCTGCGGGCGGCCAAGGTGGCCGACCTGCCGCGCGCCGGCGCGCCCGCCTGGGGCCTCGCCGGGAGCTTCGAGGACGCGCACGGGCCCTTCGAGATCGGCACCGGCCAGGAACCGGGCGGCAACCCCGACCGCCGCCTGCTGCGCCTCGACGGGGAGGTGGTGCGGACCCAGGCGCTGCTGGCGGAGCGCGTGGCCGCGGTCTGGATCACGCCCCAGATGGACCGGCTGTTCCAGGAGGGCGCCGGCGGCCGCCGCCGCTTCCTCGATCGCCTGGTGCTGGCGCTGGAGCCGGGCCACGCCCGCGAAGCGGCCGCCTACGAGCACGCCATGACCTCCCGCAACCGCCTGCTGGGCGAGGGGCGGGCCGACCCCGCCTGGCTCGCCAGCCTCGAGGACGCGATGGCCCGCCACGCCGTGGCCCTCTCGGCCGGGCGGCGGGCCATGGTGGCGCGGCTCAACGGCGAGCACGTGACCGGCGACTTCCCCCGCGCCGCGCTGGCCCTGGAATGCCCCGTGGCCACCCTGCTGGACGAGATGCCGGCGCTGGCGGCCGAGGACCGGCTGCGGGAGGGCTGGGCCGCCTCCCGCCCGCGCGACGCGGCGGCCGGCGGCGCCACGACCGGCCCGCATCGCTCGGACGTGCTGTTCATCGACGCCGCGCGCGGCCTGCCCGCCCATCTCGCCTCCACCGGCGAGCAGAAGGCCATGCTGGTCTCGACCGTGCTGGCGCACGCGGCGCTCATCGCCCGGGCGCGCGGCTTCGCCCCCCTGCTGCTGCTCGATGAGGTCGCGGCGCATCTGGATTCCGGCCGGCGGGAGGCGCTCTTCGCCGCCCTGCTCGAGCTTCCGGCCCAGGTCTTCCTGACCGGCACGGAGGAGGAGATCTTCGCCCCCCTCGGAAAAGCCTCCCAGGGGTTCAGAATCGGCCCCGGAGGCACCATATCCAGGACGTCCCAGGCCGGGCTATAAGCCTTGGCGAAACCGAGGTTTTCACCCCACTCCATGAGCAGCGAGACCAGCCCCCGGAACCCCGCCGGTGAGGAGGACTACACCGGCGCTTCGATCACCGTGCTGCGCGGCCTCGAAGCCGTGCGCAAGCGCCCGGGAATGTACATCGGCGACACCGACGATGGCTCGGGCCTGCACCACATGGCCTTCGAGATCATCGACAACTCGGTGGACGAGGCCCAGGCGGGCTACGCGTCCCGCGTGGACGTGGTGCTGAACGGCGACGGCAGCGTCACGGTCAGCGACGACGGGCGCGGCATCCCGGTGGACATCCACGCCGAGGAAGGCGTCTCCGCCGCCGAGGTCGTGCTGACGCGGCTGCACGCCGGCGGCAAGTTCAACCAGAACTCCTACAAGGTTTCGGGCGGCCTGCACGGCGTGGGCGCCGCCGTGGTGAACGCGCTCTCGGAGTGGATGGAAGTCCGCATCTGGCGCAACGGGCAGGAGCACTTCATCCGTTTCGAGCACGGCGAGACCGTGCAGCCCCTCAAGGTCGTGGGTCCGGCCGAACGCGGCACCGGGACGGAAGTCACCTTCAAGCCCTCCGCCGGCACCTTCACCAGGACCGAGTACGACTTCCACATCCTCGAGCGCCGCCTGCGCGAGCTGGCCTTCCTCAATTCCGGCCTCGCCATCACGCTGCGCGACGACCGGCACGTGCCGGCCCAATCCGCGGAGTTCAAGTTCGAGGGCGGCCTCGTCGCCTTCGTCGAGTGGCTCGACAAGGGGAAGGAGCCGCTGTTCAAGCCGCCCATCTCCGTCGTCAGCAAGGAACAGGACGGCATCCGCGTCGAGCTGGCGATGTGGTGGACCTCCTCCCCGCGGGAGGTGATGCTCTGCTTCACCAACAACATCCCGCAGCGCGACGGCGGCACGCACCAGGCGGGCTTCCGCCAGGCGCTGACGCGCGTCGTCGCGAAATACGCCGAGGAGCTGGCGAAGAAGGAGAAGGTGGAGCTCGCCGGCGAGGACATGCGCGAGGGGCTGACCTGCGTCCTCTCGGTCAAGGTGCCGGACCCGAAATTCTCCTCCCAGACCAAGGACAAGCTGGTTTCGAGCGAGGTGCAGCCGGTGGTGCAGATGGCCGTCGCCGACGCCCTCTCCCACTGGTTCGAGACGCATCCGAAGGAAGCGAGGATCGTCCTCGACCAGGTCGTGCTCGCGGCCGCGGCGCGGAAGGCGGCGCAGCTCGCGCGCGAGAAGGTGGGGCGCAAGAACGCGCTCGACATCAGCACGCTCCCCGGCAAGCTCGCCGACTGCCAGGAGAAGGACCCGGCGAAGAGCGAGCTCTTCATCGTCGAGGGCGACTCGGCCGGCGGCTCGGCGAAGCAAGGCAGGAACAGGGCCAATCAGGCGATCCTGCCATTGAAGGGGAAAATCCTGAACGTCGAGCGGGCGCGGGTGGACAAGATGCTGGGCAGCGCCGAGATCGGCACCCTCATCACGGCGCTCGGCACCGGCATCGGCCCCGGGGAGCCCGCCAAGGGCGGCTTCTCCCTCGACAAGCTGCGCTACCACCGCATCGTCATCATGACGGACGCCGACGTGGACGGCAGCCACATCCGCACGCTGCTGCTGACCTTCTTCTTCCGCCAGATGCCGCAGCTGATCGAGGCCGGGCACCTCTACATCGCGCAGCCGCCGCTGTACCGCGCGAAGCGCGGCCAGGAGGAGCGCTACCTCAAGGACGATCGCGCGCTGGAGGATTTCCTCCTGGAGAAGGCGCTGCACAACGCCCGCCTGGCCTACGCGGACGGGCGCGACCTCTCGGGCGAGGAGCTGGCCACCGCCGTCGAGGGGCTGCGGCAGACATCCGCCCGCATCCGCCGCATGGCGAGCACGGTGCCCGCCGACATCCTGGAGCAGGCGGCGGTCGCCGGCATCCTGACACCCGATGCCGGCCGCGCCCTCGAACGCGCGCAGGACCTGGCGGCGCGCCTCGACGCCATCGCCCTGCCGGCCGAGCGCGGCTGGAAGGTGACCGCGGATGAGAGCGGCGTCGCGCTGTTCCGCACGGTGCGCGGCGTGGCGGAGCGCCACGCGCTCACGCCCGCCATGCTCCGCAGCGCCGAGGCGCGCTGGCTGGACGAGCGGCGCGACACCCTGGCGCGCGACTTCCGCGAGCCCGCGCGCCTCGTCCTCGACGGTTCGGAGGCGGTGCTGCGCGGGCCGCTCGCGGCGCTCGACCGCATCCTGGCGCTGGGCCGCAAGGGGCTGACGGTGCAGCGCTTCAAGGGCCTGGGCGAGATGAACCCCGACCAGCTCTGGAAGACGACACTCGACCCCGCGGCGCGGACGCTGCTGCAGGTCCGCGTGGACGATCTGGAGGACGCCGAGAGCGTGTTCTCCACGCTGATGGGCGACGTGGTGGAGCCGCGCCGCGAGTTCATCGTGGGCAACGCCCTGAAGGTGGCGAACCTCGACGTCTAGGACACGTGTTAGCCGGCCCATAGGTGTGCCATCGAACCCATAGTCCCTCCATGCCGCGGCATATTGAGTTGATCGGCTCGCCGTCGGTTGCCGAGCGTTCTACCAGCGGCGGTCGACCGACCCAGTAACGCCATGAGCCTTGCGCACCTCCCAGGGCTGGGGTCCTGAGTTGGCACGCAATGCGTCCGTCCACCCGTGAAGGAGCCTTCGCTGCCTCGCCCCGGCCCGAATCGGATCGCGTTCGCTAAGGCCGACGTCGAGTGTGAAAAGCGGCAGTTGAGGACCGTAGGTGGCGCGCCCCGGCGCTGCGCTACTGTGCCGGAGCACTCTGACGAGTGCCGCCAATCAGTGCCCGCACCAAAGGCCCTCGAAGGCACCGGCGCCGTCAGTCATTTAGGATTAGCTACGCTGTCCGTAACGCCGGACCAAGCGCCGTCGCTGCCACGCCACGCCATCGGAAACCGCTCGCCGCTGTAGCGAGAACCACTCGGTGGAGGTGATTGCCGGCAAGCAGATCGTAGCTAGCTAGAACATTGGACCATCGGAAGCCGCGGCGCAGGTCAGGCCGCGCCGACACGGCGGGAATGTCTCTCGCCCGCCGGACGCACCGAGCAGATCGCCCCATCGCTCACCTCCACACGTCCATCAGATGGCAGCAAGAGGCGGTTGTGTGAGTGATGGCGTAGCCTGTTCCTCAGGCGCGCGGTACTCGAAGGGAGAACCTACGCTCAGTCAAGCATCGGGTGTCGCCCCCTTTTGCTTACTGATGTTAAGCTCGTGATCCTAATTTTTCGCAGGACTTGATGATGACCAAGCTCACTCTCGGTCAGCTATCGTCCTTGTTGTTCCGCGCGTGCGACGATCTGCGCGGCAACATGGATGCGTCCGAGTACAAGGAATACATCTTCGGCATGCTGTTCCTGAAGCGGCTCAGCGACCTGTTCGATCAGGAGCGTGAGGCGCTGAGCAGGGACCTGAAGGCGCGCGGCATGGCCGAGGCCGCCATCGCGGAGCAGCTCGCCAACCCCGACAAGTACACCTTCTTCGTCCCTGCGGAGGCCCATTGGTCCAGCATCCGCCACCTGAAGACCAACGTCGGATCGAGCCTCAATAAGGCTCTGGAGGCGCTGGAGGACGCCAACGTCGATGCGCTGCAGGACGTGCTCAAGGGGATCAGCTTCAACAAGAAGATCGGCCAGCGCACCCTGGACGACGACACCCTGTCCAACTTCATCCAGAACTTCGAGAAGATCCCCCTCCGCGACGAGAACTTCGAGTTCCCCGACCTGCTCGGCGCGGCCTACGAGTATCTGATCAAGTTCTTCGCCGATTCCGCCGGCAAGAAGGCGGGGGAGTTCTACACGCCCTCCGACGTGGTGCGCGTGCTGGTCGAGATCATGGACCCGCAGCCGGGGATGAGCGTCTATGACCCGACCGTCGGCTCCGGTGGCATGCTGATCCAGACCCGCGACTACATCCAGGAATGCGGAGGCGATCCGCGTGACCTGACGCTCTGCGGCCAGGAAAGCATCGGCACCACCTGGTCCATCTGCAAGATGAACATGCTGCTGCACGGCATCCCGCACGCCGACATCCGCCAGGAAGACACGCTGCGCCGTCCGCAGCACAAGGACGACAACAACGAGCTCCGGCGCTTCGACCGTGTGCTGGCCAACCCGCCCTTCAGCCAGAACTACATCCGCAAGGACATCGAATACCCCGGCCGCTTCGCCGTCTGGCTGCCCGAGAAGGGCAAGAAGGCAGACCTGATGTTCGTGCAGCACATGCTGGCCGTGCTGAAGGCCGACGGGAAGATGGCGACCATCATGCCGCACGGCGTGCTGTTCCGCGGCGGCGAAGAAAGGGAGGCGCGCAAGCACTTCCTCGAACGCGGCTGGCTGGAAGCGGTGATCGGGTTGCCCGCCGGCCTCTTCTACGGCACCGGCATTCCGGCATGCGCGCTGGTGTTCAACAAGAAGGACGCGGCCACGCGCGAGCACGTTCTCTTCATCAACGCCGACCGCGAGTACCGCGAGGGCAAGGCGCAGAACTTCCTGCGCCCTGAGGACATCGGCAAGATCGTGCAGACCTACCGCACCATGGCCGATGTGCCAGGCTATTCGCGCCGCGTGCCGGTCAGCGAGATCAAGGCCGAGGACTTCAACTGCAACATTCGCCGCTTCGTGGACAACGCACCGCCGCCCGAACCGCATGACGTGCGGGCCCACCTGCATGGCGGCGTGCCGGTGGTCGAGATTGAGGCCATGGGGCACTTCTGGGAGAACTATGCGGGCCTGAGGGAGCGTTGCTTCGTCCCGCGTGCGGGCGACACGACCTATGCCAACTTTGCGCCAGCCCTGGCGGAACGCCGCGCCATCGCCGATGTGGTGAAGGCCGACCCGGGCGTCATCGCAGCCCATGCCGGCTTCATGGCCAAGCTGGAAACCTGGTGGGAGAAGAACCTGCCCTTGGTGGAGGCGCTCGCGCCGACCAATGGCGCGAAGGGCAATGTCTATGCCCTGCGCAGCTTGTTGCTGGCCGACATCGCCAAGACCTTCGCCGACCAGACGCTGCTGACGCACCACCAAATCCGCGGCGCCTTCGCTCGCTATGTGGACGACCTGAAGTCCGACCTGAAATCCATCGCGGCGAGCGGCTGGGGCGCGGAGCTGATTCCGGACGCCGACATCCTGGCGAGCCAGTTCCCCGAGGTGCTGGCGGAGAAGGAGCAGAAGCAGCTGCGCCTGGCCGAGCTCTCCGCGCTTTTGGCAGCCGCAGACGAGGAAGACTACGAGGACGCCGATGATACCGGCGTGCTCCCCTCGGATCAGGTGAAGGCGCTGAAGGCCGAGCTGAAGGAAGCCAAGGCGCAAGCCAAGCTGGCACGGAAGGAGCGGAAGAACGCGGCGGGCTTCACGGCGCGCGCCACGGCGCTCGAGGCGCGGCTGGCGAAGCACAAGGCGCTGGAGGATGAGGCGAAGCAGTTGAAGGCCGATATCCGGGCGGCCGAGAAGAAGCAGGACGAACTCGTCGCTGCGGCTCGCGCAAAGATCAACGCGGATGAGGCCCAGCTCGCCATCGTCAGCCGCCTTCACCGGCTGCTGAAGGAGACCTACGAGAGCTATCTGAAGGCTGACCAGCGCGCGTGCATCCTGGCCTTGGAGAACCTGCACACGAAGTATGCGGTGACGGCGAAGGCCATCGAGGCTGACCGCGATGCTGCGGCGAGCAAGCTGAACGCTTTCCTCGTGGAACTTGGCTATGCGTGAGGCTTGGCAGCGAACGACGCTGGGTGCGGTCGCGAAGCGTCTGGTGAACGGAGGCACGCCGCCCACAGAGGTCGTGTCCCAGACCGTGGTGTAGGACCTGACCGCCGGACTTGAGGCGGTCACCGCGGTGGTTCGTGGCAGGGTT
>JAIEOO010000014.1 GCA_019750475.1 Acetobacteraceae bacterium | reverse complement strand
GCGTCCGCGGCCCCGGCGGGCATCAGCCCGGCCGGAAGGGCGGGCGCCAGGCGCTCCACCACGAGTTCCGCCACGGCGAGGTGGCGCGCCAGCCGGTCGCGGTCCTCGGCCGCTCCCGCGTCGCGCGCGGCCTCGGCGCGGGTCTCCTCGCCGATGCGGGTCTCGCGGGCGCGGAGGGCCGCGTTCTCGTCGAGCGCCTGGCCGAGCCGCCGGGCCGCCGGCGCCTCGCCGCGCGCGCCGAAATAGTAGCCGAAGACGCCCGCGATGATGCCGTTGACGTAGCCGGCGATGGCGGCGTCGAGCGCGAGCGCCTGGCTGAACAGCAGCAGCGGCAGCCCGATGACGCCGACGATGAGGGCGAGCAACGCCCGCACCGTTCCCTCGGGCAGGCCGAGCGGCAGGTCCCGCAGGGCCGCCACCTGCTCGGGCGTGGTGCGCGGGTCGCGCAGCAGGGCGAGGCAGCCCGAGGCGAGCCACCACAGGAACCCCGCGAAGCCGAGGCCGGTGGCGAAGATCAGCAGCGCGGCGAGGGTGCCGGGCGCCGGCAGGCCCGGCAGGCCGGCCTGACGCAGCCCGACCAGCACGACGAGTACCGCGAGGCCCGAGAACAGGATGAGGAGGGGAAGGCGGAGGAGCGACGGCATGCAGCGGGCCTCCAAGGGGGAGGCCGCTTATGTTCTTGTTTTGTTCTCAAAGTCAACGAAATTCAGGAATATCGTCTTCACCCAGGCGCGAAGGCCTATCGAAAACCGAAACGAAGGATCGTGAAGATGAGGCCAGACATGGCGATGGTCATGCCGAAGATGGCAGTGACCATCGTCCAGGTGGTGGGCAGCGCGGCCACGCGCTCCTTCAGCCCGACCACGTTCTGCTCGACCGTGCACAGACGGTCGTCCAACTTCTCGAAACGACCATCGAGCCTGTCGAAACGGCCGTCGAGCTTCGCCAGCGCGCCTTCCAGGCGGCCAAGCGTCGCCTTCACGTCGCGCATATCGGCTTCCAGAGCGGCCACGCGGGCATCGAGCATGCCACCATCATCGCCGCCATCAAGCGATCTCGATCCGCGCTGGGCCAGGCGGCGCATAAGCTCGCAGTCAGGCTCAGGCATCGGGCTCACCTGCGAAGCGCCGAAGCGCATGCTGGAGAGCCGACAGCGCCTCATCCAATCGCGCAGCGACTACTCTGTCCTGGTCAGCTCGTAGGAGGCCTGGATCAAGTGCGTGAGGACCTGGGCAAGCTCCCCCACCGTCTCCCGCGTCGGCGCGGGACGCGCGGGCGGCGGGGTCTCGGTGGGGGGCTGGTCCATCAGGCCAGCTGCTTCGCCAGCAGCCCCTGCCGGTGCATCTCCTCGGCGATCTGCACGGCGTTCAGCGCCGCGCCCTTGCGGAGGTTGTCGCTGACGCACCAGAAGGCCAGGCCGTGCGGCACCGTCGGGTCGCGCCGCAGGCGCGAGACGTAGGTGGCGTCCTCCCCGGCCGCGTCGAGCTGCGTGACGTAGCCGCCATCCTCGCGCCGATCGAGCACGACGATGCCCGGCGCCTCGCGCAGCGCGGCCCAGGCCTGCTGCTCGGTGATGGGGCGCTCGAACTCGACATGCACCGCCTCGGCATGGCCGATGAAGACCGGCACGCGCACGCAGGTGGCCACCACGGCGATGTCGGGGTCGAGGATCTTCCGCGTCTCGACGGCCATCTTCCACTCTTCCTTGGTGAAGCCGTCATCCAGGAACTTGTCGATGTGCGGGATGCAGTTGAAGGCGATGGGCTTCGTGAACTGCTCGACCGCGGGCGGGTCGTTCACGAAGGAGCCCTTGGTCTGCTGGAACAGCTCGTCCATCGCTTCCTTCCCGGCGCCCGAGACGCTCTGGTAGGTCGAGACGACGACGCGCTTGATGGTCGCCAGCGCGTGGAGCGGCTTCAGCGCCACCACCATCTGGATGGTGGAGCAGTTGGGGTTGGCGATGATCCGCCGCTTGCGGAAGCCGGCGAGCGCCTGCGGGTTCACCTCCGGCACGACGAGCGGCACGTCCGGTTCCATCCGGAAGTGGCTCGTGTTGTCGATGACGACGCAGCCCGCCGCCGCCGCGCGCGGCGCGTGCACCGCCGAGACGCTGGCGCCCGGGCTGAACAGGCCGATATCGGTGCCGGCGAAGTCGTAGGTCTCGAGGTTGCGGACCTTGAGCACCGCCTTGTCGCCGAAGGAGACCTCCTGCCCGGCGGAGCGGCCGGAGGCGAGCGCCACCACCTCCGTCACGGGGAAATTGCGCTCGTGCAGCGTCTTGAGCATCTCGCGCCCCACCGCCCCGGTGGCGCCGACGACCGCGACCTTGTAGCCCATGACCTGCGAAGCTCCTCAGATGGAAGGTCCGGCGCCTGTAACGCATCCGCCGCCTGCCGCGAAGCGAGGATGACGCGCCCCTCCCAAGCCGGGAGCGCCGGTCGCCCCCCCGGGTCGGCGGCGGGCCGCTTGATCAGCGGCAACCTTGCCGCCATCTTGACGGGGACCGGCACCCATGCCGGCACCGAACGGGAGGTTTCATCATGGCCTGGAAGACGCCGCGCGTGGTCGAAGTGTGCCTCGGCCTCGAGATCAACAGCTACGCCTCGGCCGAGCTGAAGAAGTAAGCCCTGGACCGGGCGGGCCGCGCCGGACAGGCGCGGCCCCGCTCCCAGGGACGGGTTGCGCGTGGGCCACCCGCCCGGCGCGGCCCGGTCATCACCCCTCATGCGCGCCATCATCCTCGGCGCGGCGGCCGGCGGCGGGTTTCCGCAGTGGAACTCCGCGGGGCCCGGCTGCCAGCGTGCCCGTGCCGGCGACCCGGCGGCCCCTCCCCGCACCCAGGCCTCCCTCGCGGTGTCCGCCGATGGCGAGCGCTGGCTGCTGGTGAACGCCTCGCCCGATCTGCGCCAGCAGATCGCCGCCACCCCTGCCCTGCACCCCCGCCCGGGGACGCTCCGCAACTCCCCCATCGCGGCCGTCGCGCTCACCGGGGCCGAGGTGGACACGGTCATGGGCCTCCTCCACCTGCGGGAGCGCCAGCCCTTCGCCCTCTACGGGGCCGAGCCGGCGCTGGCCGTGCTCGACGGCAACCCGATCTTTCGCGCGCTGAACCCGGCCATCGTGCCGCGCCGCGCCCTGCCGGCCGGCCGCGCCATCGCGCCGCAGGACGCGGCGGGCGAGCCGCTCGGCCTCACGGTCGAGGCCTATGCCGTGCCCGGCAAGGTGCCCCTCTTCCAGGAGGCCGCGGATGGCAGCGACCCCGGCCGCGCCGAGGATGGGGAGGCGCTGGGCCTCGCCATCTCGGCCGGGGGCGCCACGCTGCACTGGATCCCCGGCTGCGCCGCCTTCCCGCCCGCGCTCGCCGAGCGCCTGCGGGGTGCCGACTGCGTCTGCTTCGACGGCACGCTGTTCGAGGATGACGAGATGATCCGCATGGGCGCCGGGCCCAAGACCGGCCGCCGCATGGGGCACATGCCGGTGGTGGAGACGATCGCCACCTTCGCGCCCCTGGGTGTGCAACGGCGCATCCTGGTCCATCTCAACAACACCAACCCGGCCCTGCTGGCCGACAGCCCCGAACGCGCGCGCCTCGCCGCCGAGGGCTGGGAGGTCGCCGAGGACGGCATGGAGATCACGCTGTGACGCGCCTGATGACACCCGACGAGCTGGAAGCCGCGCTGCGCGCCATCGGCGACGAGCGCTACCACATCCACCACCCGTTCCATCACCTGCTGCATGGCGGGAAGCTGACCAAGGGGCAGGTCCAGGCCTGGGCGCTCAACCGCTACTACTACCAGGCCAGCATCCCGGCGAAGGACGCCTCCCTCCTCGCGCGGCTGCCCACGCCCGAGCTTCGCCGCGAGTGGCGCCGGCGCCTCGTGGACCATGACGGCGACGGGGTGCATCCGGGCGGCGTCGAGCGCTGGCTCGCCCTGACCGACGGCCTGGGACTCGACCGCGACCACGTCACCTCGCTGCGCGGCCTGCTGCCCGCGACGCGCTTCGCCGTGGACGCGTATGTGCGCTTCGTGCGGGAGATGCCGCTGCTCGACGCCATCGCCTCCTCGCTGACGGAGATGTTCTCCCCGACCATCATCTCCCAGCGGGTCTCGGGGATGCTGGCCAGCTACGACTTCGTCAGCGAGGACACGCTCGCCTATTTCAAGCCGCGCCTGACCCAGGCGCCGACCGACGTCGCCTTCGCCCTCGGCTACGTGAAGGAGCACGCCCGCACGGCGGCGGAGCAGGAGCGCGTGCTGGCCGCGCTGCGCTTCAAATGCGACCTGCTCTGGGCGCAGCTCGACGCGCTGCACCACGCCTACGTGTCGCCGGGCCACATCCCGCCCGGCGCCTTCCGCCCGGCATGACCCCCATCCGCTTTGCCCCCGGCGTCCGCCTGCACCATGACCGTGCCCGCGACCGCTGGGTGGTGATGGCGCCCGAACGCATGTTCGTCCCCGACGACACGGCGCTCGAGGTGTTGCGCCTGGTGGACGGCGCGCGGGACGAGGCCGCCATCGTGGAGGCGCTCGCCGCGCGCTTCGACGCCCCGCGCGCGGTGATCGCCGCCGATGTCGGCGCCATGCTGGCCGACCTCGCCGAGAAGGGCGTCTTCGCCTGATGGACGCGCCGCTCGCCCTGCTGGCGGAGCTGACGCATCGCTGCCCGCTGCGCTGCCCCTACTGCTCCAACCCGGTCGAGCTGACCCGCGCCGCGCAGGAACTGACCACCGGGGAATGGGCGCGCGTCTTCGACGAGGCCGCCGCGCTCGGCTGCCTCCAAGTGCATCTGTCCGGCGGGGAACCCTTGGCCCGCCGTGACATCGCCGAGATCATCGCCGCCGCCCGCGCCGCCGGGCTCTACACCAACCTCATCACCGCGGGCGTCACGCTCGACGCCGCGAAGCTGGCGGAGCTCCAGGCCGCCGGGCTCGATCACGTGCAGCTCTCCGTCCAGGACGCCGGGGCCGCGGGCGCCGAGCGCATCGGCGGCCTGCCCGGCGCCCATGCCCGCAAGCGCGACGCCGCGCGGGCCGTCACCGGGGCGGGGCTGCCGCTGACGATCAACGCCGTCGTCCACCGCCAGAACCTGCACAACCTGCCGGCGCTGATCGACCTCGCCCTCGACTGGGGCGCGCGGCGGCTCGAGGTCGCGCATGTGCAGTATTACGGCTGGGCGCTGGCCAACCGCGCCGCCCTGCTGCCGCCGCGCGACATGCTCGACGCCGCGACGCGCGTGGTCGAGGAGGCACGGCTTCGCCTCAAGGGCCGCCTCGTCATCGACTACGTCGTGCCGGACTACCACGCGGTGCGGCCGAAGGCCTGCATGGGCGGCTGGGGACGGCGTTTCCTGGCGGTCTCGCCGGCGGGGCGGATCCTGCCCTGCCACGCCGCCGAGACCATTCCCGGGATAGTGTTTCCGTCGGTGCGCGAGACCTCGCTGCGCGACGCCTGGGAGGGGTCCGACGCCTTCAACCGCTTCCGCGGCACGGCCTGGATGCCCGCCCCCTGCCGGGGCTGCGAACATGCCGAGCGCGACTGGGGCGGCTGCCGCTGCCAGGCGGCGGCCCTGACCGGCCACGCGGCCGCGACCGACCCGGCCTGCGCCCTCTCGCCCGATCATCACCTGCTGGGCGCGGCGCTGGCCGAGGCCGGCGCGCCCGACTTCACCTATCGCCAGTTCGGGTGAGGCGGGAGCAACCCTGCCTCCATCTCCCCTTGCCGCGGCCCGAAAGCTTCGCATTATTCCGATGAGCCGGCGGCAAGCCGGTGACGAGGGAGAACGACCATCATGATCCGACGCCACCTGCTCGGACTCGCCGCGGCGGCCGTCGCCGCGCCGAGCCTGGCCTTCGCGCAGGCTCCCGCCGCCCCGCCCGCCTGGCAGCAGGGCCGCCCGGCCGAAATGGCGAACTCCCCGCTCGCGCCGCACGCGCCGCGCCTGACGGTCACGCCGCCCGACCGCATCCCGGTCTCGAACATCCGCGTCCCGGACGGCTTCCAGGTCGAGCTCTGGGCCCACGGCCTGCCCGGCGCCCGCGTCATGGTGCGCGGCGACAACGGGACGGTCTTCGTCGGCACCCGCGTCATCGGCCGCGTCTACGCCGTGCGCGACACGGGGTCCGAGCGGCAGGTGACGACCCTGCTCCAGGGCCTGCCGCAGCCCTCCGGCCTCGCGATCCGCGACGGCGCGCTCTACGTCTCGGCCATCCATCGCGTGCTGCGCGTGGACAATGTCGAGCAGAACCTCGCCAACCCGCAGCCCGTCGACATGACGGCCGCCTTCGGCCTGTCCGACGCGGCGCATCACGGCTGGACGCACATCCAGTTCGGGCCCGACGGCCGCCTCTATTTCTCGCGCGGCGTGCCCTGCAACATCTGCGAGACGGATGGCGAGCGCTACGCCCTCATCCACTCCTTCAACGCCGATGGCTCCGACCGCCGGATCGAGGCGCGCGGCGTGCGCAACTCGGTGGGCTTCGACTTCCACCCGCGCACCGGCCATCTCTGGTTCACGAACCACGGCCGCGATTGGGCCGGGAACGACAACCCCTCCGACACGCTGCACGTGAACCTGCGCCGCGGCGAGCATCACGGCTTCCCCTGGTGCGCCGGCGGCTTCCAGGACCCGGCCGTGCCCTCGCAGCGCCTGTGCAGCGAGTTCCCGCCGCCGGCCATGGTCCTCGGCCCGCATGTCGCGCCGATCGGCACGCATTTCTATCGCGGCTCCGCCTTCCCCGAGCAGTACCGCAACGCGCTCTTCATCGCGAACCGCGGCTCCTGGAACCGCTCGCGTCTCGCGGGCTTCGAGGTGATCGTGGTGCGCGAGGTCGAGGGCGGCCGCCTCGTGCAGGAGCCCTTCATGACCGGCTTCCGCGACGACGCGAACCAGCGCTTCGTCGGCCGCCCGGCCGGCGTGCTCACCATGCCGGACGGCTCGCTCCTCGTCTCCGACGAGGACAACGGCGCCATCTACCGCGTCTCCTACCGCCGCTGACCAGCGGCCGGATCGCGCGTTCCATCGCGGCGGCGGGGGCGACCCCGCCGCCGCTCCTGTCTTCGGAAGGGTCCGTGATGAAGAAGTTGATGCTGGCTGTCGGGGTGCTGCTCGTCGCCGCGGCGCCCGCGGCGGCACAGGACGCGGCGCGCGGCGAGCGCCTGGTGGAGGAGCGCGGCTGCACCGCCTGCCACGGGCCGCGCGGCGTCTCCCCGGTGCCGCTGATGCCGTCGCTCGCGGGTCAGCAGCCCGACTTCATCACCCTCCAGATGATCCTCTTCCGCGAGGGGCTGCGCCAGGTGCCGGCGATGATGGAGCCCGCCCGCGGCCTGACCGACGCGCAGATCCAGGACATCGCCGCCTATTTCGCCGCCCTGCCCTCCGCCCCCAAGCCCGATCGCGGCCCGCGGAACGAGGCGCTGGCGCAGCGCGGGGCGCAGCTCTCGGCCGCGCGGAACTGCAACGCCTGCCACCTGCCCGATTACTCCGGCCGGGCGAACGTGCCGCGGGTGAACCACCAGCGCGAGGATTTCCTCGCCCACACCCTCGCCGAGTACCGGGACAATCTGCGCGTCGGCGCCGACACGCAGATGAACGGGCTGATGCACGGCCTGACCAACGACGACATCCGCGCCATCGCGCACTACCTCGCGCATCGGGAGTAGCGCGCGGCCGCGCCCGGTGCGGGCGCCGGGGGGTCAGACCGGCCGGTTGAACACCGCCTCCAGCCGATGCCCGTCGGGGTCCACGACGAAGGCGGCGTAGTAATGCGGCCCGTAATGCGGACGCAGCCCCGGCGCCCCGTTGTCGGTCCCGCCGGCAGCCAGCGCCGCCGCGTGGAAGGCATCCACCGCCGCGCGGTCCGGCGCCGCGAAGGCCAGGTGGAAGCCCGGCCCCGGCGGCGCGGCCCCGTCCCGCCGCTTCAGCGCCAGCCGGTCCGGCCCGCCCGGCGCGCCGTAGCCGGCCTGGTCCGGCACCTGCCACACCCGCACCGCGCCGAGCGGCGCCAGCGCCGCGTCGTAGAAGGCCATCGCCCGGTCGAGATCGGCGACGCCGAAGGAGAGATGCGCGAGCATGCCGCAGCGGAGCGCGGCGCCGCGCCCCGCGTCAACGGCTTGGCCGCGCCGCCGCGCCGGCGCAGCATGGGCCCGGTCGAGGGAGAGACGACGCCATGCCCAGCCACGGGATCGAGATGCACCACGCCGCGAGCGGCCCCGAGGGCGGCCCGCCGCTGGTCATGGTGCACGGCACCCTCGGCGACCAGCGCAGCTTCGCCGCCCAGATGGAGCCCCTGGCCGCGGCGGGCTTCCGCGTCCTCGCCCTCAGCCTCCGGCATTGCTGGCCCGATTCCTGGCGCGACGGCGGGGATTTCCGCATCGACACCCATGTCGCCGACGTCGCTGCCTTCATCCGCGCGCTCGGCCGGGGCCCGGTCGCGCTGCTCGGCCATTCGCGCGGCGGGCACATCGCCTTCCGCGTCGCCGAGCACCACCCCGAGCTCCTGTCGGCCGTGATCCTGGCCGAGCCGGGCGGCGAGCGGGACCCGAGCCTCGGCGGCGCCCCCGGTTCCAACGCCCAGGCCAGCGCCTTCGCCGCCGCCGCCGCCCTGATCGCCGCCGGCGACGAGGAGGGCGGGCTGCGCGCCGTCGCCGAGCACACCGGCGGCCCCGGCGCCTGGGAGCGGCGCCCGGAGGAGCGCAAGGCGATCAACCGCGCCAATGCGAGGACGCTGCTCGGCCAGATCCACGAGGCCCGGCGCCCCTACACGCGCGCCGCCGCCGAGGGCATCCGCGTGCCGACGCTCCTGCTGCTCGGCGCGCAGACGCGGCCCGCCTTCACCGCCAATGTCGAGGCGCTGGGCGCCGCCATCCCGGGCGCGCGGACCGTCGTCATCCCCCGCGCCACCCACGGGCTGATGCACGAGAACCCGGCCGACGTGAACGCGGCCATCCTCGCCTTCCTGGGCGAAGCCCGGAAGGCCGCCGCCGAATAGGCATGGCGGCGGATTGAGGCCCGCGCCGGGCGGGCCTAAACCCGCCGGCGCATGGATACGATCACCCGGTTGAGCGAAGGTCCCCTCTCTGCCTACCGCGCGCGCGTCGAAGCCGGCCAGCTCAGCCCGGACCCGGCGCAGGCCCGTGCCGCCGAGTCGCTCCAGGCCCTCTGGAGCGACCTGCGCGGCTACGACCCGAAGCCGCAGGAGCCCGACAAGGGCAAGGGACTGCTCTCGCGCCTCTTCGGCCGCTCCCGCGGCGGGGCGGGCGACATGGCCGCGCCCCCGGGCACGCCGCAGGGCCTCTACCTCGTCGGCCAGGTCGGGCGCGGCAAGTCCATGCTGATGGACCTGTTCTTCGACACGGCGGAGGTCGCGCACAAGCGACGGATCCACTTCCACGAGTTCATGCAGCAGGCGCACCGGCGCATCCACGCCTGGAAGCAGGCCAACCCGGGCGGCGACGATCCGATCCCGCCGCTCGCCGACTCGATCTCCGCCGAGGCCGCCCTCCTCTGCTTCGACGAGTTCCAGGTCCATGACATCACCGACGCCATGATCCTGGGCCGCCTCTTCGAGGCGCTGTTCGCCCGCGGCGTGGTGATGGTGGCGACGAGCAACACGGCCCCCGACGACCTGTTCAAGGGCAAGCCCGGGCGCGACGCCTTCCTGCCCTTCATCGCCCTCATCAAGCAGCGGGTCGAGGTCCTCACCCTCGACGCGCTGCGCGACTACCGGCGGGAGCGCATCCGCGGCCTGCCCACCTGGCACGCCCCCAACGATGGCCGGAGCGAACGCGCGCTCGACGCCGCCTTCCGCGAACTCACCGGCGACGACCGCGGCGAGCCCTGCGCGCTGACCGTCCTCGGCCGCGAGGTGCAGGTGCCCGAGGCCGCGCGCGGCGTCGCCCGCTTCGCCTTCGACGAGCTGTGCGGCCGGCCGCTCGGCCCCGCCGACTACCTGGCGCTGGCCACCCATTTCCACACGCTCGTGCTCGACGGCGTCCCGCGCCTCGGCCCCGACAATTTCGACAAGGCGCGGCGCTTCATCACGCTGGTGGACGCCCTCTACGAGCATCGCTGCAAGCTGATCGCCTCGGCCGAAGCATTGCCGGACGCGCTGTATGAACGGGGCGAGAACGCCGCCATGTTCGAGCGCACCGCGTCACGGCTGATGGAAATGCAGTCGCAGGATTATCTCCGCTTGCCTCACCTGCCTTGATGCAATAACCCGTAACACCGGGAAGACTGGGGAACGGGGGTTCCATGATTTCAATCCGGGGCGGGCGCTGGACGCTCGCTGGCCTCACGGCCCTGTGCCTGTTCGCCGTCCAGCCGGCGGCCGAGGCCGCCCGCTCGCAGGAGCGCAGCGCGTCGCGGCCCGCGGCGCAGCAGGCCCGCACCGCCGCGCCGGCT
>JAIEOO010000044.1 GCA_019750475.1 Acetobacteraceae bacterium | reverse complement strand
CAGGCCGCGCGCCGGCACGGCACGCTGCGCCGGAACGGGCGGCCGGACGGCCGGGCCGATCGCCGGCGGGCAGGCGCCGAACGGCGGCCCTGCCGACCGGAGGACTGAGGCATGCCCCCCATCGCGCTGACGCCATCGCGGCAGATCCCGGTCCAGGACGACTGGCTCGCGCAGCGGGAGGAGGAGATCCTCCTCCCCGCGCTGCCGATCGTGGATCCGCACCACCACCTGTGGGACCGCGAGGACGAGCGCTACCTGCTCGACGACCTGCTGCGCGACGCGGGTGCGGGACACGACATCCGCGCCACCGTCTTCGTCCAGTGCGGCGCGATGTACCGGCCCGACGGCCCGGAGGCGCTCCGGCCACTCGGCGAGACGGAATTCGTCACCGGCATCGCCGCCATGGCCGCGACGGGCCGCTACGGCGCGGTGCGCGCCTGCGCCGGCATCGTCGGCTTCGCCGACCTGACGCTCGGCAGCGGCGTGGCGCCCCTCTTGGACGCGCACCAGGCCATCGCCGGGGCGCGCTTCCGCGGCGTGCGCAACCGCACCGCCTGGCATCCCTCACCGGCGGTGCGGTCCAACCTCGTCACGCCGCCGCCCGGCCCCCTCGAGCATCCGCGCTTCGCCGAAGGCGCGCGGGAGCTGGCGCGCCGCGGCCTCGTGCTCGATGTCTGGGCCTACCAGACGCAGTTGCCGCACGTCGCCGCCCTGGCGCGGGCCCTGCCCGGGCTGACGGTAATCGTGAACCATTGCGGCGGGCCGCTGGGCGTCGGTCCCTTCGCCGGCCGGCGCGCCGAGGGCTTCGCCGCGTGGCGACGCGAGGTGCTGGCGCTCGCGGCGCTGCCCAACGTCGTGATGAAGCTCGGCGGCCTCGCCATGGAGGTGGGCGGCCACGACTTCCACACCCGCCCGCTGCCGCCCGGCTCGGCCGAGCTGGAGGCCGCGTGGCGGCCGGTCATCCACACGCTGATCGAAGCCTTCGGCGCCGGGCGCTGCATGTTCGAGAGCAACTTCCCGGTGGACAAGGGCATGGTCGGCTACGGCGTGCTGTGGAACGCCTTCAAGCGCCTCGCCACCGGCGCCAGCGACGGCGAGCGCGCGGCGCTGTTCGCCGGCACGGCCATCCGCACCTACCGGCTGGACCAGGCGCCCGGCTGCGCCGCCCTCGGCGCGCTGCCGGAGCCGAGCGTCCGGGGGGCTACAGCGTGATGCCGCGCGCGGCCAGCGCCTTGAGGAAGTTCGGCTCCGGGTTCGGCAGCGGCGGCAGGTCCCAGGACCCGGTGCCGATCGGCCGGATGTCGCGGTCCACCGGCACCTCCACCAGGTACGGCCGGTTGGCGCGGATCGCGGTCCGGATCGCGTCCTCCACCTCGCCCGCATGGGTGACGCGGTGCGCGGGCACGCCGAAGGACTTCGCGAGCATGGCGAAATCCGGGCTGTAGGACTCGCCCGTGCGCTGCACCTCGAAGGCGGTCGCCAGTTCCCGCCCGCCGAACATGCCGTGCTGGATGTCGCGGATCGAGCAGAAGCCGGAATTGTTCCACACCACCCACACCACCGGGATCTCGTACTCGACCGCCGTGGCGAGGGCGTGCGGCGTCATCAGGAACGACCCGTCGCCCACCACGGCGACGCAGGGCCGGTCCGGCGCGGCGAGCTTGGCGCCCAGGATGCCGGAGGTCGCGAAGCCCATGGCGGCGAAGCCCCAGGAATGGATCAGGTGGCGCGGCCGCAGCGTGTCCATCAGCTGGATGATCCAGTTGTGGTGCACGCCCACGTCGCTCGCGACCACGGCATCCTCCGGCACGGCGCGGGCGAGGGCCGCCATCAGCCGCTCCGGCCGCAGCGGCATCTGGTCGGAGGCCGCGAGGCCCGCCTGGTACTCGCGCCAGACCGCGCGGCCGCGCTCGAGCCGCGCGATCCAGCCATCCGGCGGCCGGGGCCCGGCGATGCGCGATGCCGCCATCTCCGACAGCAGTTCCAGGCTCGCCTTGGCGTCGCCCAGGATGCCGTACTCCGTCGGGTAGTTGCGCCCGATCTCGGTGGGGTCGATGTCGATCTGGATGAGGCGCGAGGGCGGCACCGACAGCGTGTAGCCGTCGAGCCAGGCGGAGGTCGCGCGGTCGTCGAAGGAGAAGCCGATGGCGAGGATCACGTCGGCGTTGCGCGTCGCGTCATTGGCGGCATAGGCGCCGTTGCGGCCGATCGCCCCGAAGGCGAGCGGATGGCGGTCCGGGATGGCGCCCTTGCCGTTTGGGCTGGTGACGACGGGGATGCCCGTCTGCTCCGCGAAGGCGAGCAGCGCGTCGCAGGCCTTGCCGAGGATCACCCCCTGCCCCGCGATGATGACCGGCTGCTGCGCCGTCAGCAGCAGGTCGAGCGCGGCCGAGAGCTCCCGCGGGTTGCCGGGGGCGCCGTTGATGACGGGGCGCGAGGGGCCCGCCGGCGTGACGGCCGCTTCCTCCACGAAGACGTTGAGCGGCACGTCGAGGTTGACCGGGCCCGGCCGCCCGGCGGTCAGCTGGTCCCAGGCCTGCGTGACCGCGAGCTGCACCATGTCGGCGCGCATCGGCTGGTAGCTGCGCTTGACGTAGGGGCGGATGACGCTCGGGAAGTCGCCCTGGAAATGGCGGCCCGTTTCCTGGAAGGGGCCGCGGTTGAACTGGCCAGTCGGCACGTTGCCGGTGATGGCGAGGAAGGCGGAGCTGTCCATCATCGCGGCGGCGAGCGCGACGACGAGGTTGGCCGAGCCCGGCCCGCAGGAGGTGAAGGTCGCCACCGGCTCGCCGCGCACCTTGTAGTAGGCGTCGGCCATGTGGCCCGCCGTCTGCTCGTGGTGGGTGGAGATCGTCCGGATGCGGTTCTGCGCCTTGAAGGCCGCGTCCATGAAGCCCGTGATGCCGTGGCCGCAGAGGCCGAACAGGTAGGGCACCCCCTGCTTCGTCAGGTGGTCCACGATGATGTCGGCGCCGTTCATGACGGCCGTCTTGTTCAGGCTGTCCATGGTCTTGTTTCCTCCTGGCTGGTCAGGCGGCAGCGGTGACGGGGCTGCCGAGCATCCTGGAAATCCGGAGCGCGGTCGCGCGCAGCTCCGGCAGGACCGCGGCGGCGCGCGCGGCGTCGAGCCGCGCGGCGGGGGCCGAGATGCCGAGCGCCGCGCTGGGCCGGCCCGCATGGTCGGTGATCGGCGCCGCGAGGCAGCGCAGCCCGATCTCCTGCTCCTCCTCGTCCGGGGCGAAGCCCGTCTCGCGCACGCGGCGCAGCGCGGCGCGCAGCGCCTCGGCCGTCGTCAGCGTGTGCGGCGTGAATCGCGGCAGGCCGTGCCGGGCAATCACGGCGTCCAGCTCGGCCTCCGGGAGATGCGCGAGCAGCACCTTGCCGAGCGCGCTCGCATGGGCCGGTCCGCGCTTGCCCACCGTGCCGTGCATGCGGAGCGCGTGGGTGCCCTCGACGATCTGCACCGTGACGACGACGCCGTCATGCAGGATGCCGACATGCACCGTCTCGCCCGTGGATTGCGCGAGGTCCTGCAGCGGCGCGAGGGACTGCCAGCGCAGCTGCTCCTGCCGCATGGCCGAGGCGCCGAGGGCGTGCAGCCGTAGCCCGAGCGCGTAGCGGCCGGTCGCGGCGTCCTTCGTCAGGTAGCCGAACGGCTCGAGCGTGTGGAGGACGCGGAAGATCGTCGCCTTGCTCTCGCCGAGATGGGCGCAGAGCTCGCTCAACGACCAGGACGGACGGGTGGCGAAGCAGTCGAGCACCTGCAGCCCGCGATGCAGCGAGGCGAGGCGGTAGGGATCCTTCGCCGTTTCCTCGGCCGTGCCGCCATCCGTCTTCCGCAACGCCGTTCCTCTCCCTCGACCGGACCGCGGACTGAAACGCGGTACCGGCATACGATAAGCTTGACGGGAAAAACGGAAAAGGGTTTCGCTATGCGTAACAAGGCCGCCACCGCGCCGCCGAACAGGGAGGACCGAGGATGAAGCGCATCGTCGCGGCGCTGGCCGCGCTGTGGCTGGGGATGGCGGCGCCGGCGGCGGCGCAGGACTTCCCCTCCCGCCCCATCACCATGCTGGTCGTCTTCGCGCCCGGGGGTGCCACCGACGTGCTCGCCCGCATCGTGGCCGACCACATGTCGCGCACGCTCAACCAGCGCGTCCTGGTCGAGAACGTCTCGGGCGCGGGCGGCACCATCGGCGGGGCGCGCGGGGCCCAGGCGGCGCCCGACGGCTACACGCTGACGGTGGGCAGCCTGGGCAGCCACTCGGCCGCGCCCTCGATCTACCGCTCGATCCAGTATGACCCGCGGGAGCTGCAGCCGATCGGGCTGATCGCCGGCACCCCGCTCTACTTCGTGGTGCGCAACGGCTTCCCGGCCCGCACCATGCAGGAATTCCTGGCGCAGGTGCGGGCGCAGCCGGGCCGCGTCTCCAACGCCCATGCCGGCATCGGCTCGACCAACCACCTGGCCTGCGCCCTGTTCGAGCACATCACCGGCGCGCGGATGAACGCCATCCCCTATCGCGGCGAGGGGCCGGCGATGAACGACGTGGTGGCGCAGCAGGTGGACAGCGCCTGCCTGCTGGCCCCGGCCGCCGTCCCGCAGATCCAGGCCGGCACGATGCGCGGGCTGCTGGTGGCGCAGCGGAGCCGCAACCCGAACGCGCCCGACGTGCCCTCCGCCGCCGATGCCGGCGTGCCGGACTACATCTTCCAGGGCTGGAACGCGGTCTTCGCCCCGCGCGGCACGCCGGCCGCGGTGGTCGAACGGCTCGATCAGGCGCTGCGGGCCGCCATCAACGACCCGGCGATCCAGCGCCGCATCCAGGACCTGGGCTCGATCCCGGCGGGCGGGGAGCAGCAGGGGCCCGAGCCGCTGCGCCACCTCGTCCGCAGCGAAGTCGCCCGCTGGGCCGAGGTGGTGCGCGCCGCCGGCATCCAGGAGCCCTGACACAACCTCGGCAACCGGCGGCGCCGCACAACCCCGAGCAGCCGCCGCAAACCCCGCACCAAACCGGGGCCCTCGCAAAACTGCGAAGCGGTTTTGTGGGGAACGTCTAGTAGGGCGGCCGGGCCTCCGTCACCGAGACCTGGGCCAGCACCACCTTCCAGCCGACATCGGGGAAGCGCACCCAGCTCTGGCTCTGCCGCGCCGGCTCGCTCCGGCCGCGCATGTCGAACTCCAGATGCACCGTGGCGAAGTCCCGCCCGAAGGTGGTGATGACGACGCGCCGCCGCCCCATCTTGATGGAGGTGCCGGGCGGGCGGCGGACGCGATGGGCGTGGATCTCGTCGAAGCCGTAGCCATTCTCATGGAGGGCGGCGCGGATCGTCAGCGGGCTGCGCCAGAAGGTGTCGTCCAGCACGGCGACGTCCTTCTCCTCCAGCGCCTTCTCGTAGCGCTCGAACAGGGCGCGGACCTCTTCCACGACCTCGGGGAGGTTCACCTCCATCACGCGTTCTCCAGGCTGAGGGCGGCGCCGATGAGCAGCGCGTCCGCCCCGCGCGCGGCGATCAGCGACAGCCCGACGGGCAGCCCCTCCACCGTCGCGCCGGGGATGCTGAGCTGCGGATGCCCGGCGAGCCCGCCCTGGGCGCAGAGGCAGAGGATCTGGTCGCGCAGCGGATTGAGCATGGGCAGCGGCAGGCCCGCCTTCGGCGCCGGGAAGGGCGTCGTCGGCATCGCCAGCACCGTGCCGGGCGGCAGCAGGTGCCGCAGCCGCCCGCGCACCTCCTGCCGCAGGAGCTGCGCCCAGCCGCGCTCGGATTCCGGCGTCATCGCGCCGAGCACGAGGCCGCGCGCCACCGAGAAGGCGAAGCGCGGGTTGTCGGTCTCCACCCAGGGGCGGAAGGTCTCCCACGCCTCGACGGGCTGGAGGGTGCGCTGCGCCCGCCCCCAGACCGAGAGGCCCTGGGGCGCCATCACCTCCTCCCGCCAATCGGGGATGAGGCGCTTGAGGCGCTCCAGCAGCGGCTGCAGCGCGGCGGACGTCGCGGGCTCGGCGAAGCCGAAGGCGTCGGTGGCGATGACGAGGCGCGTGGGACGCGCGGGCGCGATCGCCTCGCCCAGCATCACCGACGATACGCGGGCGAAGGTCGCGGCGTCGCGCGCGAACCAGCCCGTCGTGTCCGAGGACGGGGCCTGGGGCAGCATCCCCTCGACCGGCACGCGGCCATGCGTCGGACGGATGCCGTAGAGGCCGCAGAAGCTCGCCGGCACGCGCACGCTGCCGCCCGTGTCGGTGCCGAGCGCCGTGTCGCAGAGGCCCCGCGCCACGGCGCTGGCGGAGCCGGAGGAGGATCCGCCCGGCACATGGCCCGGCGCGGCGGGGTTGAGCGGCGTGCCCTCGAAGGCGTTCTCGCCCAGGATGCCGAGGGAGACCTCGTCGGTGATGGTCTTGCCGATGAGGGTGGCGCCGGCATCGAGCAGCGTCTGCACCGCCCAGGAATGACGCTCCGGCACGGGGTTCCAGCGCGCCCAGTCCGGGTTGCCGCCGCCGGTCGGCAGGCCGGCGACGTCGAACAGGTCCTTCGCGGCGAAGGTCAGGCCGGACAGCGGCCCGCCCGCGCGGCCCTCGATGCGGACCGCGCTGCCCGGGACGAAAGGAGACGTCACCGGAAGCGGACCGGCTTGCCCAGCGGCGCGCCCATCACCTCGTCCTCCCGCATGACGACCTGGCCGCGGACGATGGTGGCCTTGGGCCAGCCCTGGCAGCGATGCCCGGCGAAGGGCGTCCAGCCGCAGGGCGAGACGATCCAGCTCTCCTCGATGGTGCGGGCGGCGCCCATGTCCACCAGCGTGAAGTCGGCGTCGTAGCCGGCGGCGAGCCGCCCCTTGCCGACCGCGCCATAGACCCGCGCCGGGCCGGCGCACATCAGGTCCGCGAGGCGCGAGAGGGAGAGCCGCCCGGCGCTCACATGGTCGAGCATGACGGGCACGATGGTCTGCACGCCGGTCAGCCCCGCCGCGCAATCGGGCCAGGGGCGTTCCTTCGCGGCGCGGGAATGCGGCGCGTGGTCGCTGCCCACCACGTCCACCGTGCCGTTCCGCACCGCCTCCCAGGCGGCGTCGAGGTGGCGCTTGTCGCGGATCGGCGGGTTCATCACCGCGTAGCCGCCGAGGCGGTCATAGGCCTCGTCCGTCTGGGTGAGGTGGTTCATCAGCACCTCGACCGTCGCCACGTCCCGGAAGTCCCGCAGGTAGTCCAGCTCCTCCGCGGTCGAGACGTGCAGGATATGCGCCGGCCGCCCGGTCTTGCGGGCCAGAGCCATCAGGCGCCGCGTGCCGAGGAAGGCGCATTCCACGTCGCGCCAGACCATGTGGTTGCGGTGCGGCATGCCGGTCGTGAACTGCGGCTTGCGCTCCTGCAGGCGGTACTCGTCCTCCGAGTGGTAGCAGATGGCGCGGCGGCCGTTGCGCATCGCCGCTTCGAGGCTGGCGTCGTCCTCCACCAGCAGGTCCCCGGTGGAGGAGCCGGCGAAGACCTTGATGGCGCAGACATTCGCCTCGGCCTCGAGGGCGGCGAGATCGGCGAGGTTCTTCTTCGTGGCCCCCACGTAGAGGCCCATGTCGCACCACGCGACCTCGGACACGTGCTGCCGCTTCCAGGCGAGCTGCGCGCTGTCGGTGATGGCGGGCGCGGTGTTCGGCATGTCGAACACGGCGGCGAGGCCGCCGAGCACCGCGGCCCTGGTGCCGGTCGCGATGGTCTCGACCGCGGCGTCGCCCGGCTCGCGCAGATGGACATGCGCGTCGATCAGCCCGGGCAGCACGTGGAGATGGGTGCAATCCACCAGCTGCGCGGCGGTGTCCGTGCGCAGGTCGCCCATGGCGGCGATCCGGCCGGCCTGCACGCCGATGTCGGTGGTTTCCTCCCCCCAGGGCAGCACGCAGCGTCCGCCGCGGAGGATGAGGTCGTAATGGGCCATGATGCGCTTGCCTTCCCGTGACTTCGGCGGCGCAGGGTGCCCCCGATGGCCGCGCTGGAAAAGGGCGGGGCCGGTCCCTATCCTGTGCCGCATGCCCGACGGTGCCCGTCTCTATGAGGAGGATTTCTTCGCCTGGACCCAGGACCAGGCGGCGCGTCTGCGCGCCCTGCCGCCCGAGGCGCGCGGCAACGGCCTCGATGTCGAGCACCTCGCCGAGGAGATCGAGGATATGGGGAAGCGGGACCGACGGAGCGCGATGTCGCGGCTGCGAATGGTTCTGGTTCACCTGCGGAAGCTCGCTGCCTCGGCCACCCATGAGCCTCGTGGCCATTGGCGCGGCGAATTGCGCGGCTTTCGTCGGGGGCTGGAGGTGGTTCTCGAAGACAGTCCGTCGTTGCGACGCTATGTGGCCGATCAGTATCCCGATGCGTGGAACGCAGCGGTTCGCGAGGCAGCTGATGCGCTGGAGGCGTTCGGAGACGTGGGTGGCCAGGAAATGATCGAGGCCATGTCGGACACGCCCTTCGATCTCACGTCGCAGGTCCTCAACCCCGACTGGTACCCGCCCTACCCGAGGTAGCCGAACACGTCGCCCTCGGCGGGGCGCCCCTCGACATGGCGGCGGTGCCACAGCGCGTAGAACAGCAGGCTCCACGCGGCGTGCCCCGCGCGCTTGTCGCCGGCGTGGCGGAACAGCGCCTCGACGCGGCCGGGCTTGCACAGCTCCGCGATGCCGGCCTGCCGGGCGACGAGCGGCCCCAGCCGGTCGGCCTGCGCCGCGATCCAGGCGCCCACGGGCACGGTGAAGCCCTGCTTCGGCCGGTGCGGCTCGCTCGCCGGGAAGTGCCGCGCCAGCCATTGCCGCAGGATCCACTTGCCCTTGCCGTCCCGCACCTTGAGCGCGTCGGGCAGGCGGAAGGCGGCCTCGGCCACGCCGGAATCGAGGAAGGGCACGCGCCCTTCGACGCCGTGGGCCATCAGGCAGCGGTCGAGCTTCGCGAGCAGGTCGTTGGGCAGCCAGTCCGCGACGTCGAGCGCCTGCGCCGCCTGGAGGCGCGTGCGGCCGCCCTTCGCCGTCTCGCTCTCGGCCGCGGCGATGCCGTCCCGCCAGGAGCGCGGCTCGGCCCGCAGCACGTCGAGCCGGTCGAAGGCGCCGCGGGCGCGCATCGCCCGGCCCCAGCGCCACCAGGGCCGCATCGCCGCGCGGTAGCGTCCGTAGCCGCCGAAGATCTCGTCCCCGCCCTCGCCCGAGAGGACCACCTTCACCTCCTCCCGCGCGCGGCGGGCGAGGAACCAGGTGGGGATGATGGCGTAGTCGGCCGCCGGGTCGTCCATCCGGGCGACGATCTCCGGCAGGTGGCGCCACACCTCGGCCTCGGTCACCACCACCTCGGCGTGGCGGGCGCCGGCGGCCTCGGCGGCGCGGCGGGCCTGGGCGCGCTCATCGGCCGCGCCCGGCACGTCGAAGCCGGCCGTGAAGGCGAGCACCGGGCGGTCGTTCAGCCGCGCCATCATCGCGAGGATGGCGGCGCTGTCCGTGCCGCCCGAGAGGAACATGCCGTAGGGCACGTCGCTCCTCTGATGCAGCTCGACCGAGCGCGCGAGCGCGGCGTCGAGGCGCGCGATCGCCTCCTCCTCGCCGATCTCCTCGGGGCCGCCCTCGGGCAAGGCGGCGCGGCGGCGGCGCTCCATGACGCGGCCGTCGCCGATGCTCAGCGTCTCGCCCGGCAGCAGGCGGCGGATGCCCTGGAAGATCGTCTCGGCGCCGGTGGTGAATTGCAGCTGCAGCAGCTCGTCCCGCGCCTCGGTGCGGATCGCGGCCTGCACGAGCCCGGCCGCGATCAGCGCCTGCGGCTCGGAGGCGAAGACGACGCCCTCCGCCGTCTCCGCGAGGTAGAGCGGCTTGATGCCGAACGGATCGCGCGCGAGCACGAGGCGCCGCTGCGCGCGGTCATGCAGGGCGATGGCGTACATGCCGCGCAGCGTCTCGGCGAAGGCGAGGCCGTCGCGGCGATAGAGATGCAGCGGCGGCTCGCAATCGGACTGGGTCGCGCAGGAGAGCGCGTTCTCGGTCCGCAGCTCGCGGTAGTTGTAGACCTCGCCATTGGCGACGATCGAGGCGCCGCCCGCATGGATCGGCTGGTCCCCGGTCGCCAGGTCGATGATGGCGAGGCGGGTGTGCGTCAGCGCGACGGAACCCGCCAGGTGGCGGCCCGTGCCGTCCGGCCCGCGATGCGCCAGCGCCACCTCGAGCGCGCGCAGCACCCCCTCGTCCGGCGTCCGCCCAGGCTTCAGCGCGAGGCCCGCGAGGCCGCACATCAGCGATTCTCCCCCATGCGCTCCAGGAACGCGCGCCACTGGGCGAGGACCGGCCCCGGCGCGAAGCGCGCTTCATAGGCCGCGCGGCCCGCGGCGGCGAGGGCCGCGCGGCGCGGCGCGTCGGCCAG
>JAIEOO010000150.1 GCA_019750475.1 Acetobacteraceae bacterium | reverse complement strand
GGCCGGCATCAAGCACGGCGTGGTGCAGGACAAGCTGTTCCTGCCCGGGCTGCGCAAGCTGAAGATGGTGATCGACAGCGGCTTCCTGGGCCGCATCCTCTCGGTGCGGGGCGAGTTCGGCTACTGGGTGTTCGAGGGCGACCTGCAGCCGACGCAGCGCCCCTCCTGGAACTACAAGCTGGCCGAGGGCGGCGGCATCATCCTCGATATGCTGTGCCACTGGCGCTACGTGCTCGACAACCTCTTCGGCGAGGTCGAGAGCGTCTCCTGCCTGGGCGCCGTGCACATCCCGCGCCGGGTGCAGGAGGACGGGTCCTTCTACGACGCCGACGCGGATGACGCGGCCTACGCCACCTTCCAGCTGGCCGCGCCCGACGGCAACAAGGTCATCGCGCACATCAACTCCTCCTGGTGCACGCGGGTGCGGCGCGACGACCTCGTCACCTTCCACGTGGACGGCACGCATGGCAGCGCCGTCGCGGGGCTCACCGATTGCTGGACGCAGGCGCGGGTGAACACGCCGAAGCCCGTCTGGAACCCGGACGTGCCGCAGGCCATCGACTTCTACGAGGGCTGGCAGAAGGTGCCCGACACCCAGCCCTACCCCAACGGCTTCCGCGTCCAGTGGGAGCTGTTCCTCCGCCACGTCGCGGGCGAGGTTCCCGAATATCCCTGGAACCTGCTGGCCGGGGCCAAGGGCGTGCAGCTCGCCATGGCGGGGCTGCAATCCTGGAAGGAACGCCGCTGGGTGGACCTGCCGAAGCTGGAGGGCTGAGCGATGCCGAGCATCCGCCTGCCGGCCCCCCAGGGCTTCGAGGATTTTTCCTTATCCGCCCCGCGCGAGTTCCCGCGCGCGCAGCCGCCCTTCCCCCGCGTCGCGCTCGCGGCCGCGCATGTCGTCGCCGACCCGCTGGCCGAGCAGGACCCCTGGCTGGACGCCAAGGTGGACTGGGACCGCACCATCGCCTACCGCAAATACCTGTGGTCCCTCGGCCTCGGCGTGGCGGAGGCGATGGACACGGCGCAGCGCGGCATGGGGCTCGACTGGGCGGCGGCGCAGCGGCTCATCAGGCTCTCGCTCGACGCGATGAAGGACGTGCCCGGCGCCGTCATGGCCTCGGGCGCCGGCACCGACCATCTGGCCCCGGGGCCGGACGTGACGGTGGACGACGTCATCCGCGCCTATGAGGAGCAGTGCGAGGCCGTGGAGCGCCTGGGCGGGCGCATCATCCTCATGGCGTCGCGCGCCCTGGCCAGGGCCGCGCGGAGCCCCGCCGACTACGAGCGCGTCTACGCCCGCGTGCTGTCCCAGGTGAGGGAGCCGGTGATCATCCACTGGCTCGGCGAGATGTTCGACCCGGCGCTCGAAGGCTATTGGGGCCATCACGACCACATGGAGGCGATGGAGGTGGCGCTGAGCGTCATCCACGCCCATGCCGCCAAGGTGGATGGCGTGAAGATCTCACTCCTCGACGATCGGAAGGAGATCGCCATGCGCCGCCGCCTGCCGAACGGCGTCCGCATGTACACCGGCGACGACTTCAACTACGCCGAGCTGATCGCGGGTGACGCGCAGGGCCATTCCGACGCGCTGCTCGGCATCTTCGACCCCATCGCGCCGGCGGTGGGCGGAGCGCTCGCCGCGCTGTCGCGCAACGACCTCAGCACCTTCCACGACATCCTGGCGCCGACGGTCCCGCTCTCGCGGCACATCTTCAAGGCGCCGACGCGCTTCTACAAGACGGGCGTCGTGTTCATGGCCTGGCTGAACGGCCACCAGGACCATTTCGTGATGGTGGGCGGGCAGCAGAGCACGCGCAGCATCCAGCATTTCTCCGAGTTGTTCCGCCTGGCCGACAAGGCCGGCCTGCTGCGCGACCCGGACCTCGCGGTGGCGCGGATGCGGCAGTTGCTGGCGCTGCACGGCGTCGCCTGATGAACGCGGGCACGAACCCATTGCCGCTCTCGCTCAACACCGTCACGGTGAAGGAGCGCTGGGGGCTGGCCGACTGCATCGAGGGCTGCGCGCGGCACGGCATCCCCGGCATATCCCCCTGGCGCGACGTGCTGCACGCCATGGGCGTGGAGGCCGCGGCGAAGCGCATCCGCGACGCCGGGCTGCATGTCAGCGGCCTCTGCCGCGGCGGGATGTTCCCGGCCGCCGACGAGGCCGGGCGCCGCGCCGCGATCGAGGACAACCGCCGCGCGATCGAGGAAGCGCACAAGCTCGGCGCGGACTGCCTGGTGATGGTCTGCGGCGGCCTGCCGCCTGGCTCGAAGGACCTGGTCGGCGCGCGGCAGATGGTGCGGGACGGCCTCGCCGCCATCCTGCCGGATGCGCGCGCGGCCGGCGTGCCGCTTGCGCTCGAGCCGCTGCACCCGATGACCTGCGCCGACCGCTCGGTGCTCTCGACGCTCGGCCAGGCGCTCGACCTCTGCGAGGCGCTGGGGCCAGGCGTGGGCGTGGCGGTGGACGCGTACCATGTGTGGTGGGACCCCGACCTCGCGCATCAGATGCGGCGGGCCGAGGGGCGCGTGCTCGCGCTGCACGCCTGCGACTGGCTGGTGCCGACGACGGACCTCGTCTTCGACCGCGGCATGCCGGGCGACGGCGTGATCGACCTGCCCGGGCTGCGCCACATGGCGGAGCGCGGCGGCTATGCCGGCTTCCAGGAGATCGAGCTGCTGTCCCGCCGCTGGTGGGGCGAGGACCCCGACGCCGTGCTCCAGCTTCTCCGGGAGCGGCACGCCAGCGCCTGTTGAGTGGCTTTCAATCTGGCGCGTCGTCCGGACCACTTGCTAGGCTCCTCCGCCGCACGGAGGACCGCGACATGGACCAGCCGACCCGCCCCTACGCCGTCAACGAATACGCCCCCGACCCCGACGTGACCTTCGACCGGAGCGTGGGCGAGACCTACGTGAAGTACGCGCGGATGATGTCGGCGCGCGGCCTCGTGCAATCCTCGCTCGGCGGCATGGCGATCCGCGTCGCCCATCCCAACCACGCGCACGGCATCTGCTACGCCAAGCCCCAGGGCGTCTCGCTCGAGGAGGTGGAGGTGGAGGACCTCGTCATCACCGACATCCCCTGGGGCCGCGTCATGCACGGCACCCGCGCCACCACCGTCGGGCACCAGATGAACCGCGAGATCCTGCGGCTGCGGCCCGACGTGAACTGCGTGATCCACCTCCATCACGACGAGACCATCGCCTTCCTCGCGGCGGGGTTCGAGGAGATCCGCTCGACCTCCCTCACCTTCTCCTACCTGATGCAGAAGCCCGCGCATTACCTGCCGGCCTCGCTCAACGTCGAGGAGGACGTGGCGCCCATCAGGACCTTCATCCAGGACACCAACTGCATCATCATGCGCCGCCACGGCTTCACCGTGCTGGGCCGCACCGTGAGCGAGGCCTATCACCGCACCACCGTCCTGTGCAGCGAGGTGAAGCGGAACATCATCGTCGAGCAGCTGGCCGCCGCGCATGGGCGGACGGGCGAATACCTCTCGCGCGAGGACATGGAGTGGATGTTCAGGCGCGGCGACAGCGTCGTGTATCCCGAGCTGATGAAGGGCGAGCGGAAGTGAAGCGTCGCCTTCTCCTCGCCGCGGCGGGCGCGGGGCTGGCGGCGCCCGCCCTCGCCCAGGGCGCCTGGCCGAGCCGGCCGATCCGGATGATCGTCCCCTTCCCGCCGGGCGGCGGGACGGATTTCGTCTCCCGCATCGCGGCGCAGCGGCTCTCCGACGCGCTCGGCCAGCCGGTCGTGGTGGAGAACCGGCCGGGCGCGGGCGGCACCATCGGGGCCAACGCCGTCGCCCAGGCGGCGCCGGACGGCTACACCATCGGCATGGCGACGAGTTCGACGCACCCGGCGGCGCTCGTCCTCCAGCGCAGCGTGCCCTACGACCCCGTCGCGGGCTTCACCGCCATCACCCAGGTGGGTGTCACGCCCTACGTGCTCGTCGGGGGGCCGGCCATGCCCGGCCGCGACCTCCGGGACTTCGTCGCGGCGGTGCGGGCGCAGCCGGGGCGGCTCTCCTACGCCTCGGTCGGCACCTCGACGCTCGGCTACCTGCTGACGCGGCAATTCGAGGCGCTGACGGGCACGCGGATGACGCATGTGCCCTATCGCGGCTCGGCGCAGGTCTATCCCGACCTGCTGAACGGGACCGTCGCCTTCATCCTCGACAACCCGAGCGGCTCGGCCGGGCTGATCCGCGACGGTCGGGTGCGCGCGCTCGCCATCACCCGCCGCTCCGCCGCCCTGCCCGAGGTGCCGAGCTTCGCCGAGGCGGGCGTGCCCGGCTTCGAGGGCGTGTTCTGGTACGGCCTCGTGGCGCCGGCCGGCCTGCCCGCCGAGATCGCCGCGCGGATGCAGCGGGATCTCGCGCGGCAGTTCGAGATGCCCGCCCACCGGCAGGAGCTGGTCGCGCGCGACGTCGAGCCGATCCTGTCCACGCCGGCGGCGTTCGCGGCGACCATCGCCGCGGACGTGACGTGGATGCGGGCGGCCGCGGAGCGCCTCGGGCTGCAGCCCGAATAGCCGCGCGTCGCGGCGCTTGAATGGCGCCGCGGCTTCCGCCAAGTCTCGGGGAAAGAACCCGATCGGAGGATGTCGTCCATGCTCACCCGCCGCGCCGCGCTGGCCCTGCCCGCGCTCGCCATGCCGGCCATCGCCCTGGCGCCGCGGCCCGCGCCGGCGCAGCCGGCCTGGTCGCCGAGCCGCCCGGTCCGCTTCGTCGTGCCCTTCGCCCCCGGCGGCGCCACCGACATCGTCGCGCGCGTGCTGTCGGAGCCGATGACGGAGCGCCTGGGCCAGCCCGTCACCGTCGAGAACCGCACCGGCGCCGGCGGCAATGTGGGCGTCGAGAACGTCGTGCGCTCCGCCGCCGATGGCCATTCGATCCTGATGGGGACGACGGGCACGCTGACGATCAACCCGCATCTCTATCCGAACATGGGCTTCAACCCGCTGACCGACCTCGCGCCGGTGGGCCTCGCCTTCTCGACCGATCACGTGCTGATCGTCCACTCCTCCGTGACCGCGCGCACGGCGCAGGAATTCCTGGACCTGGTGTGGGCGCAGCCGGGGCGGCTCTCCTACGGCTCGGGCGGCAACGGCACCTCGACCCACACGGTGGCGGAGCTGTTCAAGCTCGTGGCCCGGGTGGACATCCAGCACGTGCCCTATCGCGGCTCGGCGCCCGCGCTGAACGACACCGTCGCCGGCACGGTGCAGGTGATGCTCGACCAGGTGGCGAGCGCGCTGCCGATGATCCAGGCCGGGCGGGTGCGGGCGCTGGCCGTCACCGGCAGCCGCCGCCACGCCGCGCTGCCCGACGTGCCGACCGTGGGCGAGATCGGCCTCGCCGCCGCCGAGGCGACCTCCTGGGGCGCGGTGATGGCGCCGGCCGGCACGCCGGCGCCCGTGATCGAGCGCCTCAACGCCACGATCCGCGAGGCGCTGTCCCTGCAACCCGTGCAGGACCGGCTGCGCCAGTCGGGCGCCGAGCCCTGGAGCAGCACGCCCGCCGAGCTCGCGACCTATCTGCGCGCCGAGACCGAGAAATGGGCGCGCGTGGTGCGCGAGGCCCGGATCGGCCTGGGTTGAGCGCGATGCATCGCCGTTCGCTGATCGCGGGCGCGGCGCTCGCGCCGCTCGCCACCGCCGCCGCGCAGACGCCGGAATGGCAGCCGAACCGGCCGCTGCGGATGATCGTGCCCTTCGTCGCCGGGGGCTCGACCGATATCGGCGCGCGCATCCTGGCCGACCGCATGGGGGAGCTGCTGGGCCAGGGCGTGATCGTCGAGAACCGCGGCGGCTCGGGCGGCAACATCGGCGGCGAGATCGTCGCGCGCGCCGCCCCCGACGGGCACACGCTGATGATGGGCGTCACCGGGCTGCTGACGACCAACCAGCACATCTACCGCAGCATGAGCTTCTCGCCGGAGCGCGACTTCGCCCCGGTCTCGCTCGCCTACACGAGCGACATGGTGATCGTGGTGTCGCCCAACCTGCCCGTCCGCTCGCTGCGGGACTTCGTGGAGCTGGCGAAGCGGCGGCCGGGCGAGATGTCCTTCGGCTCCTCGGGGCACGGCGCCTCGACCCACACGGCGGCGGAGCTGTTCAAGCTCGCCGCCGGGATCGACGTCATGCACGTGCCCTATCGCGGATCGGGTGCCGCGATGAACGACCTCATCGCCGGCACGATCCAGATGATGCTGGTGCAGATCGCGGCGACGACGGGCCCGATCCGCGAGGGGCGCATCCGCGCGCTGGCCTCGACCGGGCCGCGCCGCCACGCCCTGCTGCCCGAGGTGCCGACCGTGACGGAGGAAGGCTGGCCGGAGGCGACCGCGACCTCCTGGGGCGCCGTCATGACCACGGCCGGTGCGCCGCAACCGGCGATCCGGCGCCTCAACGCCGTGATCCGCGAGGCGCTGGCGCATCCTTCCGTGGTGCAGCGCATGACGGCGGCCGGGATCGACCCCGCCTCCTCGGGCGTCGAGGAGCTGGCCGAGTATCTCCGCGCCGAGCGGGAGAAGTGGGGCCGCGTCGTGCGGGACGCGCGGATCGTGGTGGACTGACAGCGCCGCCCGCTCCGGCGCCGATCGGCGCGGCCGACACCGGGGGGCGGAGCCGCCAGCGCCTCTGGCCTGCCGCGGGCGACCTGCGCCATGCTCCGCCCGACACGAGGGAGACATCCGATGCGCCGCCGTCATTTGCTCGCCGCCGCCCCTGCCCTGCTCGCCGCCCCGGCGCGCGCGCAGGGCGCCTGGCAGCCGTCGCGCCCGATCCGCCTCATCGTGCCCTTCGCCCCCGGGGGATCCACCGATGTCGGCGGGCGCATCATCGCCGAGCGCCTGTCGGAGACGCTGGGCCAGCCCGTCGCGGTCGAGAACCGCACCGGCGCGGGCGGCGCCGTCGGCGTCGAGGCGGCGGCGCGCTCGGCGCCGGACGGGCACACGCTGCTGGTGGGCACCAACGGCGCCTTCACCCTGGCGCCGCATCTCGGCCTGATGCGGGCGGTGGACGTCCGGCGCGAGCTGGCGGCGGTGTCGCAGATCTTCACCTCCGACGTGATCGTGGTGGTGAACCCGCGGCTGCCGGCGACCACCATCCAGGACTTCCTCGCCTATGCGCGGGCCAACCCGAACCGCCTGTCCTTCGGCACGTCGGGCGTGGGCACGGGGACGCACATCTTCACCGAGCTGTTCATGACGGTGGCCGGAATCCAGATGGTGCACGTGCCCTATCGCGGCTCCGGCCAGGCGATGAGCGACCTGGTGAACGGCACGATCCAGGTGATGCTGGACCAGCCGGCCTCCTCGATCGGGCAGGTGCGGCAGGGGCTGATCCGCGTCCTGGCGTCGAGCGGGCCGCGGCGCAACCCGCTGACGCCCGACATTCCCACCTTCGCGGAAGCGGGCCTCGGCGCGGCGACGGCGCAGAGCTGGGGGACGGTCATGGTGCCGACGGGGACGCCGGTGGCGGCGATCCAGCGCCTCGACGCCGCGATCCGCGAGGCGCTGGCGCATCCGCCGGTGCAGCAGCGCATGACGGCGGCGGGGCTCGACCCGGCCTACCTGCCGACGGCGGAGCTGGAGGCCTTCATCGCGCGCGAATACGAGCGTTGGGGCGCGGTGATCCGGGAGAAGGGAATCCGCGTGGAGGGCTGAGGCGGCGGGGTGCCGGGCCAGGCCGCCACGCCGGTGGGGCGCGCCGCGCCCATCCGCGGGCGCGGCCGTCAGCGCGACGCCGGGGGGCGATGATCCGGATCGGGGGTTGAAGCGAAGGCCGCGCCGGACCAGTTCACGCTCGACATCGCGCGGACTCCACGCGAGGGTCCGGGGAGCCCGCGGCTCCCGGGCGCGCGTTCCGACAGCGCGATCCCGTCACGCGGGATCACGCCGCCGCTTCCGGGAGGACGACTCACCGCTCCGGCCATGCCGCCTTCGCGGATCGCGCTCTCGCGCTGGGACGGCGGCGGCCCCCCCGCAAACCCCGCTCAAGAAGTCAAAACGCCAGAATCTCAAACGCCCATCGGCCGCATCGCGCCGACATCCGGCTCCTCCGTCGCGCCCAGCCCCGGCGTGGCGAGGCTGCCGATCTCCAGCACCCCGTCCCGGATCCTCAGGCGCGGGCCGCGCGGCGTGTCGGCGTAGAGGTCCGGATGGGCTTCGAGGAAGCGCACGGCTTCCGCCTTGGGGCGCCCGTCGAAGCCGGCGATGAAGTGGTGGCCGTTGCGCTCGACATGGGTGAGGCCGATGGCCGAGACGAGCGCCAGGTCCTGCTGGACGCAGACGCCCGGCAGCGTCGTCAGGTCCTCGGCCGAGAGGAAATAGCGCTGCCGGCCTTCGGCCATGTTCCAGGCGCGGGCGCGGGCGGCGTTCAGCAGGGTGCGCCAGATGCCCTTGCACGCCTTGGAGGAGACGCCCTCGTAGCCGAGGGATTTCGCGGTGACGAAGGCGTCGAGCTCGGCGTCGCTCTCATCAATGATGACGGGACGCTCGGCGCCGAGCGCCGCCATGGATGTCGCGAGCGCCGAGGCGCGCTTCACCGGCTGCTCGATATAGGCGACGGAGGCGCAGAGCCGCGCCAGGCGCGGCTCGGCCTTCATCGCCTGCCAGAGCGCCAGCGCCCCTTCGGCGTCCTCGTACTGCTCGTTGCCGTCGAGGCTCGCATGATAGCCGTGCAGGCGGTCGAGCACGCTGGCGATGCGGCAGAGGCGGTCCACATCGGCGCGGATGTCGCCCTGGACCTTCAGCTTCCACCAGGCGTGGCGATGGGTGGCGGCGACCTCCTCCAGCGTCTCGGGCAGGCCGTCGGCCACCGGCTCGGTCACGTCGGACGCGGTGATCGGGTCCACCAGGCCCACGGTGTGGCGGGCATGGATGCGCGAGGGCGCGCGGATGTCCGAGAGGACCGCGGCGACGGCCCCGGCGGTGACGTCGGGCGCGCAGGGATGCGGCGCCCAGCCCATGAGGTTGGCGCGCAGCCCTTCGTGGAAGGGCACCCCGTGCAGCTTGAGCAGCGCGTCGAAGGCGGCGCGGTCCACCAGCGCCCGGCCGAAGCTCGCGATGAGCGGGTTGAGCCCCGCGGCGGCGCAGGCGGCGTTCTGCGCGGCGTAGGCCTCGGCGAAATGGCCGAAGGCGGTGCCGGCCCCGGCGGCGAGCGAGTGGTCGCAGGCGATGGCGAGGGAGCGGCGGAGCTGATGCTGGTTGTCGGCGTCCGACAGCGCCGGGTCCTTGTCGAACCACTTGGCGGCGAGCGTCTCGGCCGCGACGCCCCAGCCCTCGCGCCCGTCCTCGGTCGCGATGCGCAGCCGCAGCACCGCCTGGATGCCGTCGCGGACGGTGATGACGCCGAAGCGGAAGGGCAGGCGCAGGCGGAAATCCCACTCGAAGCGCCGGGCTTCGAGGATGCGGAACCGCGGGGCCGGGTCGGGGGCCGTCATGCGAGGGTCTCCAGGATGCCGCGGAGGTAGCCGATGGCGAAGGCGGCGCAGCCCGGCCCGTCCGGCTGGTAGTCGAAGGGCTCGACGCCGCAGAGCCCGGCATGGCCGTGGGCCCGCAGGGCACGGAGGATGGGGGCGAAGCGGTCCTCGCCCTGGCCGGGGGCGCGGCGGTTGCGGTCGTTCAGGTGGACATGCGCGATCAGGCCGGTGGGCAGCGCGCGCTCCAGCAGGTCCTGGGCCGGCTCGGCCTCGCCGTTTCCGGCGGCGCTGACGTCGAGCATGGTGCGCAGCGCCGGGTGGCCGATGCGGCGCGCGATCGCCATCGCCTCCGCGAGCGAGGCGGCCCAGTTGGTCTGCCCCGGATCGAGCGGCTCGAGGATGTAGGTGACGCCGTGCTGCGCCGCCCAGCCGGCCGCGCGCGCCATGGCGTCCTCGGCGCGGGCGGCGTCGCCCTCGGCCAGGACGCGGCGCTGGGCGGGGGAGCCGTGGACGAGGTAGCCGGCGCCGAGATCCGCCGCGAGGGCGATGAGGCGCTCCATCACGTCGAGGGTGCGCGCCCGGGTGGCGGCGTCGGCGCTCGTGATGGAGAGGCCCGCCGGCGCGACGAGCAACCAGTGCAGGCCGGAAACCGGCACGCCCTCCCCTTCGGCGATCCGGCGCAGCTCGGCGCGGCGCGCGGCGGGCAGCAGATGCGGCGCCTCGGCATCGAGCGTGAAGGGCGCCACCTCCAGCGCGGCGTAGCCGAGCCGCGCGGCGAGGCGCGCCTGGTCGGCGAAGGGCAGGTCCCGCAGGACCTCGTTGCAGAGGGCGAAGCGCATCAGCCGAGAAGCCACCACAGCGCGGCCGTCGCCGCCAGCCCCGCGAGCACGGGCGCGAGCAGCGCGTCGGTCCGCGCCCAGACGGCGAGGGC
>JAIEOO010000068.1 GCA_019750475.1 Acetobacteraceae bacterium | reverse complement strand
GGGCGGTCGCCGTCCGAGCGGCGCGGGTCACGGCCACGGCCCGAACGCGGGTCGGGGCGCACCGGGCCGCGGCCGCGCTTGCGCGTCGCGGCCTCGGCGATCTCCTCCTCGGTGATGGGGTCGATGCCCTCGACCTCCATCCGCGGGATGGGGTTGTTCGTCAGCTTCTCGATCGCCTGGACCAGCTTGCCGTCCTCGGGCGTCGCCAGCGTGTAGGCGTGGCCCTCGCGCCCCGCGCGGCCGGTGCGGCCGATGCGGTGGACGTAGTCCTCCGAATGGAAGGGCACGTCGAAGTTGAAGACGTGGCTGAGGCCGCCGATGTCGAGGCCGCGCGCCGCGACGTCCGAGCAGACCAGCAGCTGGATCTCGTTCGCCTTGAAGGCGTTCAGCGTCGCGAAGCGGGCGGACTGGTCCATGTCCCCGTGCAGGGCGCCGACCGAGAAGCCGTGCTTCTTCAGCGACTTGTACAGGATGTCCACGTCGCGCTTGCGGTTGCAGAAGATCAGCGCGTTCTGCACCTGCTCGCGCCGGATCAGCCGGCGCAGCGCCTCGCGCTTGTCGAACTCCCGCACGTAGAGCAGGCCCGTGGTGATCGTGGTCGCGACCGTCGCGGGCCGCGAGACCGTGATCTCCTTCGGGTTCGACAGGAAGGCATCCGCCAGGCGCCGGATCTCGGGCGCCATGGTGGCCGAGAAGAACAGCGTCTGCCGCAGCGGCGGCAGCAGCGAGACGATGCGCTCGACATCGGGGATGAACCCCATGTCGAGCATCCGGTCGGCCTCGTCGATGACGAGGACCTTGCAGTCCGCGAGCAGGATGCGCCCGCGCTCGAACAGGTCGATCAGCCGGCCCGGGGTAGCGATCAGCACGTCCACGCCCTTGTCGAGCACGGCCTTCTGCTCGTCCATGGATTCGCCGCCGATCAGCAGCGCGTGGTTCAGGCCGAGATACTTGCCGTACTTCACGAACTGCTCGGCGACCTGGAGCGCGAGCTCGCGCGTCGGTTCCAGGATCAGGCTGCGCGGCATGCGCGCCTTCGCCCGGCTGCCGGACAGGATGTCCATCATCGGCAGGGTGAAGCTGGCGGTCTTGCCCGTGCCGGTCTGGGCGCAGCCCAGCACGTCGCGCCCCATCAGCACGATGGGGATTGCCTGCTCCTGGATGGGCGTCGGGTGCTTGTAGCCGCTCTCCTCCACGGCGCGGAGGATGGGCTCGGAGAGGCCGAGATCAGCGAAGACGGCCTTGGGCGGCAGCGGCTCGTCGGTGACGACGGGCGCGACCACGATCTCGGGGTCCACGGCCGCGACCTCCTCGCCGGCGGCGGTCAGCAGCACGCCTTCGACGGGCGCGGCCGGTGCCGCCTCGGCCTCGATCGTCCCGCCCTCCGTTGCCGACGGCTCGGGGGCAGAGAGCTCGGGGGCGGCCGGCTCAGGGGCCGCCGGCTCCGGCTCGGGCGCCGCCGCGGCGACGGGCGCTGCGGGAGGGGCGGGGTTCTCGGTGACTGGGTCGGTGTGGGCCGTCTCGGCGCCGGTTTCGCCGGCGCGCGGGGTGGTTTCGCTCAAAGTCAGGCTTCCTGCGCCATTATGGCCGCGGCTCGGCGCTTCGGGGCGTTGCCCAGGCTCATCCCCGGGGCGTCCGCTGGGCGCCGCGCGGGCGCGGCCGTCGGGCGGTCAGGCCGCCCTGTCTTCCAACGCGCGGGATATGCGCCCGTCCGCTCCGTCTGGCAAGGATTTCCGCGCAGCGGCTTCCAGCCTATCGGAGCGGCGATGCCGACGCCCCTCCTTCTCCTCCCCGGCCTGCTCTGCGACGCGCGCCTGTGGCGCGACGTCACGCCGGCGGACGCGGTCGTCGCCGACCTCACCCGGGACGACAGCATCGCCGCCATGGCCGGGCGCGCGGTGGCGGCGATGGGCGACACGCCCCGCTTCGCCGTCTGCGGTCTCTCCATGGGCGGCTACGTCGCGCTCGAGGTCGTGCGCCGCTTCGCCCCGCGCGTCGCGCGGCTCGCGCTGCTCGACACCTCGGCCCGCCCGGATACGGAGGAGCAGACGCGCCGGCGCCGCGGTCTCATCGCGCTCGCCAGGCAGGGGCGCTTCCGCGGCGTGACCCCGCGGCTGCTGCCCCAGCTGATCCACCCCTCGCGCCTGGAGACGCCGTTGGCCGAGGAGGTGATGGAGATGGCCGACCGTGTCGGCCAGCCCGCCTTCCTGCGTCAGCAGGCGGCGATCATGGGCCGCATCGATTCCCGGCCCCACCTGGCCGCCATCGCCGTGCCCACGCTGGTCGGCGTGGGGGAGGAGGACGCGCTGACGCCGCCGCACCTGGCGGAGGAGATGGCGGCCGCCATTCCCGGCGCGCGCCTCGTCACCTTCGCCGGCTGCGGCCATCTGCCGCCGATGGAAGACCCGCCCGCCGTCGCGGATGTGCTGCGGGCGTGGCTGCACGCCTAGAGAACGATCCGCGCAGGCGCCATCGCACGGAGCCGTGGATCGCCCTTTCAGGCGCTGGAGCGGCGGGCCGCGACGGCGGCGGGGCAGGCGGGCGGCGCTATTCCGCCGTGGCGGGAAGGTCGAGGGCCGCGGCGTGGCGCTGGGTGGGGCCGGCGCTCGGGATGGCGGCCGGGCGCGCCGGCGGCTCGGCCGGCAGGCAGCGCGTCACGCCCGGGTTGAAGCGGGCCTCGGTCTGCATAGTGCCCGGCGGGCAGTTGGTCTGGGCCATGGTGGCCGGGCGCAGGTCCCGGTGCCAGCCGGCGACCTCGCCATCCATCCCGCCACGGCCCGGCCGGCACCGGCCGCCGCGTTGCGGGGTGCCGCCATGCGGGCACAGGAAGCTCAGCGTGGCCTGGGGGATGGGATAGGCCGGGCCGCGGTTGAAGGCCGGGTTCGGCCAGGTCCCGAGTCGGTTGTTGCCGGTGGCGAGCGAGACGATGCTGGGCGGCCGCGTGTCGAGCCGCGGCGTCGCCTCGCGCGCGCGGTGCGCCGGCTGCGCCGCGGCGAGCGCCGGCAGGCCGGCGGCGATCAGGGCGGGCAGGAACAGCCGTCGCATCGCTCCTGTATAGGGAGCCCGCGTCCCGCCCCCAAGCGTTGCCGTGCTTGACGCGCGCGCGGGACGGGCGCCAGCCTGCCGCATGGCTGAAACCGTCCTGATCACCACCCGCGAGACCAAGCGCAGCTACGGGCTGCTCCGCGGGGGCATGGCCTTCCTGATGCTGGGGCTGCCCTTCCTCGGGCGGCAGCGCATCACCATCACCGACGAGCGCATCACGATCGAGGAGGGGTTCTGGACCAAGCGTCGCGACGACGTGGAGATCTTCCGCATCCGCGACGTGGTGGTCGAGCAGGACCTGTACCAGCGCGTGGTCGGCGTCGGGAACGTCGTGGTGAAGAGCGTCGAGGGTCGCACGGAGGAGAAGCACGTCCTGCGCGGCATCCGGGAACCGGTGCGCGTCTCGGAGGCGCTGCGCGACGTCTGGAACCGCACGGCGCGGCCGCGCGGCCCGACGACCGCCCTCGACTGAGCCCTCCCGCTCGGGCATCCTCGGCGCAAACACGCCAGGGAGAACCGTCCATGATCGCGCGCCGCGCCCTCGCGCCCGTGACCGCCGCGCTGCTCGCCGCGCCGGCCCTCGTCACCCGCGCCTCCGCGCAGGGCGCGCCGATCCGCATCGTCGTGCCCTTCCCGCCGGGCGGCAGCGTGGACACGGTGACGCGGCTGATGCAGCCGCATCTGCAGGCGGAGCTCGGCACCACCATCGTGGTGGAGAACCGGGGCGGGGCGTCGGGGGCGCTGGGCACCGCGCAGGTCGCGCGCGCCGCGCCGGATGGCCAGACCTTCCTGATGGTGTTCGACACCCACGCGACCAACCCGACGCTGATCCCCAACATCGGCTTCGACACGCGGCGCGACCTTGCGCCGATCTGGCTGCTCGGCACCGCGCCCAACATGGTGCTCGCCCACCGCACCCGGCCCTGGACCAGCATCGGCGCGCTGGTCGAGGCGGCGAAGGCGGCGCCGGACCGCATCTCCTACGGGACCATCGGCAACGGCTCGCTCGCCCATCTCGGCATGGTGCTGGCGCAGCGCGTGGGCGGCTTCTCGATGACCCATGTGCCGTACCGCGGCGGCGGGCCGCTCGCCACGGCGTCCATGGCGGGTGAGACCGACCTCTCGGTCGCGACCGGAACCATCTTCGTCGAGCATCTGCGGCAGGGCGTGTTGCGGCCCCTCGCCGTCATGGGCCCGCGGCGCCGCGCGGGGCTGCCCGACGTGCCCACCATCGCGGAGGCCGGGCTGCCGGGGGTGGAGGCCGAGGCCTTCTGGGGCATGCTCGCCCCGGCCGGCACGCCGACGCCCGTCATCGCCCGCATGGAGGCCGCCTGCCGCCGCGCGACGGAGGTGCCGGAGGTGCGCGAGCGCCTGACGGGCATCATGGGGATCGAGCTGGTGAATGGCGGCGGCGACGCCTTCGCGGCGTTCCTCGAGCGCCAGATCACGACCTGGGGCCGCGTCATCCGGGAGAACGACATCCGGCCGGACTGACCGGCCCCCCCCGCCGGGGAACGGCCCGGTTCCGGTCAGGCGGCCTTCGAGAGCAGTTCGGGCAAGGCGGCGCGCAGCTTGGCGCCGAGGGCGAGCGCCTCCGCCTCGGCGCCCGGCTCGCCGTGGCGCAGGGCGCGCATGACGAGGCGCGCCTCCTCGGCCAGCGCGGGGAGCCCGAGGTGGCCGACGGCCGCGACGAGGGCGTGGGCGGCCGTGGCACGGGCGGGCAGCCCGGCGTGGACGGCCTCGAGCGTCGCCAGGCGCAAGGCGACCTCCTGCAGGAAGGCCGGGCGCAGCCGAGCGAACTCGTCGACCGGCGCGTCGCCCGCCTGATCGGGCGGCACCGCCTGGCCGAGCGCCGCGAGCAGCTTCTTGCGGTCGATCGGCTTGGTGACGTGGAAATCCATCCCGGCTTCGCGCGCCGCCGCGATGTCGTCGGGGAAGGCGCCGGCGGTGACGGCGATGACCGGCACGCGGCCCGCCATCCCAGGCATGGCGCGGATGCGGCGCGTCGCCTCGAGCCCGTCCATCCCCGGCATCATGACATCCATGAGGACGGCGTCGTAGGGCCGGCCGGTCCGCGCCGCGTGCTCCAGGATCTCGAGCGCGGCCGGCGCCTCCGTCACGGTCTCGAGCTCGCAGCCCGTGGCGGAGAGGAGGGCGCGCAGGACCGAGAGGTTCGCCGGCGCGTCATCCACCGCGAGCAGGCGCAGCGGCCGGGCGGGGGCGGCGGCGGCGGACGGCGCGGGCGGCTCCTGGATCGGCAGCTCGACCCAGAACATCGCGCCGCGCCCGCCCGGATTGTCGCCGACGCCGATGCGGCCGCCCATGAGCGCCGTGAGCCGCGCCGAGATGGCGAGGCCGAGCCCTGTGCCCTCGACGGAGCCGGGGGCGAGGCGCACGAAATCGGCGAAGAGGCGTTCGCGCTCCGGAAGCGGGACGCCAGGTCCCTCGTCCGTCACTTCGACGCGCAGCTGGCCGCCCGCTTCGTGCAGCCGCAGGTTGACCGTGCTGTCGGGCGGGCCGAACTTCACGGCGTTGCCGATCAGGTTGACGAGGACCTGGCGCAGCCTGGTCGCATCGCCCTTCATCGCCGCGGGCAGCGGCGCCGCGTCCAGCACGATGGCGACGCGCTTGCCCTCGGCGATGGGCGTGAGGAGCGAGACGGCCTCCTCCGCCAGGGCGCGCGGATCCACCGCTTCCTCGGCCACGACCAGGGACCCCGCCTCGATCGCGGCGAGGTCGAGCACTTCGTTGGCGAGGCCGAGCAGGTGGCGGGCGGCGGCGCTGATCATGTCCGCCCGGCGGCGCTGCCGCTCGCTGAGCTGGACGTCGCGCTTCATGTGGTCCGTCAGGCGGAGCAGCGCCGACAGGGGGGTGCGCAGCTCATGGCTGACATGGGCGACCATGCGGGTCCGCGCGGCCATGGCGGCGGCGGCGATGTCCCGCGTGCGGGTCAGTTCCGCCATGGTCTGCTTGAGGGCGGTGATGTCGGTGCGGATGCCGACGATGCCGCCGCCCGGGATCGGCTGCTCGGCGACCAGGATCCAGCGCCCGTCGGGCAGTTCGCGTTCGAAGGGCGGCTGGTTGGAGCGGTGCCAGCGCACCAGTTCCGTCACGAAGGCCTCGGTGTCCTCGCCCATCTGCGGGTACTGCCCGGCCTCGGCCCCGCGGCGGATGATCTCCTCGAACCGCGCGCCGGGCACGAGGAAGGGCGCGCTGACCGCGTAGAAGTCGCGGTAGCGCTGGTTCGAGATGACGAGGCGGTCGTCCGCGTCCCACATGACGAAGCCGTTGGGCAGCGCCTCGATCGCGGTCTCGAGCGTGGCGCGCGACGCGGCGCGTTCGCGCTCCGCCGCCTCGCGCATGCGCATGATGAACACGAGGGTGGTGCCGAGCAGCGCGACCAGGCCGGACAGGCCGGCCGTGACCAGCGCGACGGTGCGCGCCGAACGCTCCCAGGCGGCGAGGGCGACGGTTTCCGGCAGCGAGGACACCATGAGGATGCCGGGGTATTGCGACGGCACCGCGGCCATGAAGACGTGGTCGCCGTCCTGCCAGCTGGGCTGGCGGATCACCTCGCCGCCGGTGCCCTCCTGCGGGAGGGCGCTGGGGACGGTGCGGCCCACGAGGTGGATCTGCGTGCCGCCCGCGGCCAGGACGAGGCCGCGGGTCGTCTTCAGGCGCAGCCGCAGGCCGACCGGCGTCTCGAGCGGGGCGAGCACGGTGGCGAGCAGCGACACCGGGATCTCGGCCACGCCGATGACGGCGCCGAGGCCGGGCAGGACGAGCCCGCGGGCGAGGTAGAGCGAGTCCTCCCCGGTGAGCGGGTTGCGGACCGGCCCGGCGATGACGGCGCCGCCCGGGTTGGCGGGGGAGGCGATGGCCGAGACCGGCAGGGGCAGCGGGCGCCGCCGCGACAGCGGGACGGCGGCGGCCCAGACGGCGCCGTCCGGTCGCACCACCAGCAGGTCCCGGTAGACGAAGCTCTGTGTCGTCAGCTCCTGGAGGAAGCGGCTGGCCTTCTCGTCGTCCGGCCGGTCGGGGTCGAGGATCTGGGACAGCAGCGGGCCGAGGCTCGCCACGGCGCTGTCCACCTGGAGGAAATGCCGGTTGAGCGTGCTCTCCGTCGCCCGGATGCTGCGCGCGACGATGCCCATCGCGGCCTCGCGCGCCAGTTCCTCCCCGCGTTCGGCGACGCGGGCGCCGACGAACACGACGACGCTGACGAGCAGCGCGGTGACGGCCAGGACGAGGAGGCGCCAGCGGTAGGGGGTGTTCATCGCGGACGCCCGCCATGGGAGGGAAGGGCGTTCGCGGCGCGCGACCACAACTCGCGGCAGGGCTCGCCGCAACGGTCGAACCAGTTGGGCAGCACGGTGGTGCGCGCGATCTCGGCGAGGCGGCTGGCGCCGGGTTCGCCGCCGACGAGCGTGAGGCTGCCCGCGGGCCCGGCCGGGCAGGGCGCCCGCCCGGTGGCGCAGCCGATGCCGGTGGCCGTTTCCTCCTCCGCGGCGCGCCAGATCTCGGCCTCGACCTCGGCGATGCCGCGGCGAAGCTGGGCCTGATGGGTGGCGGACAGGCTGTCCCAGGCCCGCGGATTGGCGGCGAAGAAGGACACGCCCCAGGTGATCGGCACCGCGGAGAGGAAGCGCGTGGCCGCGGGCAGGCCGATCTGGTAGCCGGTGAGCGTGCCGGTCACGGCACAGGTCACGGCGCCCGACCGGAGGGCCAGCGGCGTCTCGGCGAAGGGCAGCACCACCGGCGAGGCGCCGAGCGCCGCCATCAGTTCGAGCTGGCTCACGCCGCTGACCCGCACGCGGCGGCCGCGCAGGTCGTCGAGGGAGGTGAAGGCGTCGCGGCACCAGACCACCTGGGCGGGATAGGCGTAGACGGCCAGCAGCTCGATCTGATGGCGCTCGCGCAGGTGCTGCGTGAGGGCGCCGCGCAGCTCGTCGACGACGCGGCGGAGATCCTGGGCGGAGGGGAAGAGCAGCGGTTGCTCGAACACGCCGAGGACCGGGTCGTCGGCGGCGGCCACGCCCGAGAGGATGGTGCCGAAGGAGACGACGCCGAGGCGGATCAGCCGCACCATCTCCTGCGCGCGGAGACCGGAGCGGTCGAAGGGCATGATCTCGGCGCGGAGCAGGCCCTGGGTCATGGCGGGCAGGCGCTCCCGCCAGAAGGGCGCCTCGTGCTGGTCGAACTGGGCCACGTTGGCGAGGCCGCCCACCACCCGCAGCGTCACCGGTTCGTTCGCCCTGGCGGCCGCGGCGCCGAGACAGGCGGCGAGGACCAGAAGGACGGCAAGGGCGCGTCGACCGTTCAAGGCGTTCCTCTCCAGATGGGTGCTCGGGAGCGGAATTCGGCGCCCCCTGGCGGATCGTAACCGGCGGGGCGTTCCGGTCCACACACGGCGCGACCTCCCGCTTTTCTACCCTGCGGGGAAGGGGAATGGAATGGTTCGCGCTGCGCGCGAGTGGCCCGCCGGCCACGGGCACCGCGGCGCCGGCCCGGCTTGGCGGGGCGCCGCGTTTCCTCTAAGGACCGCCCCCGGTGGCACCCCTGGAGGCCGCCAGCGCCCGTTTGCGGACGCGAACACACACCCGGCGAAGACATCATCTTCGACACACATTGAGGAGCAGTGGCATGGTCCAGACCATCCGGATCGAGGCCGCGGCGCGCGGGCGTGCCGGTAAGGGGGCGGCGCGCGCGACCCGGCGAGAGGGCATGGTGCCCGGCGTTGTCTACGGCGCGAAGCGGGAGGCGACGCTGATCGCGCTCGACCCGCGCGACGTCATGAAGGAGCTGAACAAGGGCGGCTGGCAGTCGCACCTCTACGAGGTGGCGGTGGCCGACGGTCCGACCGAGCGCGCCCTGATGCGCGAGGTGCAGTTCGACCCGGTGACCGACCGGCCGCTGCATGTGGACTTCCAGCGCCTCGCCCCCGGCGCGCGCATCCGCGTGAAGGTGCCCGTCGCCTTCCTGCACGAGGACGCCTGCCCGGGCCTGAAGGCCGGCGGCGTGCTGAACGTCGTCCGCCGCGAGCTCGAGGTCATGGCCGAGCCGGAGAGCGTGCCCGAGAAGTTCGAGATCGACCTTGCCGAGGCCAAGATCGGCGACAGCCTGCGCTGGTCGGCGGTCAAGGACCAGTTCGGCACCCGGGCCGTGATCTCCAACCGCGACTTCGTCGTGGCGACGATCGCCCCGCCGACCGCCGAGGAGGTGGGCGGCCCGCTCGCCGCTCCGCCGCCCCCCGAGGCGACGAAGCAGAAGGCGCCTCCGGGCGGCAAGGCCGCGGCGCCCGCCGCCAAGGCCCCGGCCAAGAAGAAGTGATCCTCTCCCCGCGGGCGGTCCGCCGCCCGCGGGGCCTGTCCCCGCCGGGCGCGCACCGCCCGGCCGCGCGAGGCGCGCAGGCGCTTGCAGAACCGCATCTCCTCCGGACCGCTCCTCTGGGTGGGCCTCGGCAATCCGGGGGCGGAGCACGCGCGCCAGCGCCACAACATCGGCTTCATGGCCGTGGACGAGATCGCCCGTCGGCACCGCTTCACGCCCTGGCGCGCCAAGTTCAAGGGCGAGCTCTGCGACGGCACCGTCGCCGGCCGGAAGATCCTGCTGCTCAAGCCCCAGACCTACATGAACGCGAGCGGCGATTCCGTGCAGGCCGCCGCGGCCTTCCACAAGATCGCGCCCGCCGACATCTGGGCCTGGCACGACGAGCTCGACCTGGCGCCCGGCAAGGTGCGGGTGAAGAAGGGCGGCGGGGCCGCGGGCCACAACGGGCTGCGCGACATGCAGCGGGCCTTCGCCTCGCCCGATTTCTGGCGGGTGCGCCTCGGTATCGGGCACCCGGGCCACAAGGACCGCGTGACGGGGCATGTGCTGGGCAACTTCGCCAAGGTGGACACATGGCTGGAGCCGCTGCTCGGTGCCTGCGCCGTGGCCTGCCCGCTGCTGGCGGAGGCCCGCCCCGAGGAGTTCATGACGCGCGTCGCGCTGCTGACGCAGGAGGCCTGAGATGAACGAGCCGGTCGTCGTCGAGGACATCTATGGCGGGGAGGGCTTCGGGGGACCGGGGCCCGAGGACCTGCTGAACGCCGCCGCGGCGCTGGCGGCCGCGCTGCGCCAGTTCGCCGCGACCGAGGCGCAGGCGGCCTCGGGGCTCCGCGCCTGCCTCCCCGCCGCGGGCGACCCCGGCCCGATCAGCGACGTGCGGCGCGTCGGCACCATCGCCCGCGCGGCGGGGGAGGCGGCGATGCGCGCGGCCCTGCTGCTGGAGGCGGCGGAGATCGTCGGGCCGGGCGGGCCGGCGCCGGCCGTCGCC
>JAIEOO010000035.1 GCA_019750475.1 Acetobacteraceae bacterium | reverse complement strand
CGATTCAGACCTCCAGGCCTTCGGCCTTCCGGCCATCGGTCCGCGATGCGGGCGGGCCGATTCAGACCTCCAGGCCTCCGGCCTTCCGGTCATCGGTCCGCCTCGGCACTCTTCATGGCCCGCGCGCCTTCCAGCGCCCGCCACATCTCCACGTCGCGCTCCGCCGTCCAGATGCGGGGATGCGCGATGCCGCCCGCCTCGTCGAAGGCGCGGGAGGCGTTGAACGGCATGCAGTGCTCGAAGATCACCCAATGCCCGTATTTGGGGCGCATCGCCGCCATGGCCTCGCCGTAGAAGGCGCCGAGGTCCCAGCCCTTCGCCACCGCCTGCCGGGCAAGGGCGAAGAGGTCGGAGGTGAAGCTCTCCGTCTGGTGCAGCGCCTCCGCCACCTGCTCGCGGTTCATCAGCGCCGCCCCGCGGCCTGGCACCAGCTTCTCCGGCTGCAATTCGCGGATGGCGGCGAGCGTCGCCGGCCAATCGGCGAAATGGGCGTCGCCGCAATAGGGCGTCGCGCCGTATTCCACCGTGTCCCCGGCGAAGAGCACGCGCTCCTTCGGCAGCCACACCACCGTGTCGCCCGCCGTGTGGCTGCGGCCGACATGGATGACCTGCGCCTCCCGCTCGCCGAGCCAGAGCGTCATCTTCCGATGGAAGCTGTGCGTCGGCCAGGTCAGGCCCGGGATGCTCTCGCGGCCGCGGAACAGCCGGGGGAAGCGCCCGATCTCGCTGTCCATGTCCTGCGCGCCGCGCTCCACGATCAGGTCCCGCGTGGCGTCGGAGCAGATGACGGCGTGCGCCGGATAGCCCGAGGCCCCCAGCACCCGCACCGCGTGGTAATGGGAGAGGACCACCTGCTTCACCGGCAGCGGCGTGACCTGGGCGATGCGCGCCTGCACGTCGCGCGCCATGATGGGCGTGGCCTGCGCGTCCACCACGACGACACCGTCCGGCCCGACGATGACGCCGGAATTGGGGTCGCCCTCCGCCGTGTAGGCGTAGAGGCCGGGGCCAAGCTCGTCGAAGGAGACGTGCTTCTCGGTCAGGTCGTTGGTGCTGGCGAAGCTCATGGCGGCGAGTCTGGCCCGCCCGCCGCGCGCGGGGCAAGCCTCGGCCTGTTGCCTGCCCGCGGCCCGCGTTATCGTTCCGCCATGCGCCGCGCCCTCCTCCTCCCGACGCTGCTTCTCGCCGCCTGCGCCCAAGGGGGCAGCCAGGAGCCGGGGTTCCGCATCGTCAACCGGACGCCCCTGCCGGTGATGGCCGTCAACGCCTCCCCCTCCTCCGACCAGCGCTGGGGCGCCAACCGGCTGCCGGCGCCCCTGCCGCCCGGCACCGGCGCGCAGATCACCTTCCCGCGCGGCGTCGAGTGCCGGCACGACGTGCGGGCGGTCCTGGCCGATGGCCGCTCCGAGCAGCGGATGGGAATCGACATCTGCGCCAACCCGGAGCTGGTCCTGGGGACCGCGCCCGCGGCTTCGGGAGGCGGCGGCAACCCGTCCTTCAACCTCGTGAACCGGGATCCGCGGCGCGTGGCGCAGCTCTACGCCTCGCCGGCGAGCTTCCCGGCCTGGGGCCCGGATCACCTCGGCGGCGGGGGTGTCCCGCCCGGCGGGATCGCGCCCATCCGCCTGCCGCTCGGCGAATGCGCCTACGACATGCGGATCGTCTATGGCGACGGCCAGACGGAGGAGCGGCGCGGCGTGAACCTCTGCGCCGTCATCAACGTCATCCTGGGTCAGCCCTGACGAGCAGATCGCCCAGGGCCGGGATCAGCCGGCGCGCGAAGCCGCTCGGGACCACGCGGCCGGAGCCGCTTCCACGGATGTGGAGACGCCTCCAGCCAGCAACCGCTGGGCCAGGGCGCGGATGTCCCGCGCCGCCGGGGCGTCGGGATGGCGCGTCAGCAGCGGCACCTGCGCGCGGATCGCCGCCGGCACCCGCGGGTCCCGCCGCACCGTGCCGAGCAGCGGCGCCTCCCCGCCCAGGAACCGGCGGCAGGCGGTGTCGAGCGTCGCGTGCACCCGCGCCCCGACGGCCGCGTCCGGCACGTCGTTGACGACCACCCCGGCGCTTCGCCCGGGCGCGTCGCGCCGGTGCAGCTTCAGCACGGCATAGGCGTCGGTCAGGCTGGTCGGCTGATCGGTGACGATGACGAGCAGCAGGTCGGCCGCGGCAGCGAGCCGCCGCGCGACGGGACCGATCCCGGCGCCGAGGTCGAGCAGCGCATCGCCCGCCGCGGCACGGAGCAGCGCGGGCAGCCGCGCCGCGCCCTTGCCCTCCAGGGCCGCGAGCCCGGCGCCGCCGCTGCGGCCCGCCAGCACGCGGAACCCCGCCTCATGGCGCAGCGCGGCCTCGGCCACGGTCGCCTGCCCGGCCAGCACGGCCGCGACGTCGCGCGGCGGGGCGAGGCCCAGCTGCACGTCCACGTTGGCGAGGCCGGGATCGGCATCGGCCAGCAGCACGTCCCGCCCGGCCTCGGCCAGGGCCTGGGCGAGGCCGATGGCCAGGACGGTCTTCCCCACGCCTCCCTTGCCGGAAGCGACGGCGATCAAGCGGCTCATGCGGGCGATCCCAGGAGGCGGCGGGCGAGCTCCGCTGCGGTGAGGGGTGACAGCCCGTCCGCCACGCCCGGCCCGGTGCCCGCTTCGGCGAGGGCGAGGCCGGTGGCGGCGGCGGCGAGCACCCCGCCGAGCCGCCGCGCGGCATCGAGCCGTGTCGGCAGCAGGTGACGCGCGCCGAGGGCGTGGAAGGCGCGCGCCTGCTCCGCCGCCTCGTCGGCATCGAGCCCGGCCGGCAGGACGAGGACCGGCGCGGCGCCGGAGGCCGCGATCAGCGCGTGCAGCCGCCGGGCCTGGACGGGTTCGAACGGGTCGCAGCCGAAGCCGTCCACCACCACCGCCTGGCCCGGCTCCGCACCCGTCACGGCCTTGCGCAAGGCCTCCGGCGTGGCGGCGACGGCGAGGGTGAGGCGCAGCAGGCGCGTGAAGGCGGCGAGCTGCTCGACCGCCCCGGCCCGCGCGCCGTCGCAGGTGACGACCACGGGCAGCCGGCCGCGCATCGCCTCCCTGGCGGCGAGCTTGGCGCAGCTCAGCGTCTTGCCGGCGCCCGGCGGCCCAACGAGCAGCCACGGGCGCCCCTCCGGCAACGCCTCGAAGCGCAGCACCTCGGCGAGGCGCGCTCCGGCATCGCCCATCGTCAGGGCGAGCGCGAGGGCCGGGGGCAGGTTGTGCCGCGCCAGCGCGGGCGGCAGGGCCGGCGGCGCCACCGGTTCCGGCGGGATGAGCAGCGGCTCCTCTGCGCCATCCTGCGCGGCGGTCACCTCCACGCCGCCGGCAACGCGACGCGTCGAGAGCACCACCGCCTCCTCGCCCAGCGCGTCCCGCACCTGTTCGAGCGCGAGGGACGCGGTGCGGGCGTGGAAGACGCGCAGCCGCATGGCTCAGACCGTCGCGAGGTTACGGATGCGGATGCGGGGATGCACCTCGTTCTGGGCGAGCACGGCGACGCCGGGGCGGAAGCGCTCGACGATGGCGCGCAGATGCGGCCGCAGCGGGGCGGAGCAGAGCAACGCCGGCTCCTCCCCCGCATGGGCATCGAGCACGTCGCGCAGCCGCTGCATGAAGGCGGTCAGCCGGCCGGGCTCGAGCGTCAGCTGGCGGTCCTCCGGCGGGCCTGTCAGGCTCTCGAGCAGCGCCTGCTCCCATTCGAGGGAGAGCGCGACGAGCGGGACATGCCCCTCCGGCCCGCGTGCCGCCTCGCTGATCTGGCGGGAGAGCCGCAGGCGCACCACCGCCAGGACCTGCGGCAGGGCGCGCAGCCCCGCGGCGGTCGCCTCGGCCACGCCTTCGAGGATGGTGGGCAGGTCGCGGATGGAGACGCGCTCGGCCAGCAGGGCCTGCAGCAGGCGCTGCAGCGCCGTGACGCCGACCTGCGACGGAACGAGATCGGCGACGAGCTTCTGTTGCTCGCGCGGCAGCTCGTCGAGGAGCTTCTGCGTCTCCGCATAGGAGAGGAGGTCGGCCATGTGCTCCCGCACCACCTCGGTCAGGTGGGTCGCCAGGACGCCGGCGCAGTCCACCACGGTGCAACCCCGCGCCAGCGCCTCGTCGCGCAGGCGCTCCTCGATCCAGAGGGCGGGCAGGCCGAAGGCGGGCTCCTGCGCGCGCTCGCCGGGGAGTTCCGGCGGCGCGCCCGCCGGATTGAGCACGAGCTGCATCGGCGGCCGCAGCACGCCACGCCCCGCCTCGATCTCCTTCACGCGGATCACGTAGGTGTCGGGCGGCAGGTCCAGATTGTCCTGGATGCGGACGCTGGGCAGCAGGAACCCCATCTCCTGCGCGATGGCGCGGCGCAGGCCCTTGATCTGCTCGGTCAGGCGCGGCGCGTCGCCGGCCGCGAGGGAGAGCAGCCCGTAGCCGAGCTCGATCCGCAGCAGATCCATCCGCAGGGCCTCGCTCACCGGGGCCTCGGCGGCGGCGGGCGCGGCGGTCGCCGCCGGCGCATCGGGCGCCGCGGCATCCGCCTTCCGCCGGAACCACGCCGCTGCGCCCGACGCACCCGCCAGCGCGGCGAAGGGCAGGAAGGGCATGCCGGGCATCAGCCCCATCAGGGCGGAGGCACCCGACGCGACGGCGAGCGGCTTCCACCCGCCCAGCTCCTCGGCCATGAGGGCGTCCGCCTGGCCCTCCTTCGCCGCCTTGGTCACGACGATCGCCGCCGCCACCGAGACGAGCAGCGCCGGGATCTGCCCGACCAGGCCGTCGCCCACCGTGAGGATCGAGTAGGTCTCCACCGCCTCCATGACGGGCATGCCGTGCCGGCCGAGACCGATGGCGAGACCGCCCAGCAGGTTGATCAGGGTCGAGACCAGGCCCGCGATGGCATCGCCCTTCACGAACTTCGCGGCACCATCCATCGCGCCGTGGAAGCTGCTTTCCTCCTGCAGCTCGGTGCGGCGGCGGCGTGCGTCGTCCTCGGTGATGGTGCCGGCGGAGAGATCGGCGTCGATCGCCATCTGCTTGCCCGGCAGGGCGTCGAGGTGAAAGCGCGCCGAGACCTCGGCGATGCGGCCCGCGCCCTTCGAGACGACGACGTGGTTCACCAGCAGCAGGATGGCGAAGACGATCAGCCCCACCAGGATGTCGCCCGCCATCAGGAACTGGCCGAAGGTGGCGATGACCGCCCCGGCGGCCTGCGGCCCCTCATGCCCCTCGGCGAGGATGGCACGCGTCGTGGCGACGTTGAGGCCGAGGCGGAACAGCGTCGTGATCAGCAGGATCTGCGGGAAGGACTGGAAGTCGAGCGGCCGGACCAGGAACAGCGCCACCATCAGCACCAGGACCGAGGCCGTGATGTTGAGCGCGAGCGCCGCGTCGAGCAGCGCCGCCGGCAGCGGCACGACCAGGATCGCGAGCACGATCAGCACGCCCCCGGCCAACGCCACCTCGGAGGAGAGCCGGAAGCCGCGGGCCCAGGACGGCAGCGCCAGCGCCTTCATGGCAGCACGAGATCGCCGGTGAGCTGGTTGGGCGCCGGCGGGACGGCGATGCCCTGGCCCCGGTACTCCGCCAGCTTGTTGCGCATCGTGCGGATGGAGATGCCGAGGATCTCCGCCGCCCGGGTGCGGTTGCCGAGGCAGCGCCCCAGCGTCTCGAGGATGAGGTCCCGCTCCACCTCCTCCATCCGGCGCCCGACCAGGGCGGCGACGGCGTTCGGAACCACCTTCGCCGGCGGCGTGGCGGGCGCGGCCTCCGTCGGCGCCGGCGCGACGTCGCGCGGGACGGTCAGCTCGATCGCCTCGGGCCCGATGTCCCGTCCCTCGGCCAACAGGACGGCGCGGTGGATGGCGTTCTCGAGCTCGCGCACATTGCCCGGCCAGGGATGCGCGGCGAGGGCGGCCTCCGCCATCGGGGAGAGGCCACGCTCCGGCAGGCCGTTGGCGCGGGCGTAGCGCCGCGCGAAGTGGCGCGCCAGCGGCAGGATGTCGCCCGGGCGCTCGCGCAGCGGCGGGATGCGCAGCTGGACGACGTTGAGGCGGAAGAACAGATCCTCGCGGAAGCGTCCGGCCCGCGCCTCGGCCGCGAGGTCGCGATTGGTGGCGGCGAGGATGCGGACGTTCACCTTCACCGGATGCGTGCCGCCGAGGCGGTCCACCTCGCGCTCCTGGATGGCGCGCAGCAGCTTGGCCTGCAGCCGCAGGTCCATCTCGCCGATCTCGTCGAGCAGCAGGGTGCCGCCGTCGGCCTGCTCGAACCGGCCCTTGCGCGCGGCGACGGCGCCGCTGAAGGCGCCCTTCTCGTGGCCGAACAGCTCGCTCTCCAGCAGCGTCTCGGGCAGCGCGGCGCAGTTGAGCGCGACGAAGGGGCCGGAGGCGCGGCGCGAGCGGGCGTGCAGGTGGCGGGCCAGCACCTCCTTGCCGGTGCCGCTCTCGCCGGTGATGAGCACGCTCGCCTCGGCCGACGCGACCTGCGCGGCGCGCGCCAGCACGGCCTGCATCGCGGCGTCCTGCACGATCGGCGCCTCGCCGCGGCCGGAAGCGGCCTCCAGCATCGCCAGGATCAGGTCGGGGTCGGGCGGCAGCGGCAGGAAGTCGCGCGCGCCGGCGCGGATCGCGCGCAGCACGGGCTCCGCCTCGGCGTTGCGGCCGCAGACGACGAGGGGAACGGCGATGCGCTCCGCCTCCAGCCGGTCCAGCAGCCAGACGAGATCGTGGGCGGCGTCCGCCAGGACGAGGTCGGCCCCACGGCCGCGAAGCTGTTCCAGCGCGCCCGTCACGCCCTCGGCCAGGGCGAGGGTGGCGCCGCGCGCCTGCGCCAGCCGCGCGGCCTGCCCGAGTTCCCCCCCGAGCGAGCCCAGGATGAGAAGGCGGGCCATCAGGCGCGGTCCGCCTTCACGATCTCGGTCATCGTGACGCCGAGGCGGTTGTCCTCGACCATGACGACCTCGCCGCGCGCGACGAGGCGGTTGTTGACGTAGATGTCCACCGCCTCGCCGAGCTTGCGGTCCAGCTCGACCACCGCGCCGCGGCCGAGCTTCAGCAACTGGCTGACCTGCATGGTCGCGCGGCCGAGCACAGCGCTGACCTGCACCGGGATGTCGTAGACCGCCTCGAGGTCGCGGGGCGGCGCGGCGCGCGGCGCCTCGGCCGCGCCGGGGGTGCTGGGCTGGAATTCCGGGGGCGTCTCTTCCATGGGCGGTCACTCCACCATCTGTTCGTCCTTGCCGGCGGACAGATCGATCTGTCCCTGCGCGGCGAGATCCTTGGCCGCGGTGACGACGGCGGCCTGCGCCTCGTCCACGTCGCGCAGCCGCACCGGCCCGAGGGCCGCGATGTCGTCCCGCAGCAGCTTCGCCGCGCGCTCGGTCATGTTGCGCAGGAACAGTTCGCGCAGCTCCTCCGTCGCGCCCTTCAGCGCGAGGGCGAGGCGATCCTTCTCGACGGCGCGGAGCACCGACTGGATGGCCCCGCCGTCCAGCCGGCGCAGATCCTCGAAGGTGAACATGAGGCCGCGGATGCGCTCCGCCGCCTCGCGGTTGCGCTCCTCGAGGGCGCCGAGGATGCGGCCTTCCGCCGAGCGGTCGAGGCTGTTGAAGATCTCGGCCATCATCTCGTGCGCGTCGCGGCGCTGCGTCCGCGCGAGGTTCGACATGAACTCCATCTTCAGGGTGCGCTCGACCCCCTCGAGCGCTTCCTTCTGCACGTTCTCCATCCGCAGCATCCGCATCACCACCTCCATGGCGAAGCCGTCGGGCAGGATGGCGAGGACGCGCGCGGCGTGGTCTGCCTTCACCTTGGAGAGGACGACGGCGACGGTCTGCGGGTATTCGTTCTTGAGGTAGTTCGCGAGCACCGCCTCGTTCACGTTGCCGAGCTTGTCCCACATGGTGCGCCCGGCCGGGCCACGGATCTCCTCCATGATCTGGGCGACGCGGTCGGGCGGCAGGGTCTTGAGCAGCAGCCGCTCGGTGTTCTCGTAGGAGCCGACGAGGTGGCCCGTCTGGCCCACGGCCTCGGCGAATTCGCGGCACACCTCTTCGACGCGCGTGGCGGAGATGCTGCCGAGGCGGGACATGGCGACGGAGACCTCGCGGATCTCGTCCTCGTGCATGCGCGCGAAGAGCCGGGCCGCGTGCTCCTCGCCGAGGGCGAGCATCACGATGGCCGCCTTCTGCGGCCCGTTGAGATCCGGGCCGCCGCGGGTCTCGCTCATGGGGTCGGTTCCTCCGGCGTCAGCCAGCGGCGGATGACGCCGATGGCGGCGTCGGGGTTCTCGTCCACGACGCCGGTGATGCGCGCGATGGAGGAGGCGCGCATCTGGCCGCTGACATGGGCGAGGCTGACCATCTGCTCCTCGGCGGGAGGCGACGCCCCGGGCGCCGCGCCGGACAGCGCGGCCGCCGGGGCCTCGCCTTCCGCGTCCGCGAGGGTCGTGCCCGGAACCCCGCCCGCGACGGCGAGCGGCGGAGCCATCGAGAGCGCCAGGCGCTTCGCCACCGGCCGGCCCACCAGCAGCAAGGCGAGCAGCGCCACCAGTGCGAGCACGCCCGTCTCCAGCAGGCGGGCCACCGTCGCCTCGGTGATGTCGAGGCCGAAGGGGCCGGGCTTCGGCGCCTCGGTCTCGGGCAGGGTGAAGCGCATGGAGACGACCTCGACGCGGTCGCCGCGCCGCTCATCGGCGCCGACGGCGCTGCGCACGAGCGCCGCGATGCGGGCCAGCTCCTCTGGCGTGCGCTCGCGGAAGCGGGGGGCGCCGCCTTCGACGGGTTCCGTCACGCCATCCACCAGCACCGCGACGGAGAGGCGCCGCGTCGTCGGGTGGTCGCGCAGCACGTTGCGGATGATGCGGCCGATCTCGAAGTTGCTGGTCTCCTCCTGGCGGGATTCCTGGCTGCCCGCGCCGCCGCTGCCCTCGGAGCCCGGCAGGTTGCCGGCGACGGAGACGGGGCCCGGCTCCGCGCTGCGGGAGGTCTCGTTGACGGTCTGGGTGCTGCGGGCGACCTGGTTCTCCGGATCGAAGCGCTCCTCCCGCGTCTCGACACGGTCGAAGTCCATCTCGACGGCGACCTCGGCGCGGACGCGGCCGGGGCCGAGCACGCGTTCGAGCATCTCCTCGACCGCGCGGGACAGACGCGCCTCCTGCGCGCGGCGCAGTTCCTCCTGGGTGGCGGCGCCGGTCGCGCCGCCCACGGCCTGCCCGCCGCGCGCGAGCAGTTCGCCCCGGCTGTCGACGATGGAGACGTTCTGCGGGCGCAACCCGGGGACCGCGGCCACCACGAGATGGAGGACGGCCTGCACCCCCTCGCGGTCCAGGCGCTGGCTGCCCTGCATCGTCAGCAGGACGCTGGCCTGCGCCTCGGCGCGCTCCCGCGCGAAGGGTTCGCGCCGCGGCAGAACGAGGTGCACGCGGGCCGCGCGCACGCCGTGCAGCGCGCGGATCGAGCGGGCGACCTCGCCCTCCAGGGCGCGCAGGCGGTTCATGTCCTGCTGGAAGGGCGTGGTCGTCAGGGACTCGCCGCGGTCGAAGATCTCGTAGCCGACGGACCCGCCGGCCGGCAGGCCTTCCCGGGCCAGCATGAGCCGCAGCCGCGGCACGTCCTCCGCCGGGACCAGCACCTGCGTCCCGCCGGCGGCGAGGCGGTAGGGCACGCGCTGGCGCTCCAGCGCGGCGACGACGCCCCCGGCATCCCGCGACTCCAGCTCGCCGTAGAGGAGCGCCATGGGCGGCGTGCCCGCGCGCATCGCCAAGCCGGCGAGGAGGGCGAGGACCGCGACGCCGACGCCGCCGAGCACGGCGAGGCGCAGCCGTCCGAGCGCACGCAGCTGCTCGAACAGACGATTCATCGCCGCGGGACCGCCGGCATGGCGACGGTTTCGCCCTGACGGTCGTCAGGCCGCTGTCGAGCGCCGGATCGCCCTGACCGATGCCGGTCAGGGCGATCCTGCGGGAATGCTTCGCCCTGATCCGGCCTGCACGGCATGGCCTCGGCACCTCCTGCACCTGGGCAGAATGTGCCGGAGCGACTCCTTCCTTCCGGTAAACGCCCTGACGGCCGTCAGGCCGAAGCCGCTGCGGGCCTTGTCGAGTGCCGGATGGGCGCCCCGACCGATCCGCGCGCAGGGCGAGCCCGCCTTACAGCGCGCTCCCGTCACGCTGGATCACGCTTCCGCGGCGTCTCGGCGGACGATTCACCGCTCCGGCGATTCCGCCTGCGCGGATCGTGCGCTACAGCGTGATCCCGTCACGCGGGATCCGGTCGTGTCCCAGACCGTGGTGTAGGACCTGACCGCCGGACTTGAGGCGGTCACCGCGGTGGTTCGTGGCAG
>JAIEOO010000282.1 GCA_019750475.1 Acetobacteraceae bacterium | reverse complement strand
ACCCAAAACAGGCGCGCTACCAGGCTGCGCCACACCCCGGCCGGACGCCGCTTGTAGGCGCCCCGGCCCGGGGCCTCAAGGCGGAAGGACCTTCCCCGGGTTCATCCTCCCTTCCGGGTCCACCACGCCCTTGATCGCGCGCATCAGCTCCACCGCGACCGGGCTCTTGAGACCGGCCATGCCATACAGCTTCGATTGGCCGATGCCGTGCTCGGCCGAGAAGGAGCCGCCGAGTTCCACCGCGATCTCGCCGACCCGCTCCTCGAAGCCGGCGCCGTAGGTTTCCCACTCGGGGCGCGGCGTGCCGGGCGGCGCCTGCAGCGAGAGGTGGATGTTTCCGTCCCCCATATGGCCGAGCGCCACCATCTTCCCGCGCGGGTAGCGCGTGGCGATGAGGTGGCCGCAGCGGCGCAGGAATTCCGGCACGGCGGAGACGGGCACGGCCGTGTCCGTCGGCAGCCCAGGCGCCTCGTGGCGCGAGGCCTCGGGGAAGGTCTCGCGGATGGTCCAGAGGTTCTCGCGCTGCGCCTCGCTCTCGCAGAGGACGACGTCGAGCGCCTCGCCGGCCTCGATCGCCTCGCCGAGCGCGGCTTCCAGGCTCTCGCGCACCGGCGTCGCCGGATGCGGGCTCGCGGCCTCGACGAGGACGACCCACTCGGTCGTCAGCTCCATGGGCTTCCGGACGTTGCTGCCGTGGCGCAGCGTGATGTCGATGCAGACGGAGCGGATCAGCTCGAAGGCGACGAGATCGGCCCCGCTTTCCTGGCAGCGGTTCAGCAGGGACAGCGCGGCGTCCGGGTCGCGGATGGCGACCAGCGCGGTCTCGCGCCGCCGCAGCGCCGGGAAGAGCTTGAGGGAGGCGGCGGTGACGACGCCGAGCGTGCCCTCCGCCCCGATGAACAGGTGGCGCAGCGCGTAGCCCGAATTGTCCTTCCGCACGCGCCGGAGGTCATCGAGGACGCGGCCATCGGGCAGCACCACCTCCAGCCCCAGCACCAGGTCGCGGACATTGCCGTAGCGGATGGTGCGGATCCCACCAGCATTGGTGCCGATCACGCCGCCGATCATGGCCGAGCCCTGGGCGCCGAAGCTGAGCGGGAAGAGGCGCCCCGCTTCCTCCGCCGCCTTCTGCACGGATTGCACGACGCAGCCGGCTTCCGCCACCAGGGACATGTCCCGCGCGTCGAGGTCGCGGATGCGGTTCATCCGCTCGAGCGAGAGGACGACGCTCGCCGGGCCCTGCGCCAGCGGCACCACGGCGCCGCAGAGGGAGGTCCGCCCGCCCGCCGGCACGACGGCGAGGCCGAGATCGGCGCAGCGGCGCAGCGCGGCCGCGACCTCCTCCGTGCGGCCGGGCCGCAGCACCGCGACGGGCTGGCCGCGATAGACGCCGCGCCAATCCACCGCGTAGGGCGCCACGTCGGCCTCCCGCCGGAGGCAATGGTCGGGGCCGAGGAGGTCGGTCAGGCTGTCGAGCGGGCTCATCGCGGGGCGATGGGAGGGCTGAGAAGAGGGCGCGTCAACATTGCTACCAAAGAGCCTCCAAATTTGGTAGCAAGCTGACCGTCTGGGTGCAAGCGAATGGACCGTGACGCCTGCCCCCTGGTGATAGCCCCCGTTACGATCTTTCGGCGTCGCTGCAACGTCTGCTGGAAGCCCACTTCGATCCGAAAGGTCCTCGTGTCCTACAATCCCATAGCGCATCTCGATTCCACCACCGCTCCGGCAGCGCCGGGGACGGACATTGAGATCCGGCTCGACGCCGTACCGGGGAAGCCCGGAGGAACGGTGACGGTCCGCCCGGGCATCACCACGCTCGTCGGACCCAACGGCAGCGGCAAGACGCGGGCCCTGCGGTCTATTCAGAAAGCACTTCTTCATCGCGGCGCGGCAGCGGGCAATGTCCGGTTCCTCCAGGCGGGGCGTACCGGCCCTATCGAGCGATTCCGCGCGGCACTCATCGCCCCCGGCGTCGGTTCGTCCGAAGGCGAGGCGTATTACGGACACGTCAACTACCGCTCCAATTGGCACCAAATAGAGAGTGTCGTCGGTGACTTGATGAACCTCGATCATCGTCCGGATTTGCGAATAAAGGTCAAAACGCGCCTGCAACAACTCTTTGATCGCGGGGTAGATTTTCAGTGGCTTCAGCAGGGTCTCAGAGTGTCATTCAAAACCAAGTCCGACGACGCTCGTTATGACTCCGGGCTTGAGGCAAGCGGCATAATTCAGCTCATTTCGCTTCTAGCTGCCGTCTATGACGACACAATAGGCACTCTCATTGTTGATGAGCCCGAAATCTCGCTCCATCCTCAGCTTCAGGCGTTCATCTTCGAAGAGATGGAGTCCGTTGCCGGCGACTGGACCGACAAGGGCAAGAAGCGGATCGTGATTTCGACACACTCGCCGTCGTTCCTGCCTCTCCGCTCGCTCGCCGATCTTCCCAACATCGTGTTCTTTGGTGGTGGCGCCGATTGCCGCCAAATCGATCCAGCCAACGGGCTGCTTCAATCATCGAAACTCGGCCATTTTGTCGCGCGCACCGGCCTGTCCCACCGGCAGGCGCTGTTTGCCGAACGCATTCTCCTGGTCGAAGGACCAAGTGACGAAACCGTCGCGGCGCGGATCGCCCAGCGCCTCGGCATGAAGATCGAGGCGCGGAATACCCAGATCCTCCCCGCGCTCGGGAAGGGCGAATTTCGCGAGGCCAGGAAGCTTTTCACCGAAATCGGCATGCGGGTCGCCGTGCTTGCCGATCTAGACGCCCTTGTCGACAACAACAGCTTAGTGAATGATTTCAGCAGCGCCGACGGGGCGAGCGCGGTCGCCAACGCAAGTGGCCATTCTTCGCTCACCGACCTCGATGGCAAGCTGCGGTCCGAATTCGCAGCGCTAATTGCAACGAACGAAGCCGCAATTGACGCGGTGGTTGCGGCCTACCCTTACTGGTCGGACAAGCAGGATCCGGATGTGAGGCGCCGGCGGTGCGCATTGGCCCAGCTCCTCAGCCAGCCCTCAGCGTTTACTGGTGAGCTCGGTAAAGAGATGGCGGCGCTGGCCACTCGCTATGGCGTGCTGCTTACAGGTCTCGAACAACTCGGTTGCTTTTTTCTCTGCCGCGGCGCCATCGAGAACTACTTCGCTACCAACTTCGGCGGCGCCGGCAAGCCTGCTCGCGCGAGCGCGGAAGCCGAACATCTTGCGGCGCTGCCACCGGCCGAAATCCCCAGCAAATATCCCGAACTTGTCCGCGCACTGCGCAGCGCTGCCCCTGGGCGCAGCATCGACGAGAGCGTGCTTCTGCGTGGCAAGCTTGCAGCAGCGCTGGGCGCGATCTTCCAATCGATGGAGCTCGGCTCGACCGATGCTCAGATCGAAGGCATGGCAACGTCGGTCCTCCCGGCTATCAGAGGACTGTTCAAATTTCACAACGCGACGAGTAGCGACCAACCTGCGGTGCGCGTCGAACTCCTGTCCGAGATTTTCAATCTGACCGGATTTCCCCTCACGGTGGCGAGGAACGACAATCTCAACGATGCAGTCGCCAAGATCCGACCGGCCGATAGTTCACGCACGTAACGATGAAAGGCAGTGATCGGGACGAACTGACCGCAGCCCTGATGGCAGAGATGTACGCCGAGCGGATAAAGCCGGTGCATCTCATGGCTGTGAGTAAGTAGGCGACGCTGTCACCCATTGACCTCCCTACCCCCGCCGCCTGACCCTCGCCGTCAACGAGGGAGGCGGCGCCATGGCCATCGAGGAAGCGGACATCGTCGTGGTCGGAAGTGGCTCGGCGGGCTCGGCCGTGGCGGGGCGGCTCGCGATGGAGACGAACCTGACCGTCGCGGTGCTGGAAGCCGGCAGCCGGGACCGGAACCCGTGGCTGCACATCCCGATCGGCTACGCCAAGACGATGTACCACCCCACCATCTCCTGGAATTTCGAGACGGAGCCGGAGGCGGAGCTCGGCGGGCGGCGCGTGCCCTGGCCGCGCGGGCGGGTGCTGGGCGGCAGCAGCGCGATCAACGGGCTGATCTACATCCGCGGCCAGAAGGAGGATTACGACCATTGGCGGCAGCTCGGCTGCACCGGCTGGTCCTTCGAGGATTGCCTGCCCTATTTCCGCCGGGCCGAGGGGAATGAGCGCGGGGCGGACGCGCTGCATGGCGGCGACGGGCCGCTCGGCGTCTCCAACCTGCGGGACCGCAACCCGCTCGCCAAGGCCTTCCTCGACGCGGCGGTGGAACTGGGCTTCCCCGAGAACCCCGATTTCAACGGGCCCGAGCAGGAAGGCGCGGGCTGGTACCAGGTGACGGTGCGCAACGGCCTGCGCTGCTCGGCCGCGACCGCCTACCTCAAGCCCGCGATGAAGCGCGGGAACCTGCACGTCATCACCGACGCGCATGTGACGCGCGTCGTGGTGGAGGACGGGCGGGCGACGGGCGTCGTCTATGTCGGGCCCGGGGGCGCGCGCACCATCCGCGCCCGGCGGGAGGTGGTGCTGGCCTCGGGCGCCATCGGCACGCCGCACATCCTCATGCTGTCGGGCATCGGGCCGGCGGCGCATCTCCGGCAGCACGGGATCGAGGTGAAGCGCGACGCGCCGCAGATCGGCCAGAACCTGCAGGACCATTTCCAGGCGCGGCTGATGTACCGGGCGAGCCAGCGCGTGTCGCTGAACGAGCGCGTGAACTCGCTGCTCGGCATGGCGCGGATGGGGATCGAGTTCGGGCTGGCGCGGCGGGGTCCCCTCACCTTCGCGGCCGGCACCTCCGGCCTCTTCGCCCGGGTGCTGCCGCAGAGCGCGACGCCCGACGTGCAGTTCCACTTCATCCCCTGGAGCGCCGACAGCGTGAAGCAGGGGCTGCACAAATTCCCGGGCTTCACCATCAGCGTGTGCCAGCTTCGCCCCGAGAGCCGCGGCGAGATCCGCCTGGCGTCCGCCGACCCGATGGCGAAGCCGCTGATGCAGGCCCGCTACCTCACGACGGAAACCGACCGGCGCTGCATGATCGAGGGGCTGAAGCTCGGTCGCCGGCTCGCCGCGACCGGCGCGATGCGCCCCTTCATCGACAGCGAATACGCCCCCGGCCCCGGCACGCCGACCGAGGACGAGGAGATGCTCGATTTCGCGCGGCGCACGGGTGGGACGATCTACCACCCGGCCAGCACCTGCCGGATGGGCGGGGACGAGGCGGCGCCGGTGGACCCGCGGCTCCGGCTGCGCGGCGTGGCCGGGCTGCGCGTCGCCGACTGCTCGGTCATGCCCACCGTCGTCTCGGGCAACACGAACGCCGGGGCGATCATGATCGGCGAGCGCTGCGCCGACTTCATCCGGGCCGATCTGCGCGGCTGAGGCCCGCAACCGCGCTTCATGTTCGCGCATTGTTCCGGCATGAGCAAGCAGCCGGCGCAGCACGCGCACAACCCCAAGACCGACCCGCAGCCGGCGGGGAACGCCATCAAGGATCCGGACGACTGGACGACGGGCGACGAGCCGATGACGGGCGCCCAGGCCAGCTACCTGAAGACCCTCTCCGAGGAGGCCGGCGAGGCCGGTGCGGACGGGTACGAGGATGGCCTCACCAAGGCGGAGGCCAGCCGCCGGATCGACGCGCTGCGCGCCGCGACTGGCAAGGACGGCTGATCCGACCCGGCCCGCGCGCCCGGACGCGGTCCGCGTGAGGCGAGGCCGGGATGGGGCCGGGCCTCCCGCCCGCCGGCACGGGCCATGCCGCCGTCCGCTCCGCCCGGCGGATGGCCTGGGCGCCCGTCGCGCCGCGGCGGGACGGCCGTTCCGGCCGGAACCCAGCCCCTGCCACGCGCTCCGACCCGCCGCGTTGAAGCGGCGGCAGGAAGGAGCACCCCCCGAGATGTCCCAGCGCTGGCCCGACACCTTGTGGGTCATCCGTCACGGCGAGAGCCAGGGGAACGTCGCGCGCGCGGCCGCGTCCGCCGCGAGCCTGACCCATATCGAGACCGGCGGGCGGGACGCGGACGTGCCGCTCAGCGCGCTGGGCGAGCGGCAGGCCGTCGCGCTCGGCCATTGGTTCGCCACCCTGCCCGTGCGCGAGCGGCCGGAGGTGATCCTGTCCTCGCCCTATGCGAGGGCCCGCCGGACCGCCGAGCTGATCCGCGACCATGCCCGGCTGCGCGTCGCGCCCTGCGACTTCACCCTCGACGAGCGGCTGCGCGAGCGGGAGTTCGGCATCCTGGACCGGCTGACGACCCACGGGATCCGCAGCCTCCACCCGGACCAGGCGGCGCACCGGCGCATCCTCGGCAAGTTCTATCACCGGCCGCCGGGTGGGGAGAGCTGGTGCGACGTGATCCTGCGGCTGCGCTCCGCCCTCGACAGCGTCGCGCTGCATCACGGCGGGGCGCGGGTGGTGATCGTCGCGCACCAGGTCGTGGTGCTGTGCCTGCGCTACCTGATCGAGAACCTGACGGAAGCGGAGATCCTCGCCGTGGACCGCGAGGCGGACGTGCCGAATTGCGGCGTCAGCGAGTACCGCCACGACGCCGCGCGCGGCCGCGGCGGCGCGCTCGTCCTGCGCCGGTGGAACTGGGTCGCGCCGCTGGAGAACGAAGGCGCGACGGTGACCGCCGAGCCCGATGCCGTCACGGGCGTGCGCTGAGTTGGCCCTCGCGCTCGACGCCGCGCTGCTGCGGCGGATGCCGCTGCCGCGGCACCGCGAGGACGCCGACAAGGACGAGCGCGGCCGCGTCCTGATCGCCGGCGGCCACCGCGAGATCCCCGGCGCCGTGCTGCTCTCGGCGGTCGGGGCGCTGCGCGCGGGGGCGGGCAAGCTCCAGGTCGCGACCGTCGAGGAGGTCGCGGTGGCGCTCGCCGTGGCGCTGCCCGAGGCGCGGGTGTTCGGCCTGCCGGCCGGTCCGGGCGGCGACCTCTCGCCGCGGGCGTCGCCGCGCCTCGCGCAGCTCGCCGCCCGGGTGGACGCGCTGGTGCTCGGTCCCGGCATGCTCGACGGCGACGCGGCGTCCGCGCTGGCGGAGGCGCTGTTCGGCGCGGCGCCCGGCTGCGCCCTGGTCCTCGACGCGGCGGCCCTGCACGGGCTCGGCGCGCTCGCGGCCGAGGCGAGGTCGATGGCGGGGCGCCTCGTGCTGACGCCCCACGCGGGCGAGATGGCGACCCTCCTGGCCGTGCCGCGCGCGGAGGTGCTGGCCGATCCGCTCGCCGCTGGGCGGCGCGCCGCGGCGATGCTGCAGGCCGTGACGGTCGTGAAGGGCAGCCCGAGCTTCGTCGTCACCCCGCAGCGCGAGGCCTGGCGGTCGGATCTGGGCGATGTGGGCCTGGCCACCAGCGGCTCGGGCGACACGCTGGCCGGCATCCTGGGCGGGCTGCTGGCGCGCGGCGCCGCGCCGCTGACCGCGACGCTCTGGGCCGTGTTCCTGCACGCCGAGGCCGGCGCGCGGCTGGCGCGGCGGCTCGGGCCGGTCGGCTATCTCGCCCGCGAATTGCTGGCGGAAGTGCCCGTCATCCTGCGGGAGATGGCGGAAGCCGGTTGAGGCGGCCGGCCCAGACGCGGGCGACGGTGGCGGGCGTCAGCGGGCGGCGCGCGGTCTCCTCCACCTCCTCGGGCGAGAGGTGCGGCACCGCGCGCCAGGGGCCACCCGCGGCGAGGGCGACCGCGGCGTTCTCGGCCCTGTCGAGCGCGACCATCACGGCCTGCGGGATGTCCGGCCCCACCACCACGGCGCCGTGGCCGCGCAGCAGCGCCGCCTGGTGCGGACCGAGGGCCGCGGCCAGCGCATCCGCCTTCGCCACCGTGTCCACCAGCATGCCCGAGGCGCCGAAGGGCGCGCTGTCCCAGGCCGGGATCTCGAAGCCGGCGACGGCGCCGGTGTGGAAGACGGGGCGCAGCGACGCCGCGCCGGGCCGCGCCGCGAAGACGCGGGCGTGCAGGACGGCTTTCGAATAGGCCTGCGCGGCCGCGTCCTCGCAGCGCCCGTCGCGACCAGGCCCCGCTCAGGCGAGGGCGCGGTTCCAGGGCATCAGGCGCAGCAGCCGTGCCAGCCCGCAGGTGCCGGTAATGCCGGCGAAGACGAGCCCGGCGCCGACGAAGCCCGCCAGCGCGTGGAAGCCCGGGGCCACGAAGGCGCCCAGCAGCACGCCGAGAAGCACCAGGCCGCCCGCCGCGATCTGCACCTGCCGCATCAGCTCGAGCGGCTGGCGGCGGTCCTCGGCGACCGGCAGGCCCGCCCGGCGCCAGGCGTCCAGCCCGCCCGCGACGACATAGGCGTCGCGGCTCCCGGCCTTGGCGGCGAGCGCCGCGCCATGGGCGTCGGTGCGCGCCCCGCTGCGGCAGTGGAAGATGACGGGCCGCCCGGCCTCCACCGCGAGTTCGGCCTCGGCGAGGCGGGAGAGCGGCAGGTTGCGCGCGGCCGGGATGCGGGCGCGGGCGTGCTCGTCCGGCTCGCGCACATCCACCAGCGCGGCGCCTTCGCGCAGCAGGCGCGCCGCGTGCTCGGGGGTGATGGTCGTCGGCATGGTCGGGGTCCTCATGGGCAGTAGAGGTCGCGGAGCAGGGCGAGCACCCGCGCGGCCTTGGGGTCGGCGAGGCGGTAGTGGATCGCCTGCGCCTCGCGCCGGGTCGCGACCAGCCCGTCCTGGCGCAGCTTCGTCAGGTGCTGGGACAGCGCCGGCTGGGACAGGCCCACCGCCGTCGCCAGCGCGCCGACCGTCATCTCCCCCTCGCCCGCCAGGTGACAGAGCAGGAGCAGACGGCGTTCGTTGGCCAGCAGGCGCAGCAGCCGGGCGGCCTCCCCGGCCTTGGCTTCCATCGCCGCCATGTCGGCCGGCGGGAGGCTGGCGGTGACGGGCGCAGCCGCGTCGGATGGTGGGTGCGTGATGCTCATATGCGATTGCGCTTACATACGCGATTGCTTATATGAAGTCAAGCCAGCAGGAGAGGACGCCATGACCCGACCCGAGATCCGCGCTTTCTTCGACGAGGCGACCAACACGGTGAGCTACCTCGTCTGGGACCCGACCACGCGGACCGCCGCCGTGGTGGATCCGGTGCTCGACTGGGACCAGAAGGCGGGCACGGCCGACACCTCCTCGGCCGACGCGATCCTCGCCGCCGCGCGAGCCGAAGGGCTGCGCGTGGACTGGGTGCTGGAGACCCACGCCCATGCCGACCACCTCACCGCCGCCCCCTGGATCAAGGCGAAGACCGGCGCGCGCATCGGCATCGGCGAGCACATCCGCGAGGTGCAGCGGATCTTCCGCCCGGTCTTCGCCGCCGAGGACATGCGGGAGGATGGCGGCGACTTCGACCATCTCTTCCGTGACGGCGAGCGCTTCACCATCGGGACCCTGCCGGTCGAGGTGATGCACCTGCCCGGCCACACGCCGGCCTGCATCGCCTATCGCGTGGGGGCGGACGACGTCTTCGTGGGCGACACCATCTTCATGCACGACTACGGCACGGCGCGGGCCGATTTCCCGGGCGGCGACGCGCGCACGCTCTACCGCTCGATCCGGCGTCTGCTCTCGCTGCCGCCCACGACGCGCCTCTGGATGTGCCACGACTACAAGGCGCCGGGCCGCGACCACTTCGCCTGGCAGAGCACGGTGGCCGAGCAGCGCGCGCAGAACCCGCATGTGAAGGACGGCCAGACGGAGGAGGCGTTCGTCGCCTTCCGCACCGCGCGGGACGCGAAGCTCTCGGCGCCGACGCTGCTGCTGCCCTCCATCCAGGTGAACATCCGCGCCGGGCGCTTCCCGCCCGCCGAGGCCAATGGCGTGCGCTACCTGCGGGTGCCGGTCACGGCGAAGAACGCCGCGGCGATCCTGTGAACGGCCGTCGCCGAGCCGCGGTGAAGCGGCCTCGGCGATTGCGGCACGGCGCCGCAATCGCCACCGCTTCGCCACCGCTGCCGCGAAGAGACCTCGGCGGCGCCCAAGCGCCGCCCCTGCCCGGCGGCATCCTCCCTCTCGTGCACCAAGGGGTGCACATCCAGGAGGATCTCCAGATGCTTCGTTCCAGCCTTCTCGCCGCCGCCGCCCTGCTGATCGCCGCGCCCGCCTTCGCCTCCGGCACGCCCGCGGCCGGGACGGTCCAGCAGAACCGCCCGGCGGCCGCGGCCCCGGTGAGCCAGACCGGCAACGCGG
>JAIEOO010000275.1 GCA_019750475.1 Acetobacteraceae bacterium | reverse complement strand
GGCCTGCAGCGCGACCTTGCCGCCGCGGGCGCCGTCACCGCGGCCGCGCGCGGCGACGCGCCCGTCCACCCGCACCGCGCGCGTGTCGGAGCCGCCGATCTGCACCGTCCCCGCCTGGCGCCCGTTGGCGGAGACGCGCGCGGCGCGGCCGACCCGCACCGTGCCGTTGCCGGCCGAGACCTCGACCTGGCCGGACGGCGCGGTGACGCGCCCGGCGTCGAGCGCGACGTTGCCTCCCTCGGCGCGGATGCGCACGCGGGCGGCGATGACCGCGCCGCGCTGGTCCACCAGATCCTCGACGAGGCCGCTCGCGGCATGGGCGCCGATCACCACGCTGCCGCCGCGCGCCTCGATCACGCCGGTGTTGGTGACGAGGGCGGTGCCGCCCGTCCCTTCCCGCACGGCGCGCGTCACGTCGATGGACAGCAGCCCGTCGCCCGCGAGGTCGAGCGTCACGCCCTCGGCGCCGCCTTGCAGCGCGACGCGCCCCATCCGGGCGCGGATCGTGCCGGTGTTGGCGACGCGCGGGCCGGCGAGGACGACGAGGCCGCGCTCGGCCACGGTCACCTCGCCGTGGTTCTCGACGCGCGCGCCCGGCCGCGGCGGGCCGTCGAAGCGCATGCGGCCGGCCATGAAATTCTCGTTGGTGATGTCGGAGGGCGTGGCGATCAGGCTGCCGACATTCACCTGAGACCCCTGGGAGAACAGCACCCCCGCGGGGTTCACCAGCGCGACGCCGCCATTCGCCTGGATGCGCCCGGCGATGACGCTCGGGTCCGGGCCGGTGACGCGGTTCAGCGTCCAGGCGTTCCGCGAGGGCTGGACGAACTGGACCGTGTGGTCCCGACCGACGTTGAACTGCTGCCAGTCGATCGCCGCGCGGTCACTTCCCTGGTTGACGGTCGTGCGGTTCGGCGCGCGGGATATGGCGGCCTGCCCCGCCACCACCTGGCCGCCCACCGGCCCAGCATTCGGCGTCGGCGCCTGTCCCCGCGCCTCGGCCGCCGCGAGCCCCAGGAGCGCCGTCGAGGAGAGGAGGAGGCTGCGGCGCCGCGGCATCGCTCAGTACCTCAGCACGAGGTTCACGTAGGCGGCGACCGGCGCGAGGGCGGCGGCGTTGGCGCCATCCGGCCGGCGCTCCAGCCGGCGCACCACCTCGGCCTCGACCTGCGCGCGCCGATCGAGGAAGAGCCGCACCCCGCCCCCCCAGGAGGAGAGCGACACGTCACGCTCGGTCGCGACGTTCTGGGTGGCGCGGCCGCGGTCGTGGAACAGGTAGAGCTGGGTCTGCAGCCGCATCGCGGGCAGGCGCCAGGCGGGGGGCAGGTCCGTCCCGCGTTCGAGCTGCAGCTCGACGCCCGCGGCCCAGCCGCTGTCGCCGGCCACCTGCCCCGAATAATAGCCGCGGGTGATGCGGTTCCCGCCGAGCAGGAATTTCTCGGAGCTCGGCAGCACGTCCGCAGACCACTGCGCCGAGACGACGGCCTGCGCCGACAGGAAAAGGCCCCAGGGCAACTCGGCGATCGGCTGGCTGCGCTGGATGTCGAAGGTCAGCTTCGTGAATTCGGCGCGCGCCCCGGCGCGGGCGCTGCGCGTCATGTCGCCGGACAGGCCCTGGTGCAGTCGGATCGCGCCGAAATTGCTGCCGAGCGGCACCGGGCCGAGCTCGATGGGATCGAGCAGCTGTCCCGTGGCGCCGAGGCGCACCGCCTGGAAGGAATCGCGGCCGAGCAGGCTAGCGCCGCCGCGGTTCGCGTCCACCGTCCCCTGGAAGTGATCGAGCTGCGCGTTCAGCGTCAGGTTCGCGGGGCGGGAGCGGATCAGCGGGTAGCTGGCCGCCAGGCCGGCGACCGTGCTCGTCCCGCGATAGCCGATGGCGGCGAGGAAGCCGCGCGGCGTGCTCTCGCCATAGCCGGCGTAGACGCGGACCCGCAGGCCGGACCGGCCGACGAACACCTCGCTCGTCGCCTGGGCGAAGCGCTGCGAGGGGCCCTCGGTGCCGTAGAGCGAGATCTCGGTGCGCTCGCCGAGGTTCGTGAAGCTGTTGGCCTGCGCGACGAGCAGCGCCTGCAACGGCCCGGTCAGCCGGAAGGCGCGGTTGTCGAGGGTGGCGAGGCCGGAGAAGGCCCGTCGCTCCAGCCGCAGGACGAGGCGGAGCGCCCCCGGCGCGCCCTCCACCGGCTGGAGCACGCCCTGCACGGTGACGCCCGGGATGTCCGAGATCAGCAGCAGCACGCGCTCCAGCGCCGCGCCCTGGAGCGGGCCCATGGCCTGCAACGGCTCGGCGAAGCGCAGCGCCAGCGTCGCCGCCGGCCCGATGTCGCCATCGAGGCGGATTTCCGTGACGCGTGCCTCGGTGACGGAGAAGCGCAGGTCGAAGGCGCCGTCGGGCAGGGGGACGAGGTTGGCGTTGACCGCGACGAACGGATACCCGGCCGCCCGGAACGCGCCGAGGACGGCGATCCGCGCCTCCTCGATGCGGCGGAGCGGCACCGCCTGGCCTTCGAGCGGCCCGATCGTGCCGGCCAGGGCGGCGCCCGTCAGGACCGTCGCATCCGCCAGTTCGACGCGGCGGAGCTGGACCACGCGGTCCTCGCCCGGGCCGCGCTGGGCCTCCGGGGCGTCCGGCATGGGAGAAGGGGCGAGGCGCGGCTGCTCGACCGGCGCGACGCGCTCGATGATCCCGGGGAGCGGCGGCGGGAGTTGGGCCCAGGCAGGACCGGCGACGCCCGCGAGCGCGAGCGCGGCGGCGAACCGGCGCGACAACCCTCCCGCTGAAGCCATCCGTCTAGCGGCTGGGTGGCGTCCGCGGCGCCGGGGGCGCGGTGGGCTCCGCCTGAGGGCCACGGGATGCGGCGGCCGAGCGACCGGATGGCGTGCCGCGCGAGCGCAGAATGTCCGCCGCGGCGTCGTTCGGCGCGGCGCCGCGGGCCGAGGCCTGGGTGGTCCGGGCGGGTTCGGCCGGTGCGAGGGTCGGCGCGGCGCAGATCGCCGCCATCACGGTGATCGCGGCGAGCATCGGCCGGCGGGCGGCCCGTGTCAGGATGTGCATGCTTCCACCTTCTGGCCGCATCGAACCGTTTCCGGCAGCTTGACATTAGCTCCCGCGGATCGATCGGCAATCCAAATTTTCACGAAAGCCGCGGCTCAGCCGGCCACCGTTGCAAAGCCGCAATCGTCGCGCCGGCCAGCCGCGGGTCGCTGGCGATCCGGCGCGCGATGGCCCGCGACGGTGCCCGGGGCCGCCGCGCGCCCGGCGGCGACCTCGGACCCGATGGACGGCCCCCTCCCGATCCGATGCCCTCAGGCCGGGGGCTCCGCCTGGCGGAAGGGCCGCACGCGCAGTCGCGTCAGGTGATCGCCGGCCTCGGCCTCGGGCGTGCGGCCGTGGTGATACTCGCGCTGCCAGCCGGCGGCGCGCGCCTCGCTGCCCGGGTCGGTCAGGGCGGCGTTGAAGCGGGCACGGCCTTCCGCCCAGGCGGCATGGGCCCGCTGCGTGTCCGGGTCCTCGGCGATGCGGCGGAGCTCCGGCGCCACGTCCATGACGCTGCGCCGGCCGATGGGAAAGACGAAGCAGAAGGCCTCGCCCCGCGCGAAGCGGACGGGGAGGCCGGGGCGGGTCAGCTTCCAGTTCATGGTGAAGGTCATCGGCGCCCAGTCGGTCTCGACGATGCCGGTGAGGGGGGCGATGCCGTCCTTGGGCTCGTTGGGCGAACCCCCGACCCAGAGGCTGATCCCGGGAGGCGTGCGGAACAGGACGTTGACGTGAAAGGTCAGCACGCCCGAGCCGAAATGGCTGACGGGCAGGGCCCCGCCTTCGGACAGGCGGCGCACCCGGAGGTCTTCGGCGCGGGCCCCGCCGTTCCACTCGACCTCGACATCGGCCTCGCAGGGGATTTCCCAGCCATGGGCATTGGCGATGGAGAGGGGCAGGCAGCGATTGGCGAAGCCGTCCGGCGTCGCGTCCATCCAGGCGCGGCGCGGGCTGGCGGGCCGGATCCCGGGCCAGCCATGGCCGATGTCGTAGGCGATCAGTCCCGGGGGCGAAGCGTCGTTCGGCATCGAGGCGGTCGCGGCGTCCCAGGGCATGGTCCGACGCCGGGCAGGCCCGGCCTCGGGAAGGCGTGGACTCTATCGAGGATGCATCGCCCGCCCGGTGCCGTCCAGTTCACGCCGGGGGTGGCTCACGCCGCGAGGGCCCGCAGCGCGATCGCTCCCGGCGCCGTCTGGCCGCGCCAGATCTGCTCCGCCAGGCGCGCTGCCGCGTCGGCCCCGATGACCGGCGCCGCCAGTTCGGAGAATTTCTCCGTCAGCTCCACGTCGGAGAGCGGCGCGTCTGGGTCGCCCTTGCGGGTGGGCTGGTGGCGGAACAGCTCCCGCCCATCGGCCAGGCGGATCGTCACCTTGGCGCTGCGGGCGGCCGGGAAGGCCTTCGTGCAGTCCGGGTCCTCGCTGACCGTCACCTTCGGCATGAGGGCGCGGATCGCCGGATCCGCGAGGCGCGCTTCCTCGAAGGCGTCGAGGCGCACGCCGCCATGCAGGAGCAGATGGGCCACCGTGTACTGCGTGGAGAAGCGGCATTCCTGCTCGGTCCGCGCGTCGGGCCGGTCGCAGACGTCCTTGGTGGCCTTGTAGCCGCCGACATGGACGGCGGCGACGTCCCCGGCGGCGAAGCCCTCTTCCCGCTGGAGGTCGCGCACGGCGTCGAGCGCGGCGAAGATGTGGCCGCAGCAGCCGTGGTTCTTGAAGGTCATCTCGGTGATGGCGAGCGGCCGTCCGATGCTGGCCAGCGCCTTCTCCCACTGGCCGGTGTCCTCGCTCGTCGCCGCCGCGAAGCCGGCCGGCCCGTGCAGCACGTCGAGCGCGCCGGTGACGCCCTCGGCCGCGATCATGGCGGCCAGCGCCCCGGCCTCGGCCGCGTGGCCGGGATGCAGCGGCTTCGACATGCCGTCGCCCCGGAAGGCCTGCTGGAGGCCGCCCGCCATGGTGGCGGCCGTGGCGATGGCGTGCGCCGTCTTCCCGGCGTCGCAATCGAGCAGCACGGCGACGGCCGCGGCGGCGCCGAAGGTGCCGACGGTGCCGGTGGTGTGCCAGTAGGTGTAGTGCGAGGGCTGCACCGCGAAGGCGATGCGGCAGGACACCTCATAGCCCGCGGTGATGGCGCGCAGCAGCGTCGCCATGTCGGCGCCGCGCGCCTGGGCGGCCGCGACGGCCGCGGCGATGGTCGGGCAGCCGGGGTGATAGACGCCCCAGCGCCAGATGTCGTCGAACTCGACGGTGTGAGAGGCCGTGCCGTTGACCAGCGCCGCGTGGCGGATGCCGCCCTCGCGCCCGTCCACGTAGCAGATGGCGCGGCCCAGCCCGCGCTCCGACCCCAGGGCCTTCGCCATCAGGGTCGCCGGCGCGCGGATGCAGCCGGGCAGGAGGGCCGCGTACCAGTCGAGCAGCGCACGGCGGGCGTGGCGCTCGACCTCGGGCGTCAGCTCCCGCGTGCGCCAGGAGGCGGCGTGTTCGGCCAGGGTGAGGAGCGGATTCATGCCACGGCTACACGGGCTTCGCCCGCGCATCCCTGGCATGAGTCTTTGCTTGGCGCGCAGCCGCCACACCAACCCTGCGCGCGTATGATCTCCGCTCCAAGGCGAAGCCTTTGCGCTGCGATCATCAGGCGTTCCCTCGCAGCACGTCCTTGTTGATGACCATGTCGGGATCGAGGTCGCCCTTGAAGAACCCGATCACCGACGAAACGGCGCTCATCCCCATGCGGCGCATGCCCTGCACCGTGCCGGCGGCGGAGTGCGGCGTCATGATGACGTTGGGCGCGTCGAACAGCGGGTTGGGCTTGCTCACCGGCTCCTCCCAGAAGACGTCGAGGCCAGCGGCCGCGAGCTTCCCGGACTTGAGCGCGGCGGCCAGCGCCTCCTCCCGCACCAGCGTGCCGCGCGCCGTGTTGATCAGGCGCGCGCCGGGCTTCATCGAGCCCAGGAAACGCTCATCCACCATGCCGCGATTCTCGGCGTTGGAGGGGCAGTGCATCGTCACCCAATCGGCCTCGGCCAGGCCGTCCTGCAGCGTCTTGGCGTAGCGGAAGCCCGCGCCCTTCACGGTGTTCATCGGCACGTAGGGGTCGTGCACCAGCACGTCCATGCCGAAGGCGGCGCAGAGCCGCGCGACGCGCCCGCCGATGCGGCCGAAGCCCACCACCAGCACCGTCATACCCGAGAGGTCATAGGCCGTGGGCGCGTCCGTCGTGCTCCACTTGAAGGCGCGGGTGTTGGTGTCGAAGGTCTTCACCTGCTTGGCGATGGTCAGCATGAGCATCAGCGCGTGCTCGGCGACCGAGAGCGCATTCGCATCCGCCGTGACCGTCAGCGGGATGCCGCGTTGCGTCAGCGTTGGAACATCCACCGCGTCATAGCCCACGCCGTGCCGCGCCACATGCTTCAGCGCCGGCGAGAAGGAGAGGAAGTCGGCGTTGATCGGCGTCGCGCGGACGATGATGGATTCCGCCTTCTCCATCGCACGCATCAGGTTTTCCCGGCTCGTGTCGAGGACGGTTTCCACGGTGAAGCCGGGCTCGGCGCGGAGGCGGGCTTCGGCGTCGGGGTGGAGGGAGCGGAGGAGGACGACGTGGGGCATGTGGTTCCTCGGACAGTTCTTGCTTGTTCAGGCGGGTGTTGGGCTGCGCCGGAAAGGCCAGGGCGGCAGGAATACGCCGAGTGTCCACGGAGCGCCACGCATGACGCGCCACATGCCGGGCAGGCCAATCCAGAAGAGTAACAGCATCGATGTGAAGCCGGTCGCCAACTCCGACGTTCCGCGCAACTCGGGCGTGCTTTCGGGTTGCCCGGCCCAATAGCGGATGATGACCGTCGTACCCGGTGTCAATGGTGCCCAAGGGCGTGAAGCGCTGGCTGGGACTGTCGTCGTAACCGTCTGGCCGGCGGCGGTCGTGAAGCGGATGCCGACACGCGGAAGGCGCAAGGGCTGCGGTGCAAGTGGAAGGTTGAGTTCCAGTGCCTCTGGTGCGCCTCCGGGCTCATCGCTTGCCAGTACCGTCGCGACCGCCGGACGCGTGCCCATGAAGAAGGAGGCCGTGTTGAATACCTCGATGCTGCCGCCGACCACGGTCGAGACTACGCACACCCCCGCAAAGGCCCGCATCGGCCAAGACGCCTTCGGCTGAGGCGGAGGCGGCAGGACCGTCGTGGGACGTGGAGCCCAGGGGTTCGGTGGCGTCACCAACGAGTCCTATGCCAGATGCGCTTCCGGCCCCAGCACGCTCTCGCGCAAGCGGGCCTGGAGGATCGCGCCCTCCCGCGGCGGAAGCACCAGCGGCAAATTCGCCGCGTCGATCTTCGCCACCGCGAAGAGTGGGCCGTTGCCGGCGTGGATGGCGCGGCGCAGGGGCTCCACCTCCTCCGGCGTGTTGACGCGCATCGTGTTGCGGATGCCCGCGCCCTCGGCCATGGCGACCAAGTCCACGCCGTGATGCGTGGCGGTCTGCTGCATCCCCGTCTCGCCGTAATGCTCGTTGTCCTGCACCACGACCGAGAGGTTGGCGGGCTTCTGGATGGCGATGGTCGCCAGCGCGCCGATCCCCATCAGCATCTCGCCATCGCCGGTGATGACCAGCACGCGCCGCTCCGGCTGGGCCAGCGCCAGGCCGAGGCCGATCATCGCGGCCCCGCCCATGCCGCCCCAGAGCGGGAAGTTGTTCTTGTGGTCGCCGACCGCCGTGATGTCCCAGGCGGGGGCGCCGAGCCCGGCGATCACCAGCATGTCGCCGCGATCGGCGAGGAGGGCGCGGCAGAGCTCGCGCCGGTCGAGCTTTCCGGAGGCAGCGAGCATGGTTCAGTCCTTCCCGAAGGTCTTGGCGCCGATGACGCGCTGGCCGATCAGCGTCGCGGTCGGGCGGAAGGTGTTGAAGGCGAATTTCAGCGTGGCCTCGACCGACGGGGCCACGTCCTCCGGCTTGTCGGCGCGGTTCACCAGCGTGCCCATGGCTTCCAGCACGGCCTGCGTCGCCTGGCCCATCGGGACCTGGGCCGGGTTGAACTCCCCGAAGTCGCCGCGCATCGTCACCAGCATCGGCATCGGGCAGCGATGCATGGTCGAGAGGGACAGCATGTTGATGCAGTTCCCGACGCCCGAGGACTGCATCAGCAGCACCGAGCGCTGCCCGCCGAGCCAGGCGCCCTGCATCAGGGCCACCCCTTCTTCCTCGGTCGTCAGGGTCACCACGCGGATGTCGTTGTCCGCGAGGCATCGGCGGATCAGCCTCGCGTGGCCGGCATCGGGCACCAGGGCCACCTGGCGGATTGCGTAGGCCTTGAGCAGACCATAGATGCGGTCGGGCCAGTCGGCGGCCGCGTCCGGGGCGTGTTCGATCACGTCCCGGGAAATCGTGGAACTCATTGGAAGAACCTCCCGTCGGCGCGGAGCATCCTCCCCGTCCGGCGGACTGTCCAGCGGGGGCGGGAATGGCGTTTCGGCATGCGCTCGGCGGCACCTCCTACGTCTTCGACGACCTGCGCGCCCTGCTGGCGAAGGCGACGCCCTTCCGCAGCGGGGACGCGCTGGCCGGCGTCGCGGCCGGGAGCGCCGCGGAGCGCGTGGCGGCCCAGCGGGCGCTGGCGGACCTGCCGCTGCGCCACTTCCTGCACGAGGCGGTGATCCCCTACGAGGCGGACGAGGTCACGCGGCTGATCATGGACCGCCATGACCCCGCCGCCTTCGCGCCCATCGCGTCGCTCACGGTGGGCGGCTTCCGGGACTGGCTGCTGGCTGCCCCGCCCGAGGCGCTGCCCCCCATCCGCGCCGGGCTGACGCCGGAGATGGTGGCGGCCGTCTCCAAGATCATGCGGGTGAGCGACCTGATCGCGGTGGCGGCCAAGTGCCGGGTCGTCACGCGCTTCCGCAACACCATCGGCCTCGCGGGCACGCTCTCCATCCGGTTGCAGCCCAACCACCCGACGGATGACGCGCTGGGCGTCGCCGCCTCGACGCTGGACGGGCTGCTGCTCGGCGCCGGGGATGCCTGCATCGGCGTGAACCCCGCGACCGACAATGTCGAGCAGGTGATCCGCCTGCTGGAGATGCTCGACCGCGTCATCGCGCGGCACGACATCCCGACGCAGTCCTGCGTGCTGTCGCACGTCACGACGACGATGCTGGCGATGGAGCGCGGCGCGCCGGTGGACCTGGTGTTCCAGAGCATCGGCGGGACGGAGGGGCTGAACCGGTCCTTCGGCGTGTCGCTGGCGCTTCTGAAGGAGGCGCGGGAGGCGGCGCTGGAACTGAAGCGCGGCACGCTCGGCGACAACGTCATGTATTTCGAGACCGGGCAGGGCAGCGCGCTTTCCGCCGAGGCGCATCACGGCGTGGACCAACAGACGCTGGAGGCACGCGCCTATGCCGTGGCGCGCGAGTTCCAACCGCTGCTGGTGAACAGCGTCGTCGGCTTCATCGGGCCGGAATACCTGTTCGACGGGAAGCAGATCCTCCGCGCGGGGCTCGAGGATCACTTCTGCGGCAAGCTCCTCGGCCTGCCGATGGGGGTGGATGTCTGCTACACCAACCACGCCGAGGCCGACCAGGACGACATGGACGCGCTGCTGGCCTGCCTGACGGCCGCGGGCGTTACCTACATCATGGGCGTGCCGGGGGCGGATGACGTGATGCTGGCCTATCAGAGCACGTCGTTCCATGACGGTCTCCAGGCCCGCGCCGTCTTCGGCAAGCGCCCGGCGCCCGAATTCGCCGAGTGGCTGGAGCGCATGGGGATCGGTTCCACGACGCCGGAGGCGATCCCGCCGAAGCTGCTGGGCTTCGCGGCATGACAGGCGAGATCACCCGCTGGTCCGACCTGCGGCGCCTGACCGAGGCGCGGGTCGCGCTGGGGCGGGCGGGGAACGGGCTGCCCACCGCCGCGCATCTCGACTTCCAGGAGGCGCACGCCCGGGCGCGGGACGCGGTGTGGTCGGCGCTCGATCCCGCCGCGCTCGGCCTCGCGGGCGATGTGCGCCTCGTCGCCAGCGACGCCGGCGACCGGCGCACCTACCTGCTGCGCCCCGATCTCGGGCGGGGGCTGCGGGAGGCGGACCGGGCGGCGCT
>JAIEOO010000066.1 GCA_019750475.1 Acetobacteraceae bacterium | reverse complement strand
CGCCCGCCCCGGCGCGCCCCGCCCCGGCGCCGCGCCTCGCGCCGCGGCGCCAGTCGGGACTCACGCTGCGCGTCGCGGTCGGCGGCCACCGCGTCACGCTCCGCACGGCGGAGGACGAGGACGGCCAGCTGCGCGAGATCGCCTTCACCCTCGCGAAGGAGGGCGCCGCCTACCGCTCGCTGATGGACGGCTTCGCCCAGGCGGTCTCGCTCGGCCTCGCGCGCGGCGTGCCGCTCGCCGAATACGTGGACGCCTTCGCCTACACGCGCTTCGGCCCGGCGGGCGTGGTGGAGGGCGACCCCGACATCCCCCGCGCCACCTCGGTGCTCGACTGGGCGTTCCGGCGCCTCGCCATGGACTATCTCGGGCGGCAGGACCTGCCGCAGCCCGAGGAGGTCGCGGCCGAATCCCTCTCCACCCCGGCCGAACAGGCCCCGCTGCTGCCGCTCGACCTGCCGCGCGTCGCCACGGACGCGCCGCGCAAGCGCAACCTCCGGCTGGTGGGCTAGGCGCCCCGGCGCAACAGCCCCTCGCGCTCGGCCGCGGCCCAGCGCGCGGCGTCCTCCCGGATCGCGGCGTCCGTCGCCGCGAGATCGAGCGCCTGCGGCTCCACCGCGAGCGTCCGGAGCCGGTCCCGCACCGGCTCGGTCAGCAGGGCGGCGTTGGCCTCGGCGTTGAGGCGCAGCGCGGCCTCGCGGGGCAGGCGCGCCGGCGCGAGCATGCCGAACCAGCCCTCGTAGCTCGCCGCGCCGAGGCCGAAGCTCGCGAGCGTCGGGATCTCGGGCAGCAGGCTGTTCGTCGCGGGCGAGGTCACGGCGATGATGCGCACCCGGTCGCTGCTGCGGAGCGGCATCGCCGTCGCCGTGCTCACCCAGGCGAGCGGCAGGTGCCCGCCCATGAGATCGCGCATGGCCGGGCCGCCGCCCGGATAGCGGATGTCGTTCAGCTCGATCCCCGCCGCCCGGCACATCTGCGCGCCGACCACGGCCGAGGCCGCGTCGGGCGTGCCGTGACCGATCGTGCCGGGCCGCGCCCGCGCCGCCGCCAGCATGCCCGGCACGTCGCGGAAGGGCGCGTCCACGCTCGCGAGCAGGACGAAGGCGTAGCGGGCGAAGATCGCGACGGGCTGGAAGTCGGCGATGGGGTCGTAGGGCAGGTTCGCCGCGGTGTGGCGCAGGATCAGATGCGTCGGGTTCTGCGCCAGCAGGGTGTGGTTGTCGGTCGCCCGCGCCACGGCCTCGCTGCCGATCGCGCCCTCGGCGCCGCCCCGGTTCTCGACGACGACGGGACGGCCGAGGCGGCCGGACGCGGCCTCCATGACCGCGCGCGCCGTCAGGTCGGTCCCGCCGCCGGCGCCGTAGGGGACGATGATGCGGACGGGCCGGCTCGGCCAGGGTTCGGCCTGGGCGCGGGCGGCCGCGGGCGCGAGCAGCAGGGCGGGCGCGGCGAGGAGCGCGCGGCGAGGGGTCATGGGGTTCCTCCGGTCCTTCTGGTTGCGGCCATCCTGACTTGACCGGACAACCAAGTCCACTGCAAACTGTCGACAATTCGAGGAGGAAACGCCACCCATGCTGACCCAACTCCAGGCCCTCGAAGGGCTCCGCGTCGTGGACGTGTCGAGCTTCCTCGCCGGCCCCTTCTGCTCCACCCAGCTCGCCGAGTTCGGCGCCGAGGTCATCAAGCTGGAGCTGCCGGTGGTGGGCGACCCGCTCCGCAAATTCGGAAGCGTCCTGCCGTGCGGCGAGACCCTCCCCTGGCTGTCCGAGTGCCGCAACAAGAAGCTCGCCACGCTCGACCTGCGGAAGCCCGAGGGCGCCGAGATCCTGAAGCGCATGTGCGCCGAGGCCGACGTGCTGGTCGAGAACTTCCAGCCCGGCACGCTGGAGAAATGGGGCCTCGGCTGGGACGTGATGAAGGAGGTGAACCCGCGCCTCATCATGGTCCGCATCTCGGGCTACGGGCAGACCGGCCCCTACAGCGGCCGCCCGGGCTTCGGCCGCATCGGCAACGCCTTCGGCGGGCTGTCCTACCTCGCGGGCTATCCGGACCGCCCGCCGGTGACGCCCGGCTCCGCCACCATCCCCGACTACCTCGCCGGGCTGTACGGCGCGCTCGGCGTGCTGCTGGCGCTGCAGGCGCGGGACAAGACCGGGCGCGGCCAGATGATCGACATCGGCCTCTACGAGCCGATCTTCCGCATCCTCGACGAGATCGCGCCCGCCTATCAGACCCGCGGCTACGTGCGGGAGCGCATGGGGCCGGGCACGGTCAACGTCGTGCCGCACAGCCATTACCCGACGAAGGATGGCCGCTGGATCGCCATCGCCTGCACCTCGGACAAGATCTTCGCCCGGCTGGCCGACGTGATGGGCGTGCCCGAGGTCGCCGGCGACGGGAAATGGGGCCTCGTGAAGAACCGCGACGCCGACCGCGAGGCGGTGGACGCCTTCGTCACCAACTGGACCAGCCGGTTCACCCGCGACGAGGTGCTGCGCATCTGCGAGGACGCCCAGGTGCCCTGCGGCCCGGTCTACTCCATCGCGGAGATCTTCGAGGACCCGCAATACAAGGCGCGCGACAACATCGCCTGGATCCAGGACGAGCGCGTGGGCGAGCTCGCCATCCCCAACGTCGTGCCGCGCATGTCGGACACGCCGGGCGGCGTGAAGTGGCTCGGCCCCTCCATGGGCGCGCACAATGACGACGTGTACCGCGACTGGCTCAAGCTCTCCGACGCGGAGATCGAGCGCCTGACCAAGGCGCAGGTCGTCTGATCCGCCGATGAGCTGGTCCCTCCCCCCGCGCGAACCGCTGCCCGAGGCGGTGGCGGCGCGCGTGGTGGAGGCGATGCGCGCGGGCGAGCTGCTGCCCGGCCAGCGCATCGTGGAAGCCACGCTCGCCGCCAAGCTCGGCGTCTCGCGCGGGCCGCTGCGCGAGGCGTTGAAGTCCCTAGAAGCCGAGCAGCTGGTCGAGCGGCGGCCCGGCAAGGGCGCGCGCGTCGCCTCCATCAACGAGGATCAGGCGGCGCAGATGGTCGTCGCGCGGGCCGGCATCGAGGGCCTCGCCGCGCGTCTCGTCGCGGCGCAAGGCGACGGCGCCGCCCTCGACCTGCTGGCCCAGCAGCATGCGCGCATCCGCCTGGCCGAGACCGCGCGCGAGCGCCGCGAGGCCGACTGGTTCTTCCACGAGCTCGTGATGCGGAGCGCGCAGAACGCCTTCCTGCTGCGCGCCTGGCTCTCGCTCGCGAACCGCGTGCGCCTCTTCCTCCATCGCCACCCCGCCTACGAAGGCGGGGGCGGTGCCGTCATCACCAACCACGAACGCCTGCTCGACGCGCTGCGCGGCGATCCGGCCGCGGCCGAGGCCACCTTCCGCGCCGTGATCCTGGAGAGCGGCTTTTCCCGCCTCGGCCGCCCCGTTCCCGCTTCCCTGAGGATGTCCGCATGACCGCCTGGCGCCTGCGCCGCACGCTGATGATCACGCCGGGCCACCGCGCCGACAGGCTGGCGAAGGCCGCGACCCTCGGCGCCGACAGCCTCGCCTTCGACCTCGAGGACGGGGTGCCGCCCCAGCGCAAGGAGGAGGCGCGCGCCGCCATCCGCGAGGCGCTGACCACGCTCGACTTCGGCGGGCGGGAGCGCGCGGTGCGCATCAACGGCGTCGGCACGCCGGATTTCGAGCGCGACCTCGCCTCCCTTCCCTGGGGCTCGCTGGACGCCATCATGGTCCCCAAGGTCGAGGCGCCGGACCAGCTGCGCCAGCTCGACGCGCGGGTGGCGACGCTCTCGGGCGGCCAGCGCGTCGCCGTCATCGCGACGCTGGAGACGCCGCGCGGCGTGCTCAACGCCCTGCCCATCGCCGATGCCTCGCCCAACCTCGCCGCGCTGTTCTTCGGGCCGGGGGACTACACGCTGCAGACCGGCGGCGCGCTGACGCCCCGCGTGCTCGACTTCCCGCGCCACGTCATCGCGGCCGCGGCGGGCGCCGTCGGCGCGCAGGCCATCGACGCGCCTTACCTGCTCGGGCTGCGGGACGTGGCGGGGACGAAGGCGGACGCGCTGGCGGCGCGGGAGCTCGGCTTCAGCGGCAAGGTGGTGTTCCACCCGGACCAGATCGCCCCGGTGAACGAGGCCTTCACGCCGACCGAGGCGGAGGTCGAGAAATGCCGCCGGTACGTCGCTGCCTTCCGCGAAGCCGCCGCGCGGGGGGAGAACGTGGCGCTCGTGGATGGCGAGTTCATCGCCATGGACCTCGTGCCGCGGATGGAGCGCACCATCGCGGCGTATGAGGAGGCGCGGCGGCGGGCGGCCTGACGCCGCCCACCCGCCCCGTCAGCGCAGCGGCAGGGCGTACATCAGCCCGCCATTGGTCCAGAGGTTGTTCGGCCCGCGCGGCAGGCCGATCGGCGTCGCCTCGCCGAAATGGCGGTCATACAGCTCGCCGTAATTGCCGATGGCGCGGACGATGTTGAACACCCAGGCTGGGTCGATCTTCAGCGACTGACCGAGTTCGGGCGTCACGCCCAGCAGGCGGCGCACGGCGGGGCTGACGCTGGTGCGGCGCTGTTCCTCGGCGTTGGCGCGCGTGACGCCCAGCTCCTCCGCCTCGATCAGGGCGTAGGTGTACCAGCGGATCAGGTCGAACCATTCGTCGTCGCCGCGGCGGATATAGGCGCCGTAGGGCTCCTTGCTGAAGCGCTCGGGCAGCACCACCCAGTCATTGGGCCGCGGCATGGTGGAGCGCACGGCGGCGAGCTGCGACGCGTCCGAGCCGAAGGCGTCGCAGCGCCCGGCGTTCAGCGCCGCCGCCGCCTGGTCCGTGCGCTCGAAGACGACGGGGCGGAAGGGCACGTTCACGCTGCGGAAGTACTCCGCCGTCACCTGCTCGTTGGTCGTGCCCTGCAGGACGCAGATGGTGCTGTCGCGCATCTCGCGCACGCGCTGCACATTCATGTCGCGCCGGACGAGGAAGCCGTGGCCGTCATAGAAATACGTGACGGCGTGCCGCAGCCCGAGCGTCGTGTCGCGCAGCATCGTCTGCGTCGAGGTGCGGAACAGCACGTCCACCTCGCCCGAGCCGAGGGCGGTGAAGCGCGTCGAGGAGGAGAGCGCCACGAAGCGCACCCGGTTCGGGTCGTTGAAGATCGCGATGGCGAGGCCGCGGCAGAGATCCACGTCGAGCCCCTGCCAGGTGCCGCGGCTGTCGGGCAGCGCGAAGCCGGCGACGCCGGTGTGGATGCCGCAGACGAGCTGCCCGCGGGCCCGCACCGCGTCGAGCGTCGGGCCCGCCTTGGCCGCGAGGGGGAGGAGCGATGCGCATGCGGCAACGGCCGCGGCCAGCAGACCACGTCGGAACATCTCTACTTTCCTCAACCCTGTTTGATGGTCCGATGCTGACCGTCGGATACGTCATGCGTCAATTGCGATGCGGCGCTGCAAACACCGCATGACCGACAATTAACGCGAACGCGGCCGCCTCGCTCCCGGGGCGGCCGCATTCAGGCCGCCGCGACCGGAGCCTCGTCGGGCATCGGGCCGCGTCAGCGGAACGGCGGCGCGTAGAGGAGCCCGCCCCGGCTCCACAGCTCGTTCTGGGCGCGCGGCATGGCGATCGGGGTGTTCGGGCCGAAATGCCGGTCATACAGCTCCCCGTAATTGCCGATGGCGCGGACGGCGTTGAAGGCCCAGGCCGGGTCGAGGCGCAGCGCCTGGCCCACCTCCGGCACGGCGCCGAGCAGCCGGCGCGTGTTCGCGTCCTGGCTGGCGCGGCGCTGCTCCTCCGCATTGGCCTGCGTCACGCCGCTCTCCTCCGCCTGGACGAGGGCGTGGATGAACCAGCGGACGATGTCGTGCCAGTTCTCGTCGCCGCGGCGGATCACCGGCGTGTAGGGCTCCTTCGAGAAGCGCTCCTCCAGGATGACCCAGTCGTTCGGGTCGGGCAGCGCGGCGCGGGTGGAGGCGAGGCCGGAGGCGTCGAAGGCGTAACTGTCGCAGCGGCCCGCGCGCAGCGCCTGCACCGCCTGTTCCTGCTCGGCGAAGACGACGATGTTGGCGCGGACGTTGATCGAGCGGAAGTATTCGGAGGTGATCTGCTCGTTCGTCGTGCCCTGGAGGGTGCAGATGGTGGCCCCGCCGAGGTCCCGCACGCGGGAGACATTGGCCGAGCGGCGCGCCATGAAGCCGTGCCCGTCATAGAAGTAGTAGGAGGTGAAGCGCAGCCCGAGCGTCGTGTCGCGCAGGATGGTGTGCGTGCTGGTCAGCATGAGCACGTCCACCTCGCCGGCGCCGAGGGCGGTGAAGCGCGTGGCGAAGGTCAGCGGCACGAAGCGCACCCGGTTGGCGTCGCCGAAGATCGCGGCGGCGAGGCCGCGGCACAGATCCGCCACCATGCCCTGGTACTGCCCGCGGCTGTCGAGCGTGGTGAAGCCCGGGGTGGAGGTGTTCACCCCGCAGGCGAGCTGCCCGCGGGCGCGGACGGCGTCGAGGGTCTGCTGGGCGGCGGCCGGCGCGGCGAGCCCGGCGGCGAGCAGCGCCGCGAGGGCGAGCGTTCGGAACATGATTCGGTCTCTCCTCAACCCGGCCGCGAAAGTGAACGGGCGCCGGCGCGCGGCGGTCAAGCGCCGTCTTGGCCTATGCGTGCCGCAGGCTCGCGGCGTCGGGCGGCAGGGGCAGCGCATAGCCGCGCGCCCGCGCGACCGGGGCGAGCGCGGCGAAGAGGGCGCGCTGCACCCAGGCCGGTGGCCCCGCGAGGCGGAGCTCCTGCGGGTAGGCGTCGAGCAGCAGCGCCATGGGCAGCAGGCGCGCGCCGCCATCGGGCTTCCACCAGCCCGGATGATGCGCGGCGGCATAGGCGACATCGATGAAGAAGCGGAGATGCCGCTGGCCGGGGGTGAAGCTGACGGCCATCTCCGTCTCGTCGTCGTGGCCGTTGAAGAAGCAGTGTGGCGTGCCGCGCGGGACGGTCAGCGTCTCGCCGGCCGCGAGCGGGTGGTCGCGGTCGCCCATGCGCACGCGCAGCCGGCCCCGGATGACGCGGAAATGCTCGTCGGCGCCGGGGTGGACGTGCAGCAGCGCGTTCCCCGCGCCCGATCCGCCGGCGCCGAGGCGCACGCGGAAGCCGGCCAGGTCGGCGCGCTCCTGCGCGTCGTCGAACAGGAAGGTCTCGCTGTTGTAGGGGTTGTGGAGGGCCGTGCCGGGCGGGAGCAGCATCCGCGATGCCTCATGCTTGCCGAAGCATGGGATCGGCAGCCCCATGCGCGGTCAAGCACGGGCTTGACCGTGGATCAGGCCGCCTGCGTCTCGACGATGCGGCCGTCCTCCATCGCGACGATGCGGTCGGCGATGTCGAGGATGCGGGGGTCGTGGGTGACGAGCAGGATGGGGACGCCGCGCCCCCGGGCGAGGTCGCGCAGCAGGCGCACCACCTCCTGCCCGGAGGCCTTGTCGAGGGCGGCGGTGGGCTCGTCGGCCAGGATCAGACCCGGCTGGCCCGCGAGCGCGCGGGCGATGGCGACGCGCTGGCGCTGCCCGCCGGAGAGCTTGGAGGGCGGCTTCTCCGTGTGGTCGGCGAGGCCCACGGCCGCCAGCATCTCGCCGGCGCGGGCCAGGCGCTGGCGCTCGGTCAGGTTGCCGTCGAGCTCGAGCGACATGGCGACGTTCTGCCGGGCGGTGAGGAAGCCGAGCAGGTTGTGGTTCTGGAAGATGAAGCCGATGGAGCGGCGCAGCCGCACCCGGTCCCCTTCCCGCGCGCCCATCAGCTCGCGCCCGAGGACGCGGCAGCTGCCCTCCTGCATGGCCCGGAGCGCGCCGACGAGGGTCAGCAGCGTCGTCTTGCCCGAACCCGAGGGCCCGGTGAGCAGCACGATCTCCCCCGGCTCCACCTCGAGCGAGACGTCCCGCAGCACGAGCCGCCGCAGATCGCCTTCGCCATAGGCGAAGCTGACCCCCCGCAGCGCGACCGGCCTATCCACGGACGAAGCCCCGACGCGCGAGCGGAGCCGCGAAGGCGCCGGACGCGCGGCCCAAGGGCCGCCCGCCGGCCGGCGCCGCGGCCTGGCCGCGGCAACGGAGCGGAGCCCCCGGGACGAGGCGCCCGAACGGGGGCCCCAGGACGGCTTCCGCCGCGGCGGAGCGAAGCGAAGCGGAACGGGAAGACCGCATGGGGAGACTCAAAACATGTCCGCGGGATTGGCGTCGCGCAGCTTACGCACGGCCAGCAGGCCCGCGATGGCGCACATGCCGAAGATCAGCAGGAACACGCCCACGGCACGCTCCGGATACATGTCGAGCGGCAGGAAGGTCGCGCTGCCCACGAAGTCGTACAGGAAGGCCGAGACGGCGAAGCCCGGCACGAAGCCGATCAGCGCCAGGATGCAGGCCGCCCACATCACCACGCGCACGAGGTAGAAGTTCGAGTACCCCATGGCCTTCAGCGTGGCGTATTCGCTGGTGTGGCTCGCGATGTCGGCGAACAGGATCTGGTAGACGATCACCATCCCCACGATGAGCCCCATGATCGAGCCGAAGAGGAAGATGAAGCCGATCGGCGTGCTCTCCTCCCAATAGGCGCGCTCATGCGCGACCAGCTCGGCATGGGTCATCACCACCACGTCCTCGGGCAGCGCGGCGACGAGGCGCGCCTGCACGGCGCGCAGGTCGGCGCCCGCGCGCAGCCGCAGCGCGACGAGGTCGGCGTTGGAGGCGCTGCGCGTGACGAGGCGGCGGAAATTCGTCTCGCTCAGCACGGCGTTGCCGTCGGCGCCGAAGGAAGGGCCGATCTCGACGAGGCCGACCAGCTCCACCTCGCGGTTGCCGATCTGCAGCGGATAGGGTCCGCGCTCGCGGAAATAGCGCGCGACCGGGCCGAATTCGGGGCGCGAGCGGCTGTCGAAGGCGACGGTGTCGGGCCGCTTCAGCGCCTCGATCACCTCGGCGCCGAGGCCCACGAAGTCCACGGCACCGCCCTCGGCGTCGAGGCCGATGAGCTGCACGGCGCGCCGCCCGCCCGTCTCCGGGTTCCGCAGCGTCGCCTGCGCCAGGTAGATCGGCACCGCGCGCTCGACGTCCGGATCGGCCAGCGCCTGCCAGGCGCGCCCTCGGGGAAGCGGCTCGGGGCGGAAGCTTGCCTGGGTCATCGGGTGCATCAGGAAGAGGTCGCCCCGCATCGCGCCCAGCAGGTTGGTCGCGCTGTCGAACAGCGCGCCCCGGAAGCCGAGCTGCATGAAGACGAGGAGGGCCGCGAACATCACGCCGGCGATGGCGGTCAGCAGCCGCGCCCGCTCGGAGCGGAGCTGCCGCCAAGCGAGGCGCAACGGCAGGAACAGGCCGGGGAGGAAGCCGAGGGAGCGGCGCGGGGGCGCTGGCGGCGCCGCGGGCGCGGTCTCCCCCGTCATCTCCGGCGCCCAGGGGAGCAGCGCCGGGCCGCGGGGGATCTCGTTCATCGCGACGCGCTGCCGAGCGGCGCGGCGCGGATCGCGACCTGCACCTGCATGTTGGTCCGGCGGCGGAGGATGGCCGCCGCTTCGTCGGACAGCGTCAGGCGCACCTCGACCGTGCGCGCATCGGTCGCGGCCACGGGGTCGGTGCCGGCCTGCGTCGTGCGCCGCACCGTCCAGCCGATCTCGCGCAGCACGGCGGCGTAGCGCACGCGCTCGCCCGGGACGATGATCTCGGCCGGCAGGCCCTCGCGCAGCCGCGGCAGGTCGGTCTCGAACACGTCGGCGACGACGTCCATGCGCGAGAGGTCCGCCATCTCCAGCAGCCCGTCGGCGCCGACCTGGTCGCCGGGGCGGGCGAAGATGCGCAGGATGGTGCCGCCGATGGGCGCGTGGACGCGCGACAGGCGCGCATCGGCCATCGCCTTGGCGAGCGCCGCCTCGGCGGAGCTCACGCGCGCCTCGGCGACGCGCACGTCCTCGGGCCGCGCCGTCGAGAGGGTGACGAGGTCGGCCTCGGCCTGGGCGCGCTCGGCCGCGGCACGGGCGGCGGCGGCGCGGTTGCGGTCGGCCTGGGCTTCGGC
>JAIEOO010000151.1 GCA_019750475.1 Acetobacteraceae bacterium | reverse complement strand
ACGGCTCCATCGTTCGAGTGCAACGACCCGAACCTTGGCACATCAGATGCCGCGGGGCCGTCCACCCCAACGCGAAGCCGCGCAGCGGCTTCGTGGCCCCCCTCAGTCCCGCTTGTACGTCCAGCGCCAGGCATCGCCTTCGCGTACCACGCGCCCGGCCGTGGGCGACGGGAAATGGATCGGCAGCAGCAGCGTCGGCGTGTCGGCGACGGCCTGGAAGACCTTGTCCCGGCTCTCGGCCGCGGCGACCGGGTCCCAGCAGAAGATCGTGCTCATCTTCGGCTTGCGCATCTGCAGGGCGTGGTGGAACAGGTCGCCGGCCACCACCGCCTTTTGCCCGCGCGAGGTGATGTTGACGCAGCAATGGCAGGGCGAATGCCCGGGCGTCGGCGTCAGCGTGATGGTATCGTCGAGCGCGTAGTCGTCATCCACCAGCAGCGCCTGGCCGGCTTCCATCACCGGCTCGCAATTCAGCTTCCACACGCCGCCGGCGCCGCCCGGGCGCTCCACGCCCTCCTTCGCCAGCGCCTCCCAGGCGGCGTATTCGCGCTTGTGGAAGACGTATTTCGCGTTGGGGAAGGTCGGCACCCAGCGCCCATCCACCAGCTTGGTGTTCCAGCCGCTGTGGTCGATGTGCAGATGCGTGCAGAAGACGTAGTCCACGTCCTCGGGCGTCAGCCCCTCGGCCTTGAAGGCGTCCATCCAGGGCTGTTTCGGGAAGTCCATCGGCGGGCCGTAGCCCTTGTCCTCGCCGGTGCAGGTGTCCACCAGGATGATGTGCCTCGGGGTGCGGACGACGAAGGTCTGGTAGGTGATGACCATCTTGCCCGTGGCCGGGTCGAACACCTCGGGGTCGAGTTCCGCGACATGGGGCGCCATCTCGGCGCTGTCGTAGTCGAGGAAGAAATCCTCCGGACGGCGCCAGGGCCCGTCGCGCTCGACGAGGCTGGTGATGGTGACGTCGCCGATCTGCAGGCGCTTCATGCCGGGTCTCTCCCTGTGCGATGCCGGGGAGAGTGGCGTGGAATCTAGCCGCGCGAAAGCACGTCGCGGGCGAGCAAGGCGCGCGCCAGCGCGTCGAAGGCCGCGACGGGCAGTTCCTCCGCCCGCCTCTCGCCCGCGATGCCGCAGGCGGCGAGCAGCGCCTCGGCCTCGCCGAGCGGCTTCAGGGCGCCACGCAGCATCTTGCGCCGCTGGCCGAAGGCGGCGGCCGTGACGCGCTCCATCGCGCGGAACAGCACGGGCTCGGGCTGGGTCGCGTGCGGCACGATCGAGACGACGGCCGAATGCACCTTGGGCGGCGGGCGGAAGGCGCCGGGCGGCAGGCGCAGCGCCACGCGGCACTCGGCGCACCATTGCGCGAGGACGGCGAGGCGCCCGTAATGCTCGGTGTTCGGGGCGGCGGTGATGCGCAGCGCCACCTCCTCCTGGAACATGAGCGTCAGCCGCTCCCAGCGCGGCGCCTCGCGCAGCCAGCCGATCAGCAGCGGCGTGCCGACATTGTAGGGCAGGTTCGCCACCACCTGCCGGGGCGCTGCCAGGCGCGCCGCCGCGTCCACCGTCATCGCATCCGCCCGCAGCACCTCGAGCCGCCCGGGATGCGCGGCCTCCACCTCGGCGAGCGCGGCGAGTGCCCGCTCATCCAGCTCGACCGCGAGCACGCGCGTCACGGCGGTGCCGAGCAGCGCGCGCGTCAGCCCGCCCGGCCCCGGCCCGACCTCCAGCACCTCCCGCCCCGCGAGATCCCCCGCGAGTCGCGCGATGCGCGCGCACAGCGCCTCGTCCAGCAGGAAGTGCTGCCCCAGCGCCTTCCGCGCCGCGAGCCCGTGCCGCGCGACCACCTCCGTCAGCGGCGGAAGCACGGCGCTCATCGCGGAACCCAGCCCCGCCTCGACACCCCGAAGCGGCCCCGCCGCGGGGGCAGCGCGACAACGCGGGACAAGACGCCAAGCAGCATTCGATCCCGGAGCCGCCCGATACGCCCATGGTCCAGGGCCCGCCCCGGAGCCCCGAAGCGGCTTCGCCGCGAGGGCGGCGCCACCGCGAAGAACAAGGCCTCATTCCGCATTCGGTCGCGCGACCAACGGGCGTACCCAAAGGCCAGGGCCCGCTGCGGTGCCCCGAAGTGGCTCCGCCACGAGGGCGGCGCCACCTCCCAAGACAAGCCCAGCGACACCGCAAGGCCTGGACCAACGCCCTCGGCAAGCGGTCGTGCCAACGGGGCCCCCGCGGCGATGTTCGCCGGAGCGCAGCGCAGCGAAGCGGAGGCGAAGATCGACGTGGGGAACTACCCCCGGGTCTCGATGACCGCGCGCCGGCGCAGCTCGCGCTGCAGCTGGCGGGAGATGACCTCGACCCGGTCGCGCAGGATCTGGTTGCGCGCGACGTCGGGGTTGAAGTCCGCCTGGTTCCGCTGCTCGCGGTTGCACACCATGATCAGCATGATGCCGTCGGGCGCGACGATCGGCTGGCTCGGCCGGCCGATGGGCAGGCCGCCGAGCAGGCTGCGCAGCGCCGGCGGGTTCAGCCCCTCCAGGCGGATGGGCCCCGGATCGGTCGGGCGATCACCGGCGCGGGGCTGCTGGTCCATCGCCTCGCAGCCGCGCAGCGTCTGGGACAGGCGCTGCGCCCGCTCGAGGGTCTGGCGCTGCTGGTCGGTCGGGTTCTGCGGATCGAGCTGCCGGTCGAAGGGCAGGAACACCTGCCGGATGCTCAGCATGGTGGACATCGCCTCGCGCCCCACCTCGCGCCGCGCGCGCAGCGTGACGATCTGGTAGCCGCCGGCCACGCGGATCGGGTTGCTGACCGCGCCCGGCGGCATGCGCTCGACCACGGCCGCCACCTCGGGGTCGAGCTGCGTGAGGCCCACCCAGCCCAGATCGCCGCCCGCCACCGCCGATTGCGACTGGCTGAACTGCGTGGCCGCGACCGGGAAGGGCGTGCCGCGGCGCAGCTGCGCCACCACCTCCTCGACGAAGCGCCGGACCTCGGCGTCCTGCGCCGCGTTGTCGATCGGGATGTAGATCTCGCCCACCAGGAATTCCGGCTGGCCCTGCCGCGCGCGATAGGCGGCGATGGTGTCCTGCACCTCCTGGTCGCTCACCTCGGCGCGGGGGCCGAGCAGCGCGCGCAGCAGCCGCCCCCAGCCGATCTGGGCGCGGACCTGGTCGAACAGGGTCCGCGGCTGCACCCCCGCGTTGCGGAGCTGGGCGCGCAGCCCCCCGGCCGGCAGGTTGTTCCGCCGCTCGATCTCCGCGATCGCGTCGGCCACGTCGTTGTCGGAGACAGGGATGCGGAGGCGCTGCACCTCCTGCATGCGCAGCCGCTCGTCCACGAGGAGGCGCAGCACCTGCGGCTGCAGCCGCGCCAGCGTCTCGGCGTTCACGGCCACGCCCGCGTTCAGCGCGAAGAGCCGCGCGCGGGACGCGACCTCGGCCTGGGTGACCACGTCGCCGTTGACCACGGCCAGGATCCGGTTGGCGTTGGGCTGCGCCTCGGCCGGCACGGCGCCGGCGCGCGGCCCGGCGGGCCCCTGGGCCAGGGTCGGCAGGGGCGAAAGCAACAGGGCGGCGAGGGCGAGGCGGGCCAGCATGACGCCGTTGCCTAGCCGATCCACCCCCGCGTCACAACGGCGCACCGGTCGCCCCCCACGCAGGGCGCGGCTTGGTGCGGCCGCGCTTCCGGCGTAAGGCGGCCGCCGCGCCCGAAAGAGCCCGGATGACCTCGCTGCCCCTGACGCCGCTTCGCGCCGAACCGGACGCGTACCGGGAGCTGTTCCCGCCGCACGCGGCCCCCGTGCCGCCGCCGGCCTTCGCCCTGGGCCCGGTCACGCCGGTGCTGCGGTACCACCACTACGCGACCTGGCGTCCGGCCGCCGTCGGTCTCCATCGCCTCGCGGACGTGGATGTGACGTCGCACGGCCTGCTGCTGCGCGGCGGCGCCTTCCTGACCACCGACGCCCTGGCCCTCACGCCCGGGAGCATCGCCGAATGCGCCCACTACGGCGCGCTGCGCGCCGACCGCCCCCCGACGCGGCGCCTCGCCAGGCCGGTCGTGCCGCTCGCCGGCCCGGGGCATCTCATCTTCGGCCATTGGCTCGTGGACTTCCTGCCGCGCCTCTTCCTGCTGGAGCGGGCCGGCTTCGACCTCGGGGCGCTGACCTATCTGCTGCCCGCGAACACCCCCGACTTCGCGCGCGACCTGCTGCGACTCGCCGGCATCCCCGATGGGCGCATCGAGACCTTCGACCCCTATGGCGAGACGGTCCGGCTCGAGGACGCGCTCATCCCCGAATATCTCCGCGTCGCGAGCCGTGCCCATCCGGCCTTCGCCGAGGCGGCGCGCTTCCTCGCCGCGCGCATCGGCGGGAGTCCCGGCGCGATCGGACGCCGCGTGTTCCTCTCCCGCGCCGCGGCCGGGCGGGACGGCCGCCTGCTGCTGAATCGGGAGGAGATCGAGGACGCGGCGCGATCCGCCGGCTACGAGGTGCTGGCCCCCGAAGCGCTGCCCTTCCGCGAGCAGGTTTCGCTCTTCGCCGGGTCGGCGCGAATCCTCGGCGAATACGGCTCGGCGCTCCATGGCAGCATCTTCGCGCCGCCCGCGGCCCGCATCCTGGCCCTCCGTGGCAACCTGCCGCACCCGGGCTTCCTGCAATCCGGGCTGTGCGAGGCGCTGGGCCAGCGCATCGGCTACGTCTTCGGCGCGACCGAGGAGACGGCCCACGGTCAGCGTTTCCGCGTCGCGCCGCGGGACTTCGCCGCGGCCCTCGCGCTGCTCGAGACGGATGCGCCGCATGGCAGCGTCGGCCTCACCGGTGCCTTCCGTCCGCCCGGGCCGGCCCGGCGGCTCCTGCGCGCGGCGCGTCGCCTCCTCGGCCGCGGCTGAACCGCTCAGATGGCGCGGAAGAAGTAGTCGCCCACCGTCTTGAAGCCGAGGCGCACGAGGAAGACCGTGTTTCCCACGAACTCCTGCCGGGTGACGGGATCCTGCGCGAAGCGGCGGAGGAAGCGCCCTTCCAGGATGAAGCACTCGTCCTCGTAGCCGAAGCTCGAGGTGATGAGGACCGGACGCTCGAGCTCGAGGTCGTAGCGCGCGTTGACCGCCGCGCGCCACACCCCGCCCGCCTGGCTGCGCCACGCCCCGCTCATCCCGGCCGAGACCTCGTTGCGTGTCCGTGACGGGTTGAAGAAGGGCAGCGGCGGCGAATAGAGGTAGCCCGCGTTGACCGACACGCCCTCGAACGGCCCGAAGGAGCCGAGGGAGAGGGTCGCGACGGCGTCGGTCGCGCGGTGGCGGCCCGTCTCGCCGTCGAGCCGCGTGCGCCCGGTCACGTTCAGCCAGGGCGTGGGCGCGATGGTGGCGCGTCCCACCCAGTCGGACCAGCGCCGGTCGAGGCCGGTATTGGCTGGGAAGATCGCCTCGTTGCTCATGCGGACGGAGCGGCCCGCGACACCCTCCAGCTGGACGCCGTTCGGCATGGACCAGCCGCCGCGGAGCGCCATGTCCACGCGCGTTCCGCCCTCCTGGCGGTCACGGCCCGTGAACCGGTTCAGCGCGAAGAGATTGGCGTCGTTGAACTCGAAGTCGATGCTGTCCTCGTTCGGGAAGCGCGTCTGCCGGCCGGTGTTGGGGCCCGTCACCACCTGCACCCGCGGTTCCACGACCTGCGTGCCCCAGCCCTGGCGGATGAAGGGCATGCGCCAGTCCACCGCGAAGCGGATATTCGCGTCGGCATGGGTGCCGTTCGCCGAAGGCAGCGGGTTGGTCAGCCGCTCCTGCCCGCCGGCGAAGTAGTTCCGGAGATCCGACTGGGCCCGCACGGTCCAGAGCCCGCCCAGCCCGTCCTGCATCGGCCGCTCCCAGGCGATGCGCACGGCCTGGCGCTGGCTGAAGGCGCCGACGCCGCGCACGAGGCCGAGCGCGCCCACATCCGTCGTCAGCCAGCCCCCCAGCACCCGCTGGCGCGGCGCGCGCTCGTAGAAGAGGTTGGGCGTGACGTAGGGCGTCTGGCTCAGGTTGTCGTTGACGCGCAGGCCCTGATAGGCGCGCGCCTCCAGCAGCGCGTAGCCCTCGGTGCCCCAGAACCCCTCGGCGAAGGCCCGGCTGGTCAGGACACGTCGGTGTTCGAACCGGTAGGTGCGCAGATACTGCTCGGACGAGGCGCGGTTGGCGTCGAGGCCGACGCGCCAGTTCTCGTCGAGGGCGAAGCGGCCGCGCGCGAAGATGTGGCCCGCCACCTGCCGGTCGGAGCCGAGGGTCTGGTCGCGGAAATAGCCGATCGAGCCCTGCACCTGCAGCTCGCCGTTGTTGAACAGGCGGCGGTATTCGAGGCCGAGATTGGGCAGTTCCTTGGACGAGAAGAGCGGCGTGATCAGTAGATCCTGGCTCTGGTCGATCGCCCAGAAGTAGGGCGTCTGCGCGAAGGCGCCAAGGAACCGCGTGTAGCCGAGGGTGGGGAAGAGGAAGCCCGAGGCGCGCGGCGTCTGCGGATCGGGGTGAGAGAAGAAGGGCGTGTAGAAGACGGGCACGCCGCCGATCTGCAGCGTGGCGCCGCGATAGCTGATGCGCTCCGTCGTGCGATCCTGCGTCGCGACGCGGGCCCGCATCTGCCACAGCGGCGGGCGGGACGGATCGTTGGCGCAGAGGTTGCAGGACGAATAGACCACCCGCGACAGGTCGGTGATCTCGCCGCCCGTGCGCCGCGCGCCGTTGGCCGCCATGCGCGCGTTCTGCGCCATCAGCGCCCGCACGCCAGACAGCACGCCGTCGCGGAAGCCCGGGCCGAGCTCCGCCTCGTCGGCGAAGAAGACCTGCCCGTCGGCCTCGAGGAGCTGGACGTTGCCCCGCAGGATCGCGACCTCGGTGTTGCGGTCATAGGTGAATTCGTCGGCGCGCAGCACGCGCTCGCCCTGCCAGGCCTCGACGCGCCCGCGCGCGGTGACGACCCCGCGGTCCCGGTCGTACTCGACCTCGTCGGCCGTGAAGGTCACGGGCTGGTTGGAGTCGAAGCGCGACGCCTCCGGCACCACGGTGTTCCGGCCCGGCTCCGCCGCCGAACTCTGGCGCGGCTCCGCGGCGGGCCGCGCGGGCGCCAGGTCGCGCAGCGTCGTCCCGGGCACGCCCTCCATGCCGCCAGGCTGCGCGATGCCGGGATCACCGAGGCCCTGCTGCGCCAGGACGCGCTCGCCCGCCGCGAAGGCCGCGAAGCCGGCGAGGCCGCCGAGCGCGGCGTGCCAGACGATGCGCCAGGGCAGGCGCCGCGCCCGCGCCGCAACGGCGCGGCGTTCGGCGCGGTTGGCGAAGCGGATGAGCGGCCGCGTCGCGAGCGGGAGAGGCGGGATCGGGGGCGGCGCTGTCATCAGCCATCCTCAAGATGCAGGAGCAGCGCGGCGGCGAGCAGCAGCCCCGCGACGGTCGGCACCCAGGCCGCGATCCAGACGGGCAGCGCGCCGCTCTCGCCGAACTCGCTGGTCACGCGGTCGAGCACGAAGAGGGCGAAGCCCGCTGCCACGCCGGCACCGATCATCTGGGCGACGCCGCCGCGCCGCGTCTGCCGCATCGAGAAGCCCGCTGCGAGCAGCGCCATGGCGGCCGCGAGCGCGGGCGTCGAGAGCATGGACTGGAACTGCAGCCGGTGCCGCAGCGCCGAGAAGCCCGCCTGCTCCAGCACCGCGATGAAGCCCGGCAGCGCCCAGAAGGAGAGCGTGTCGGGCGAGGCGAAGCTGTCCTCGATGCGGTCGGGCGTCAGGTCGGTCGCGAGCGTCAGGACGGCGGGCGCCGAGGGTTGCCGGTCCGGGCCGAAGCTGACCGCGTCGTCCAGCTGCCACCGCCCCGGCAGCAGCCGCGCGCGGGGCGCCTCGATCCGCGCGAGCGGGCGGTCCTGCGCCGAGAGGCGCCAGACCGTCACCTCGGCCAGGGCGAACTCCGCGAGCCGGTCCGTCCCCAGGATGCGGCTCGGCCGTCCGGTGATGATCGCCACGCCGCCGGGCTCGATCCCGCGATCGGCCTGGCGGAGCCAGAGCCGCCCGCCGGCCAGCGCCGTCACCCCGCCGCCCGCCCGCAGGTAGGAGGCGTCCAGCCGCTCGGCCCGGTTCAGCATGGCCGAGGAAACCGGCGAGACCGCGGTGATCGCCAGCGCGCCGAACAGCGTCGCGACGAGCACGGGCCCGGAGAGGAAGCTCCAGGCGGAGATGCCGGCCGCGCGTGCCACCACCAGCTCCGAGGAGCGCGTCAGGCGCCAGAAGGCGACGATGCCCCCGAGCAGCACCGCGAAGGGCAGGATCTGCATGGCGACGAAGGGGAGCCGCAGCCCGGCGATGCCGGCGACGACGGCGAAGCTCGCGTCGGGGCGGGTGGCGGCGCGGCGCAGCAGCTCGATGAAGTCGAACAGCGCGACGAGCAGCGTGAGCGCCAGCAGCATGAGCAGCGTGGCGGTCAGGAAGCGGCGGGCGACATAGAGGTTGAGCGTCGCGGGGAAGGTCATGCGCGGCGCCCCGGCAGGCGGTCCCGGGCGAGCGCCCATCCCGGCGCCCCCGACAGCACCCAGGCCGACACGAGGCCGGGGAGGATGGCGTGCAGCCAGATCAGCGGCAGCAGCGCCGGCTGCCGCGCGGCCGAATTGGCGATGCCGAGCCCGACCGCGAGCAGCGCGACGACCAGGGCCCCGCCGAGGAAGAGGCTCAGGCCGCCGCCGTGCCGCCGGAACTGCCCGGTCAGCGCGACCGCGAGGGCGAGCAGCGCGAGGGACACGGCGGTGAGCGGCGATGCGAGGCGCTGATGCGCCTCGGCGAGGAAGCGGCGGCGGTCGCGCTGCGAGACGCCCTCCTCCGGGCTGAACAGCTCCTCGAGGCTGCGCTCCTGCGCGTTGCGGAAGCGGTTCTGCTCGGCGCGGCTGGCGCGGGCGAGGTCCACGCTGTTCTCGGCGAAGGTCAGCACGGAGAGCCGCGGCGGCTGGCCGGCCAACCGCTCCACCTGCTGGCGCACCCCGTTCTCCAGCGTCACGCGGGGGCCGCTGGGCGTCGCGGTGATCCGCCCGGTTTCGGCGATGATGGTCACGGGCGAACCGCGCTCCCGCGCGTCATGCACGAGGATGCCGCGCAGCGTGCCGTCCGCGTCGCGGTCCCGGGCATAAACCGTCAGCTCCTCGCCGACGGAGGAGAACACGCCCTCCTGGAGCAGCAACCCGGCGACCTGGTTGCGGATCTCGAACTGCCAGGCGCGGAAGGCGGCGTGGCTCATCGGCGTCAGCCAGAGGTTCAGGACGTAGCAGGTCACCATGGCGAGGCCGGCGATGGCGAGCGCCGGCCGCGCCAGCTGCCATTGCGAGAGACCGGCGGCGCGCATCACCACCAGCTCCCGGTCGGCGGCCAGGCGGACATAGGTGAACAGCGTCACGACGAAGGTCGTGATCGGCAGGATCACCCCGAAGAAGGAGGGGAGCAGCAGCCCCGTCAGCTCGAGGAAGACCCAGATGGACAGGCCGCGGTCCAGCACCAGCTCGATGAAGCGGAGGGACTGCGTCAGCCACACGAGGGCCGCCAGGCCCACCGTCACGGCGAGCAGAGCGATGCCGAGGAGGCGCGCGATGTAGGTGTCGAGGCGGGGCATCCCGATGGCTTCTGTCCGGCGGCGCTTCTATCAGGGGCCGGCCAGGGACAGGAAGCGGCGCAGCACCGGGGTCCGGACGATCCAGGCCGAGCCCGGGTCGTCCGGGTCCCGCTGGCTGACGATGCCGACCAGGCAGAGCGAGGTCGGCTCGAACACGCCGCCGCCCGAATCCCCCTCCACCAGCGGCGCGGCCAGGCGGAGGTAGCTGCCGAGGCTCGGGTCCGCCTCCCGCGCCAGGTCGTTCAGCCGCCCGCGGACGACGCCGCGGCGGCTCGCGACCAGGACCTCGCTCCCGGCCGGGGGCTCGGCCTCGCAGGGCTGCGCGGCGGGGCCCACCGCCGCCG
>JAIEOO010000180.1 GCA_019750475.1 Acetobacteraceae bacterium | reverse complement strand
CCGAGGCCCAGGCCGCCGTCGCCGCCGCGGTCGCGGAAGCCAACGCCGCCGCCGCCCGGCAGACGGAAGAGATCAACGCCCGCCTCGCCGCCCAGGTCGAGGCCGCGGAAGCCCGCGTCCGCGCCGCGCGCGACCAGGCGATGGGCGCGCTCCGCGAGGTCGCGACCGATGCCGCCGGCGCCATGCTCGCCCGCCTGGGCGTGCCGGCCGCCGCCAACGACGTCTCCGCCGCCGTGAGCGCGGCGATGGCCGGAGGGTCCCGCTGATGCTCGCCGATCCGAAGTTCTGGGTCGCCGCCTCCTTCGTCATCTTCGTCGCGCTCGTCGCGCGCACGGGATGGAAGAAGGTGACGGAGATGCTCGACGCCCGCACCGCCCGCATCGCGAGCGAGCTGCAGGAGGCCGCGCGCCTCCGCGCCGAGGCGGAGGCGACCCTCGCCGCCGCGCAGCGCGAGCGCGAGGAAGCCGCCCGCGAATCCGCCGCGATGCTCGAGCGCGCCCAGGCCGAGGCCACCCGCCTCGCCGAGGCCGCCCGCGCCGAGGCCGAGGCGGCGGCCAGCCGCCGCGAGCGCATGGCGATGGACCGCATCGCCGCCGCCGAAGCCTCCGCCGTGAACGAGGTCCGCCTCGCCGCGACGGAACTCGCCGCCGCCGCGGCGCAGCGCCTCCTCACCGAGCGCCACACCCCCGAGGCGGACGCCGCCCTGGTGGACCAGGCGATCGGCAACCTGCCCCAGGCGCTCCGCGCCGCCTGACGCGTCCCGGCCTCACCGGCTGCCCGCGCGAGCCCCGACCGGCCTCCGGTCGGGGCTTTCTCGTTCCAGGGCCCTCAACCGAGGCTTCGCCGTCGGCGTTGCCTGCCCAAGGCGCGGCGCCGGAACGCCGCGCGGAGGAGGTTGAGTGGAGATCGCGGATCAGGGGTCCGGGGGGTTCGCCGCCATCGGCGTCCCCGGTCTCGACGAGGTGTTGGGCGGCGGCCTGATCCGCAGCCGAAGCTACCTGCTGGAGGGAGCCCCCGGCACGGGCAAGACGACCCTCGCCCTGCAGTTCCTGCTCGAGGGCACCCGCCGGGGCGAGCGGGGCGTGTACTTCACCCTTTCGGAAACCGCCGAGGAGTTGGCGGCCTCCGCCGCGTCCCATGGCTGGACGCTGGACGGCGCCTTCAAGGTCGTCGAGATCGTCCCGCCGGAGAGCCTGTTCGACGACAGCCGCGAGCAGACGCTGCTCTACTCCTCCGACCTCGAGCTCGGTGAGACCGCGCGCACCATCTTCGACGAGGTCGAGCGCCACCGGCCGAGCCGGATCGTGCTGGACAGCCTCTCGGAACTCCGGCTGCTGGCGCAGTCCTCGCTGCGCTACCGGCGGCAGATCCTGGCGATGAAGCACTTCCTCGTCCGCTGCGGCGCAACGGCGCTGATGCTCGACGACCTCACCGCCGAGGCGGGCGACAAGACCATGCACAGCATCGCCCACGGCGTGATCCGGCTCGAGGAACTCGCGCCCGCCTTCGGCGCGGAGCGGCGGCGGCTTCGCGTGTCGAAGTATCGCGGCCAGCGCTTCCGGGGCGGCTTCCACGACTTCGAGATCGAGACCGGCGGCGTGCGCGCCTTTCCCCGCCTGGTGGCGGCTCAGGATGTCCGGCACGGGTTCCGGCGGGAGCGCCTGGGCACTGGCCTGCCGGAATTCGACCGCCTTCTCGGCGGCGGGCTGGAGCGCGGGACCTCCACGCTGATCGTCGGCCCGGCGGGGGCCGGCAAGTCGCTCCTCGCCCTCTGCACCCTGGCCGAGGCCGTGCGCCGCGGAGAGAAGGCCGCGCTCTTCGTCTTCGACGAGGAAGTGCGCCTGCTCACGGATCGGGCGGTCGCGCTCGGGATCGACCTCGACGCCATGCGGCGTTCGGGGCAGCTCTCGGTCCAGCAGGTGGACGCCGCCGAACTCTCGCCCGGTGCCTTCGCCCACGCCGCCGCGACCGCCGCCGATGCCGGCGCAGGAACGGTCGTGATCGACAGCCTGAACGGCTACAACAACGCCATGCCGGAGGAGCGCGACCTCGTGCTCCACATGCACGAGCTGCTCCAGCATCTCAACCGCCGCGGGGTCGTCTCCCTCGTGACGGTGGCGCAGCACGGTCTGGTCGGCGACATGCGCTCGCCGGTGGACATCACCTACCTCTCGGACACCGTGGTGCTGATCCGCTTCTTCGAAGCCTTCGGCCGTGTCCGGCGAGCGGTGTCGGTGATGAAGAAGCGGGCCGGGCCGCACGAGGACACGATTCGCGAACTGCGCTTCGCGGACGGCTCGGTCGCGATCGGCCCGCCGCTCAGCGAGTTCCAGGGCGTGCTGCGCGGCGTGCCGACCTATGTCGGGGCGGAAGCGCCTCTCATGAGCCCGCCGCGCCCGTGAGCATGGGGGGCCCCGTGTCGGAGCGCGCGCTCGTGCTGGCGCCGCGCGGCCGCGACGCGGACGTCGCCTGCCGGCTGCTCGGCGAGGCCGGCCTCATCGGCCGGGCGGTCCCGGATCTCGCCGCGCTGGACGCCCGGTTGCGGGAGGGCTGCGGCGTCCTGCTCCTGGCGGAGGAGGCCCTTCACGGCGCGGAACTGCGCCCGCTCGCCGGCTGGCTGCGCTCCCAGCCGCCCTGGTCCGACCTGCCGATCCTCGTGCTGACGAGCCGGAGCAGCGGGGACCAGAACCCGCGCGCGGCGCGCCTCGCGGCGTTCCTCGGCAACGTCTCCTTCCTCGAGCGGCCCTTCCACCCGACGACGCTGATCGGCGCCGTCGAATCGGCCCTGCGCGGCCGGCGCCGCCAGTACGAGGCGCGCGCCCGGCTCGAGCAGATCGAAGCCGCCCAGCGCGAGCTGCGCGCCGCCAATGACCGGCTGGAAGCCGCGGTCGCCGCCCGCACCTCGGAGCTGCGCGAGGCCAACGCCCAGCTCCGCGAGGAAATGGCCGAGCGCGCGCGGACCGAGGCCGCCCTGCGCCAGGCGCAGCGCCTCGAGGCCATGGGCCAGCTGACCGGCGGCGTGGCGCACGACTTCAACAACCTCCTCATGGTGCTGTCGGGCGGCCTCGCCGTCCTCGCCCGCTCCCCCGACGCGGCGAAGCGCGCCCGCGCGGAGGACGGCATGCGCCAGGCGGTCGCGCGCGGCGCGTCTCTGACCCGGCAGCTTCTCGCCTTCGCGCGGCGCCGCCCGGTGGACCCCCAGGTCCTGGACCTCGCGGAGCGGCTTGATGCCATCCGCGGCATGCTGGGCGCGAGCCTCGGCGGGGGCATCGAGGTGCGGGTGGAAGCCGAACCGGGCCTCTGGCCGGTGGAGGTGGACGCCTCCGAACTGGAACTCGCGCTCCTGAACCTCGCGGTGAACGCGCGCGACGCGATGGAGGGGCGCGGCGTCGTCACCCTCTCCGCCCGCAACCTCGCCGGCGAGAACCAGGTGGCCGTCACCGTCACCGATACCGGGCCCGGCATCCCTGCCAAGGTCGCGCAACGCGCCTTCGAACCCTTCTTCACCACGAAGGAGGATGGCAAGGGCTCCGGCCTCGGCCTCGCGCAGGTCCACGGCTTCGCACGCTCGTCGGGCGGCAGCGCGCGCATCGGAACGGCCCCGGGCGGAGGCGCGGCCATCGAGATCCGGCTGCCGCGCTCGCGGCGGCGCCTCGCCGGACCCGCGCCCGCCGCCGCTCCGTCCGGCCCGCCGGCGCGCGCGCTCCGCCTGCTCCTCGTCGAGGACAGCGACGCGGTCGCCGAACCCCTGACCGAGATGCTGGGCCATCTCGGCCATCGCGTCCGCCGCGTGGCCAGCGCACCCGAGGCGTTGCAGGCCCTGGCCGAGGAACCGGCCGACCTCGTCCTCACGGATGTGATGATGCCGGGCGGCATGGATGGGGTGGAGTTGGCATCGGAAATCCGGCGCCGGCACCCCGCCATCGCCGTCGTCCTCGCGAGCGGCCGCGCCGACGCCGCGCAGGAGCGCGCGCGGGGCGTCGGCGCGCCGCTCCTCGGCAAGCCCTTCGACCTCGACACCCTGGCCGGCGCCATCGCCCGCGCCACCGCCTGAGCCGGAGGCGCGACCGCCGCGACGCGCCGGCAAAACCCGGGACCGGGCCGTTTTCAGAACGCGCCGTTGCGGCCTACGCTCGACGTCACCGCCGCGAACGAGAAAGGCAAGGCATGCTGCGACGATTCCTCCTGGCCGGGGCCTGCGCCCTCGGCCTCCTGACGGCCGCCGAGGCCCGGGCCAACGTGTTCCGCTGGGCCAATGACGGGGACGTGAACTCCCTCGATCCCTACGCCCGGCAGGAAACCTTCCTGCTCACCTTCAACAGCAACATCTACGAGCCGCTGGTCCGCCGCGACCGCAACCTGCGCCTCGAGGCCGCGCTCGCCGAACGCTGGGAGCAGGTGGACCCGCGGGTCTGGCGCTTCCACCTGCGCCGCAACGTCCGCTTCAGCGACGGCACGCCCTTCACGGCGGAAGACGTCGCCTTCTCGATCGCCCGCGCCCGCGGCCCCGGCTCGAACGTGCAGAGCTTCTTCGCCGGCGTCGTCGAGGTCCGCACGCCCGACAGCCACACGGTCGAACTCGTCACCCAGAACCCCGACCCCATCCTGCCCGAGAACCTGACGAGCTTCGGCGTGATGTCGAAGGCTTGGCTCGAGCGGAACAACGCCCTGCGCGTCGCCGACCTGACCGCACGCGAAGAGAACCACGCGACGCGCAACGCGATGGGCACCGGCCCCTTCATGCTGCAATCGCGCGAGCCCGACCGGCGCACCGTGCTCGTCCCCAATCCCAACTGGTGGGACACGCCGCAGCACAACCTGACCCGCGTCGAGTTCAACGTCATCGCCAACGACGCGACGCGCGTCGCCGCCCTGCTCTCGGGCGAGGTGGACATGGTCTACACCGTGCCGCCGCAGGACGTGGACCGCATCAACCGCACGCCCAACATGCGGATCATCCAGGGCCCCGAACTCCGCACCATCTATCTCGGCATGGACCAGCAGCGGGCCGAACTGCTGAAGTCCGACGTGCGCGGCCGCAATCCGTTCCAGGACGTGCGGGTGCGCCGCGCCGTGTACCAGGCGATCGACGTCAACGCGATCGTGCGCACGGTCATGCGGGGCCAGGCCCGCGCCACGGGCCAGATCTTCGGGCCCGGCGTGAACGGCTTCCTCGAGGAGAACGACCGCCGCCTGCCGCTCGACATCGAAGGCGCGCGGCGCCTGCTCACGGAAGCGGGCTACCCCAACGGCTTCGGCGTCACGCTCGACTGCCCGAACGACCGCTACGTCAACGACGAGGCGATCTGCACCGCCGTCGTCGCGATGCTGGCGCGCATCGGCGTGCGCGTGACGCTGAACGCCCAGACCCGCGCGCGCTTCTTCGCGGAAGTGAACCCGCCGCGCTACAACACGAGCTTCTACATGCTCGGCTGGACGCCCAACACCTACGACGCGCACAACGCGCTCTACAACCTCGCGGGCTCACGCGACGGAACGCGCGGCGTGTTCAACAACGGCGGCTACAGCAACCCGCGCTTCGACCAACTGCTGGACCGGATCGCGGTCGAGACCAACCCGCAGCAACGCCAGGCCCTGATCACCCAGGCCAGCCGCCTGCTGCAGGAAGACGTCGCCTACATCCCGCTGCACCAGCAACAGGTCGTCTGGGCCGCGCGCCGCAACATCGAACTGGTCCAGCAAGCCGACAACGGCTTCCCGCTGCGGTCGGTGCGGGTGACGCCGTAAGGGCGGCATTGCTGGGGAGGGCGCTGCGCTCCCCAGCCCCCTCCCGCCGGGGAGCCACGGGCTCCCCGGGCCCCTGCGAATCCTTTGGGGATTGGGGAGGGGGCGTCACGGGTGCGCCCTCGATCACACGCGCGCCGTGCCCCCTCTCCAACTCCCATGAACCGGAGGTCCAGGAACCTGAGGTTCCTGGCGGGGAGGGTCTGGGAGGGGCAGCGCCCCTCCCAGCAAGGCGCCCCCTAACCGGGCAGCACCCGCGCCAGGACCGCGTCAGGGTCGTTGCTGCCGGGCAGGGCGCCGTCGAGCAGCAGGTGGGCCAGGCCGTGGACCATGGCCCAGGCGCGCAGGGCGCTGGCTTCGTCCGGGGCGGCCTGGCGGAGGGCCTGGAAGGCCGCTGCTGACGCGGCCTGGAGGGCGGGGTCGGTTTGGGCGGCGCGGAGGAGTGGCCCGAACATCAGGCGGAAGCGGCCGGGGCGCTCCAGGGCGAAGCGGACATAGGCCGGGCCCATGGCGTCGAAGCTCCTGCCTCCGAGGGCTTGTCCGAACTGGGCGAAGTGCCGGGCCGCGAGGGCGGCGAGCAGCGCGGTCTTGTCGGCGAAGTGGCGGTAGGCCGCGGTGGGGGAGACGCCGGCGCGCCGCGCGGCTTCGCGGAGCGAGACGGCCCCGTCGCCGCCTTCGTCGAGCAAGGCGTCCGCGGCGTCGAGCAGGGCCGCGCGCAGATCGCCGTGGTGGTAGGGGCGATCCAATGTTGACATCGCTAACATCCGGCCCTTATGTTTACATCGCGAACATAACGCAGGCCCGTCCCATGTCCATGATCCAGTTCCACCTCGGCGCATCATTGGTCGCCCTGGGCGCGATCATCGCGGTGATGGCGCTTCCGAAGGGCCGTGACGCGCATCGCCTGCTGGGCCGTGTCGCGGCCGCGGGCCTCATGGCGGCGGCCATCAGCTCCTTCTGGATCACGAGCCGCGGGCATTGGTCGTGGATCCACCTCCTGTCGCTCACGACGGCCATAAACCTGCCCTTCGCGGTGCTCGCCGCGCGGCGAGGCCGAATCGCGGCCCACAAGCGGGCGATGCTCGCCAATGCCGGCGGCCTGGTCGTGGCGGGGCTCTTTGCCGTGTTCGCCCCCGGCCGATACCTCCACGCGGTGCTGTTCGGCTGAGTCAGCCCCGGTACCGGCGCCCGATGACCAACGCCGCGCCTTCCGGCCCCGCCGCTTCTTCATGCGGCTGGCCGATCGGCAGGGTGAACACCTCGCCCGGCCCGCAATCCTGGTCGCCATCGGGCCCCCAGACGCGGAAGCGCCCGCTGACGACGAGGCCCCGGACGTCCCAGGCGTGGTGGTGCTCGGGCAGGGCGTCGCCGGGCGGCAGCGTCCGCCGCAGCACCTCCTGGAACCCGTCGCGGCGCAGCGCCGCCTCGAAAGCCCGATCGTCCATGGCCCGAGCGTAACCACCGCCGATCACCGCGGCAAAGCTCGGTCAGGGGCGCGAGGCTTCGCGACGGCCATGCTGCCGAACGGGCCGGTCCATCGGCGGGCCGCTCACCCCTGCTTCGCCCGCAACGCCGCGACTTCCTCGCGCAGCGCCCGGATCTCCAGCAGCAGCGCGTGCCGCTCCTCGGCCTCGACGCGCTCGGCCGCGTCGGCCGCCACATGCGCCGGGTCCTGCGCCTCCCGGGCCTCCCGCAGCGTCTGGATGCTCTCGACGATCACGCCGATGAACAGGTTCAGCACCACGAAGGTCGAGATGATGATGAAGGGCAGGAAGAAGGCCAGCGCGTAGCCGTGCTCCTCCATCGCGGGCTTCACGATGTTCGCCCAGTCGTCGAGCGTCATGAGCTGGAACAGGGTGAACAGGCTCGCGCCGAGGGAGCCGAACTGCTCCGGCTGGCTGTCGCCGAACAGCTTCGAGGCCATGACGGCGAAGACGTAGAAGATCAGCAGCATCAGCAGCACGATGGAGCCCATGCCGGGCAGGGCGGCCAGCATCGCCTCCACCACGTTGCGCAGGCTCGGCACCACCGAGATCAGGCGCAGCACCCGCAGCACCCGCAGCGCGCGCAGCACGGACAGCGGCCCGGAGGCCGGCATCCAGGCGATGGCGACGACGATCAGGTCGAAGATGCCCCAGGGGTCGCGGAAGAAGCGCCCGCGGAAGGCGTAGATGCGCAGCGCCAGCTCGATCGTGAACAGCACCAGCAGCGTCTTGTCGATGGCGTAGAGCACGCCGCCCCAGGCCTCGACGATGGAGGCGGAGGTCTCGAGGCCGAGGGTGACGGCGTTGAACAGGATCAGGCCGATCACCACCCGCTGGAACAGCGGGTGCAGCACGAAGCGCGCCACGCGCGCGCGCAGATCATCCGCCTGGTCGGCGGCGGTCAGGGCTTCCTGCATCATGTGTCGGTGCTGTCCCGGCGAGGCTCAATGACGCCGGTGCAATGGCCATGTCCGGGCCGGAGTTCAAGCCCGCCCTACCGGAGGGCCGGCACGCCGAAGATCCAGGGATGCGCGACCAGCAGCGCCAGCCACGCCAGGGTGCCGATGATCCAGACGAGCTTCGGGATCTCCCCCAGCGCGACGCGGTTCCGCCCCGCGATCACGGCGCCGAAGGGGAGGATAGACGTCCTGGGCGCCAGCCGCGCCCACAGCGCCGGGTCCCGCGCCGCCAGCTTGCGGTCGATGGACGGCATGCCGACCAGCGACGTCACCAGGAAGGCCCCGAAGAACAGCAGCCCCGCCACGTCGCCATTGGTCGCGACATGGACGCCGGCCCAGAGCGAGAAGCTCCACAGCATGGGGTGGCGGGTGATGCGCTGCACGCCGCGCGGCTCCTCCCCCGCCAGCTTGCCGCCCGCCGCCGTGGGGTTGGGGGAGGCGACGGACGCGACGAAGAGCCAGAAGCCCGGCAGTATCAGCAGCGCCAGCATCCCCGTCACCCAGCCCGGCACCATCCACAGCGGCTGGTAGGGCGCGTTCTGCCAGGCCAGCACCAGCAGCGCGATGGAGACGAAGGACGCGGCCGAGAAGGTGATCATGAACCCCTTCTCGCCGAGGCGGGCCACCGCCTCCCCGCGCAGCCGCGTGCCGGCCACGCCGACATGCACGCCGACCCAGAGCAGCGAGGCGAGGACGAGCCAGAGCATGACCGCGAGCCTGGACCCGGCGCGCGCCTCAAGTCCAGCGAAACAGGCGTCTCAGGGCCGCCAGCCGCGGTGATAGGGGTGCCCCGTCCGGATGCATTGCGCGCGGAACAGCTGCTCCGCCAGGAGGCCGCGCACCAGCATGTGCGGCCAGGTCATCGGCCCGAGGGACAGGCGCAGGTCGGCCCGGGCCAGCACGGCCTCGTCCAGCCCCTCCGCCCCGCCGATGGCGAAGCAGACCGGGCGCGCCGCCTCCGCCCAGCGCGCGGTCAGGGCGGCGAGCCGCTCGGAGGTCGGCGCCTCCCCGCCGAGGTCCATCGCGACGAGCCAGGCGGCGGCCGGCAGGGCGGCCAGCAGCGCCTCCCCCTCGCGGCGGCGGATCTCGGCCGGGCTGCCGCGCGCCTCGGGGATTTCCGTCACCTCGAGGCGCGGGCGAAGCCGGGCGTTGTGCTGCTCGAACAGCGCGGCCTCGGCGCCGGGGCGCATCCGCCCGACCGCGAGCAGCCGCGCCTTCATCCGCTCAGATGGGCGACTGCTCGCCCGGGCCGGCCTCGCCCAGCGGCGAGTCGGGGCCCCACATCTTCTCGAGCGCGTAGGTCTCCCGCGCGTCGGGCTTGAACAGGTGCACGACGAGGTCGCCGCAATCGATCAGCACCCATTCGTCGCTGGCCTGGATCGCGTCCTTGCGCAGCTTCAGCCCTTCCTTGCCCAGCGCCTCGTCCAGGTGGGCGGCCATGGCCTGGATCTGCCGGTCCGCGAGGCCGGTCGCGATCACCATGCGGTCGGTGAAGGAGGAGCGGCCCGTGACGTCGAGGACGACGACGTTCTCCGCCTTGTCGTCCTCCAGGCTCTTCACCGCGGCGGCGACGAGCCGTTCGAGGCGGTCGGGCGGGATGGAAGGCTGGCGGCGCGCCCGCGGCTTGCGCGGCTTCGGCCCGGCGGCCGCGGCTTCCTTCGCGGGCGTGGTCGGCTTGGGCGCTGGCTTCGCGGCCGCCCGCGGCTTCGCCTGCGCGTTG
>JAIEOO010000357.1 GCA_019750475.1 Acetobacteraceae bacterium | reverse complement strand
CGGCGCTCGGTCTCGGCGCGGGCGGGCGCGGTGGCGGCGAGGCTCTGCGGCGCGGGCTGCGCCAGCGCCGCCGCGAGCTGGCACGAGCGGGTCTGCCGGTTCTCGGCGGTGAACAGGCCGCCCGTGAGGTCGAAACGGGTCGGCGAGGCGGCCTCGCCCTGGAGGCGGATCGCCCAGCGCTCGCTGCCGCGCGTCACGTCCACGGTGAAGGTCATGCGGTTGTCCTGCACCTGCCCGCGCCAGCTCCGCTGCTCCTCCCCGCCCTGGGCGAGCCGGATGTTGCGCGACCGGCTGAAGCTCCCGTTGGCGAAGGTGGCGTCGAACCGGTCGGTGAAGGCCGGCTGGCCCGTCGTGCTGCTGGCCGAGCAGGAGAGCGTCACCTGCCAGCGGCCGTCATAGTCGGTGGGCGCCGCGAAGGCGGGCAGCGAGAAGGCGCAGGCCATGGTGCCGAGCGCCAGGATGTCCTTCAGCCGCATGATTCTCTCCCGGTCCTGGATGCGTCTCGGCGGCGATGGTGGGCTGCGGCGCGGTCGCGCGCAACGGGGCTGCGGCACAAGCGACACGCCTGTGGCTTCCAGGCCGCGCGGAGACGGTCCATGCTTCCTCCCGCCGGCCCGGCATGGGGCGGCAGGAAGCGTCGAGAATGGATGTCGGGGCGCCCCAGCCCAGCTTGATGACGCGTCTGCACCCGCCGCGACGGCGGCTGCGCTTGGCCATCGGCGGGCTGGTCGTGCTCGCCGCCTTGCTGGCCGGTGGCCGCTGGCTGCACTGGCATCTGACGCATGTCGTCCTCGATGACGCCCGCGTCGCCTCCGACATGGTCACGCTCGCCAGCCGCGTGCCCGGCTGGGTCCAACGCGTGCCGGTCACGGCGGGCGACCGCGTGTCGCAGGGCGCGCTGCTCGTTCAGGTGGACGCGCGCGAGGCCGCGCTGGCCGTCGAGGAGCTGGAGGCGCGCCTCGCCAGCCTCGCCGCGCGCCGCGCCGAGCTGGAGGCCCGCCGCGCCATGGTGGAGATGCAGAGCGCGAGCCAGCAGGCCTCGGCGACGGCCCGCCTCGACGCAGCCCGCGCGACGCTGCCCGCCGCCCAGGCCGAGGCCAGCTTCGCCGAGGCCGAACGGAACCGCGCGGAGCGGCTGATCGCCACGGGCTCCGGCACGGCGCAGCGGGTCGAGCAGCTGCGCGCCCAGGCCGACATGGCGCGGCAGCGCGTGATCTCCGCCGCCGCCGAGATCCGCAACGCCGAGGCCGGACTCGCCGCCGCGGCCGCCGCGCGGGAGGAGCTGGTGGTCATCGCGCGGCAGCTCGACGGGCTGGTGCCCCAGGCGCGGGAGTTGCAGGCCGCGCGGGACCGCGCCGCCATCGACCTCGCGGACCGCACCATCCGCATGCCCTTCGACGGCGTGGTGGACCGCATCTTCGTGGACCCCGGCGAGTATGTGCTGGCCGGCCAGCGCATCATCCTGGTGCACAGCCCGTCGGAGATCCGCGTCGAGGCCAATGTGCGGGAGACGGAGGTGCGCTTCTTCTCCCCCGGCAAGCCCGTCCGCGTCACGGTGGATGCCTGGCCCGGCCGGGTCTTCCCCGGCGTGGTGGACCGCGTGGTCGAGGCCGCGACGAGCGAGTTCGCCCTGCTGCCGAGCCCCAACCCGAGCGGCAACTTCACCCGCATCACCCAGCGCCTGCCGATCCGCGTGCGCCTCGACCCGGCGCCGCCGCCCGGCCTGCTGCGCCCCGGCATGCTGGTGCGCGTCGAGGCCGAGGCGCGTGAGTAGGCGCTACGGCCCCTCGACCGAGGAGCTCTTCGCCCGCTACGGGCCCGCCTATCGCTGGCTCGTGACGCTCACGGCGCTGACCGGCACCATCTCCTGCATCCTGTCCTCCACCATCGTGGTGGTGGCCCTGCCCGACATCGTGGGCGCGCTGGGGATGGGGGCGGAGGAGGGGCAGCTCCTCGCCACCGGGTTCCTCGCGGCGAATACGGGCTTCATGCTGCTCAACGCCTGGTGCGCGGAGCGCTTCGGCTTCCGTGTCACCTACGTCGTGTCCATCGCCATCTTCGTGCTGTCCTCCGTCGCCGCCGGCGTGACGGAGAGCGCCGCGGTGATGGTGACCGCGCGCATCCTCCAGGGCGGCTCGGCCGGGCTGCTCCAGCCGCTCTCGATGCAGGTGATCTTCCTCGTCTTCCCGCCGGAGCGGCGCGGCACGGCGATGGGCATGTTCTCCTTCGGCGTGGTGATGGCGCCCGCCATCGGCCCCGCGGCCGGCGGCGTGCTGGTGGATGCCTTCTCCTGGCACGCGGTCTTCTTCCTGAGCCTGCCGACGGCGCTGCTCGGCCTCGTCATGGGGCTGTTCTTCATGCCGGGACGCGATGCGGGCGCCACCGACCGCCGCTTCGACGCGGCCGGTGCCGTGCTGCTGGCGGCCGCGATCGGCCTGCTGCTCGCGGGGCTGACGGACGGGCAGCACCATGGCTGGACCTCGGACGAGGTGCTGGTGCAGCTCGCGGGGGCCTTGATCGCGACCATCGCTTTCGTCGCCTGGCAGGCGATCACGCCGGCGCCGCTGATGAACCTCGCGGTGTTCCGCCATGGCGGGTTCGTGGCCGCGGCGCTCGTCGCCTTCATCTATGGCGGCGCGATCTTCGGCTCGACCTACCTGATCCCGCTGCTGGTGCAGCTCGTGCAGGGATACACGCCGACGCGCTCGGGGCTGATCATGATGCCGGGCGGCCTCGTCGTCGCCTTCGTCTTCCTCTTCGCGGGCCGCATGGCGGACCGGGTGACGCCCTGGATTCCCATCTGCGCGGGCCTCGCGATCTTCGGCGCGTCCTCGGTGCTGATGGCGGGGGTGGGCACCGATACGCCCTTCTGGACGCTCGCGATCTGGATCCTGCTGGGGCGGATCGGCCTCGGGCTGACCATGCCCAACATGAATGTCGGCGCCATGCGGGCGCTGCCGCCGGCGCTCTACGGGCAGGGGGCGGGGGCGATCAACTTCTTCCGCATGCTGGGCGGCGCCTTCGGCACCAACCTCGTCTCCATCCATCTCGAGCGCCGGACGCAGCATCACGCCGAGGCGCTGAACGCCCAGCTCGATGGCGGGGCGGCGACGCTGGAGGCGCGGCGGCTGCTCGAGAACCTGTTCACCCAGGGTGGCCTGCCCGAGGTGATCCGCCGCGACGCCGCCCATGACTTCCTGACCCGCATGGTGGAGGCGCAGGGCCTCATGCTCGGCTTCCGGGATGCCTTCGTGATCACCGGGCTGATCTGCCTGCTGGCGATCCTGCCGGGGCTGACGTTGCGCCAGCGGCCGCCGGGTGCGTTGCGCGGCTGAGGCGCGGCGGATGGCGATGGGATGAACAATCGGCAACCCGTTCAGGTTGCCGTTTAACCGAGCTTGGCAGTCGGTCTAATTGTCCCGCTTTCGCAACGAAGCGAAGAGGAACCACCGGCCATGACCGTCGCTGCCGTGCTGCGCCAGAAGGGCTCCGCCGTCGTCGGAGTGCCGCCCGATGCCACCGTCGCCGAGGCGGCCGGGATCATCGCCCATCACCGCATCGGCGCGGTCGTCGTGCGGGAGCCCGATGGGCGGCTCGTCGGCATCCTCAGCGAGCGCGACGTGGTGCGCGGCCTGACCATCCACGGCCACGCGCTGATGGGCCTTCGCGTCTCGGCCCTGATGACGCAGAACGTCCAGGTCATCGCGCCCGAGGCGACGGTGGACGAGGCGATGGAACTGATGGACGCCGGCTATTTCCGGCATCTGCCCGTGGTGTCGCGGGACGGCATGCTCTGCGGCATCGTCTCCATCCGCGACCTCGTGCGGCATCGCATCACGGTTCAGCAATCGGACGTGGAGTCGCTGCAGGCCTATGTCATGGGCCGTGGCTACGCGCTCGGCCGGATCGAGCGGAGCACCGTCTGATCGGCCGGCCGGCCGCCGCAGCAGGTCCGGCGCGTCCCGGCGGCGGTTCCCACCAGGCGCGACGGCCGACCCCGGCACGGCGTTCCGCTCGCGCTCCCGCGTCGGCGTGACCGCGAGGAGAGACCGGCGCACGACCCGCGAAGGGGGAAACGCAGCCGCGGCGGATCGACCTTCCGGCGGCGGCGGACGCGTGGTCCCGTGTCACGGGGTGACGCCGCGGGCCGCCGCCGCCGGCCGACGTGACGCGCCGCGCCCCAGCAGCCATAACACCACCGCGACGTTCACGAGGTTCCACAGCACCCCGTTCACGAAGGCGGCGGCGTAGCTGCCCGTGAGGTCGAAGACGACGCCCGACATCCAGCCGCCGGCCGCCATGCCCACCATGGTGGACATCAGCACGATGCCGATGCGCCCGCCGGCCTCCGCCGCCGGCAGGCGCTCCCGCACGATCACGGCATAGGCGGGCACGATGCCGCCCTGCACGAGGCCGAACAGCGCCGAGAGCAGATAGAGCGAGGCCAGGCTGTCGAAGAACAGGAACAGCAGCAGCGCCAGCCCCTGCAGCGTGGAGCCCAGCAGCAGCGTCAGCAGCCCGCCGATGCGGTCCGCGATGAAGCCCGAGGCGATGCGGGAGACGACGCCCGTGACGAGCATCAGCGACAGCATTTCAGCGCCGCGCGCCACGCCGTAGCCGAGATCCCCGCAATAGGCGACGATGTGGACCTGCGGCATGGCCATCGCCATGCAGCAGGCGAAGCCCGCGACGCAGAGCACGGCGGTGAGCGCGTTGGACGACATCGGCACCGGCCCGCCCGGTCTCGGCGCCGGCGGTGGCTCGCGGAGGCCGGGCGCGCGGGCGCGCAGCGCGAGCGACAGCGGCAGCATCAGGACGAGGCAGGCGACGCCCACCGCCACATGCGCCACGCGCCAGCCATAAGCCTCGATCAGCGCGGTGAGGATGGGCGGCCACGCCGCGCCGGCGAAGTAGTTCCCGCAGGCCGCCAGCGCCACGGCGATGCCGCGCCGCCGCCGGAACCAGAGCGAGGCATCGGCGACCAGCGGCGCGAAGGAGGCGGAGGAGCCGAGCCCGATCAGCAGCCCGTGGGCCAGCGCGAACACGAGAAGGCTCGGGGCCAGCCCCGCCAGGACGTAGCCCGCCGAGATGATGACGGTGCCGAGGACGAGCGGCCGCATCGGCCCGAAGCGGTCGGCGGCGCGGCCCATCGCCACCGCGCCCGCGGCGAGGCCGAGCATCACCAGCGTGTAGGGCAGCGAGGCCTCGGCCCGCGTCGCGCCGAACTCCGCCTGCACATGCGGCAGGGCCACCACCACCGACCACAGCCCGACGCCGCCCACCGCGCCGAGCGCGATGATGGCGGCGAGCCGGCGCCAGGCGGCGCCGGAGTCGAGCAGGTCTTCGGCGGCGCCCCTCATGCCGGCGAGCCTATGCCGCGCGGGCCGGGCGCGCCTATCCCCGCAGCGACGCGCCGGTCGCCTTCTGCACGGCGGCGATCACCTTCTGCGCCACGGCCTCGATCTCGGCGTCGGTGGGCGTCCCGTCCCGCGGCTGCAGCGTCACCTGGAGGGCGAGGCTGACCTTGCCCTCCGGCAGCTTGTCGCCGGCATAGCGGTCGAACAGCGCGACATCGGTGATCATTGCCTTGTCGGCACCCTGCGCGGCGCGCACCAGCTTCTCCGCCGGCACGCCGGCGTCCACCAGGAAGGCGAAGTCGCGGCGGATCGGCTGGAAGGCGGGCAGGTCGGGCTGGCCCTTCTTGCGGCGCTTCGGTTCCGCGATGGCGTCGAGGAACACCTCGAAGGCGACGGCCGGGCCCTGGATGTCGAGCGCGGCGCGCACGCTCGGGTGCAGCTCCCCGAAATGGGCGAGCACCACCTTCGGGCCCTGGCGCAGCGTGCCGGAACGGCCGGGGTGGTAGTAGCCGGGGGCGTCCGCCGTCACCTGCACGCCGGCCATGGGGGCGCCCAGCGCCTCCAGCACGGCGACGGCGTCGCCCTTGGCGTCGAGCGCGTCCGCCTCGCGCGCCGGCGCGGCCCAGTTGAGCGGCGTGCGTCCGGCGCGGACACCGGCCGCGACGGCGAGCTGGGCGTCGGGCCGGTAGGCGGCGCCGATCTCGCAGAGCGACACGTCGCCGAAGCCGCGCGCCGCGTTGCGCGCGGCCGCGAGCGCCAGGGACGCGACCGGGGTCGGCCGCATCTGGTCGAGGTCGGAGGCAATGGGATTCAGCAGCGTCAGCGCCTCCGGCGTCTCGCCGAACAGGGCCGCCACGCGCTTCTCGAGGAAGCCGTAGGTCACCGCTTCCCGCAGCCCGCGCGACGCCATCACGCGCCGCGCGAGCTGGCTGCGCGACTGCTTCGGCGTCAGCGAGACCGGCGGCACGGGCGAGACGCCCGGCATCGAGACCGGCGGCACGGCGTCGAGGCCGCCGAGGCGCAGCACCTCCTCCACCAGGTCGCATTCGGCCTCGACGGCGGCGCAGCCTTCGGCCGCCTTGGCCGCCTTCGCGGCATCGAGGCCCGGCGCCTGGTCGAGCTGGACGGAGGCGGCGATGTCGTTGCGCCAGGGCGGCACCGCGACGGTGACGCGCGCGTCGTCGCGCGCCGTCACCTCGAAGCCCAGCCCCTCCAGCCGGCGCACGGCTTCCTCGGCCGGGACGGCGAGGCCGCCGAAGCTGCCCAGGCGCTCGAAGCGCATCGTCGCCTCGCGGCGCCAGGCGGGTTCCGCGCCCGCGACGCTCGCCTCGCTCGCCTCGCCGCCGCAGAGCTCGATCATCAGCGCCGTCGCCATGTCGAGGAAGAGCGGCAGGTTGTGCTGGTCCACGCCCCGCTCGAAGCGCTGGCGGGCATCGGTGCGCACGTCATGCCGGCGGCCGCTGCGCGCGATGCGCACGGGGTCGAACAGGGCGCATTCGATGAAGCACTCGGTCGTGCCCTCGTCGCAGCCGGAATGCTCGCCGCCGATGACGCCGCCCAGCGCCTCGGGGCCCGCGGCGTCGGCGATGACGCCGTCCTCCTCGGTCAAGGCATAGGTCTTGCCGTTGAGGGCGAGGATCTCCTCGCCCGCGTGGGCCATCCGCATGGCGAGCGTGCCGCCCTTCACCTTCGCCACGTCGAAGACGTGCAGCGGCCGGCCGATGCCGTAGGTGAAGAGGTTCGTGACGTCCACGAGCGCGTTGATCGGGCGCAGCCCCGCCGCCACCAGCCAGTCCTGCAGCCATTTGGGCGAGGCGCCGTTCCTCACGCCCCGGATGGCGCGGCCCAGCACCCAGGTGCAGGCGCGCGGATCCTCGATTCGCCATTGCAGGGGCGACGGATAGGCGGCCTGGACCACCGGGGCCGGCCAGGGCTTCAGCCGGCCGAGGCCCGCCGCCGCGAGATCCCGCGCGACGCCGTGGACGCTGAGCGCGTCGCCGCGGTTGGGCGTCACCTTGATCTCGATGATCGGGTCGTCGAGGCCGGCCCATGTCACGTAGCTCTCGCCGAGCGGCGCGTCCTCCGGCAGGTCCACGATGCCGGAATGGTCGTCGCCCAGCCCCATCTCGCGGGCGGAGAGCATCATCGCCTCGCTCTTCACGCCGCGGATCTCGCCCGCCTTGAGCGTGATGCCCGTGCCCGGGATGAAGGCGCCGGGCAAGGCGGCCACGCCCAGCATGCCCGTGCGCGCATTGGGCGCGCCGCAGACCACCGAGAGTTCCCGCCCGTCGCCCACATCCACGCGCAGCGCGCGCAGCCGGTCGGCGTTGGGGTGCTGCACCGCCTCGATCACGCGGGCGATGCGGAAGGAGGCGAGGGCCTTGCCGCGATCCTCGATGCCCTCGACCTCGATGCCGATGGCGGAGAGGGTGGTGGCGATCTCATCGACCGAGGCGTCGGTTTCGAGATGGGCCTTGAGCCAGCTCAGGGGAAACTTCATGGCTCAGCCCTGCTCATGCAGCGTGAAGGGAGAGAGCGGGCTCGTCGCGTAGTGCTGGAGCCAGCGTGTGTCGGCCTCGTAGAAGGGACGGAGGTCGGGGATGCCGTGCTTCAGCATGGTGATGCGCTCGATCCCCATGCCGAAGGCGAAGCCTTGCCACTCCCGCGGGTCGAGGCCGCAATTCGCCAGCACGCGCGGGTGCACCATGCCGCTGCCCAGGATTTCCAGCCAGTCGGTGCCGCCGCCGATCTCGCCGGTCTTGCGGTCCCAGCCGATGTCCACCTCCATCGAGGGTTCGGTGAAGGGGAAGTAGCTGCTGCGGAACCGCACCGGCAGGTCGGCCACGCCGAAGAAGGCGCGGAGGAAGTCGATCAGGCAGCCCTTGAGGTGACCGAGCGTGATGCCCTTGTCGATCACCAGCCCCTCGACCTGGTGGAACATGGGCGAATGCGTCGCGTCATGGTCGGCGCGCCAGGTGCGGCCGGGGATGATGACGCGGATCGGCGGCTCCTGCGTCAGCATGGTGCGCGCCTGCACCGGGCTCGTGTGGGTGCGCAGCACCTTCCTCGTGGGCTCGCCGGGCAAGTAGAAGGTGTCGTGGTCCTGGCGGGCCGGGTGGTGCTCCGGGATGTTGAGCGCGCCGAAATTGTGCCAGTCGCTCTCGATATCCGGCCCCTCGGCGACGGCGAATCCCATGGCGCCGAAGATGGCCGTCAGCTCCTCCACCGTGCGCGAGATCGGGTGGATCGAGCCCGCGTTGGCCGGCGGGAAGGGGCGCGGCGGGAGGGTCACGTCCATCCGCTCGGCGGTGAGGCGGGCTTCCAGCGCGGCCGCCTCCAGCGCAGCGCGCCGCGTCTCCAGCACCGCCTCGATCTCGCCCTTCAGGGCGTTCAGCGCCGCGCCGCGCGCCTTGCGCTGCTCGGCCGGCACGGCGCCCAGGCCCTTCAGCAAGGCCGTCAGCGCGCCGCTCTTGCCCAGCGCGCCCACGCGCACGGCGTCGAGCGCGCGAAGGTCGCCAGCGGCCTCGGCCTCGTCGCGGATGCGGGCGGCGAGCGCCGCGAGGTCGTCACTCATCGGTGGTCTCGTCCCGGAAACGTGAAAAAGGCCGCGGACGCTCGCGCGCCGCGGCCCTTCGGAAGTGGTCGCCGAGCGGGATCGCTCAGGCGGCGGGGCGGGCGGCCTTGGCCTTCTCGACGATGCCCGCGAAGCTCGCGGGGTCGTCATAGGCGATGGCGGCCAGCAGCTTGCGGTCCATCTCGACGCCCGCGGCCTTCAGGGCGGCGATGAAGGTCGAGTAGGTCATGCCATGCTCGCGCACGGCGGCGTTGATGCGCTGGATCCAGAGGCCCCGGAACTCGCGCTTCTTGTTGCGGCGGTCGCGGTAGGCGTACTGCAGGCCCTTCTCGACGCGCTCGAGAGCCGCGCGATAGGTGTTGCCGCTGCGGCCCACATAGCCCTTGGCGAGCTTCAGAACCTTCTTGTGACGGGCATGGGCGGTCACGCCCCGCTTCACACGTGCCATGTCTCTCTACTCCTCGATCCGCGCGCTTACCGGGGCAGCCCGTAGGGCAGCCACTGCTTCACCGTCTTGGCGTCCTGCGCTTCCAGAACCTGCATGCGGCGGTTCTGGCGCTTGGACTTCTGCGAGCGGGAGGAGAGCATGTGCCGCTTGTTGCCGGGGCCGGCCTTCACCTTGCCCGTGGCCGTGATCTTGAAGCGCTTCTTGGCGCTCGAGGTGGTCTTCATCTTGGACATTCGGGCCCTCCTGGTGGTGGGAAGGCTCAGCCCCTGAGCCCCGGCGAAAGGGCCAACCGCACCACGCGGCGGAGGCGAGCATCCTCGGCCGGGCTGTCCATGGCGCCGGCGCGGGGAGGCGGGCCTATAGCGGGATGGCCGGGGCGCGTAAAGCCGGGTCTCGGGCGAGGGGCGTTGGGTCGTGTCCCAGACCGTGGTGTAGGACCTGACCGCCGGACTTGAGGCGGTCACCGCGGTGGTTCGTGGCAGGGTTG
>JAIEOO010000268.1 GCA_019750475.1 Acetobacteraceae bacterium | reverse complement strand
CGGCTTCGGCCCCGGCGGTCCCGCCGCCGGCTCAGGCGGCGCGGCGCTTCCGCCGCCCCTTCGGTTCCTTCGGCGGCGGGCGCATCAGGCGCGGCGCGGCGCGGCCGGCCGCCAGCGGGTGGTGCTCCTCGACGACCGCGCGCAGCCGTTCCTCCAGCACCTTCGTGTAGATCTGCGTGGTCGCGATGTCGGCATGGCCGAGCAGCAGCTGCAGCGTCCGCAGATCCGCCCCGCGCGAGAGCACATGGGTCGCGAAGGAATGCCGCAACACGTGCGGGCTGACCCGCGCCGGGTCGATCCCGGCCTGGATCGCCGCCTGCTTGAGCAGCAGCCCCACCCCCTGTCGCGTGAGATGCCCGGACGCGCCGCGCGAGGGCAGCAGCCAGCGCTGCGCCAGCGGCCGGCCCTTGCCGCGCCGCTCCAGCGTCTCCCGCGCCTCCGACGCCGCCTCCCGCGCCCGGCGGGAGAGCGGCACCAGCCGCTCCTTGCCCCCCTTGCCGCGCACCGCCACCAGCGTCTCCGTCTCGCGCAGGCAGCCGGCGGGCAGCGTCACCAGCTCCGTCACGCGCAGGCCCGAGGCGTAGAGCATCTCGATCGCGGCCACCGCGACCGGGGCCTGGCGGTTGGGCAGGGCGGCGGCGGCGGCGATCAGCGCTTCCACCTCGGCCTCGGTCAGCGCCTTGGGCAGCGGCGGCCTGGGCTTGGGGCTGTCCAGCAATTCCGTCGGGTCGTCGCGGCGCACGCCTTCCCGCGCCAGGAAGCGGAAGAACTGCCGGATGGCCGAGAGCCGGCGCGCCTGCGTCCGCGGCGACAGCCCCTGGTCCGCCAGCCCGGCGAGCCATTCGCGCAGCCGCGCCGGCTCCGCCCGCTCCGCCCCCGGTCCGTGGAAGCCCAGGAAGTCGGCGACGTCGTTGCGGTAGGCGAGCAGCGTGTTGGGCGCCGCCCCGCGCTCGGCCGCCAGCATCTCCAGGAAGGCCTCGAGCAGATGGTGGCCCGGCGCCGCCACGCGCGCTACCGCGTCTGGAAGCGGTCGTTCGGCAGCACGCGCTCGACCGGGGCGGTCGTGACCGAGGGGGGGAAGGCGCCGATCGCCAGCATCCCCGCCACGGCGAGGCCGAGGAGCACGAGCACGATCAGCAGCAGCGGCCGGCGGAACATGGAAGGAGGCGCATCCCCTCGCGCGAATGGGGTGGTGTGCTAGCTTCGCCCACCGTGTCACGCAACCTCGTCCCTGAAACGGCGCCGCCGTTCGAAACCGCCGCGTCTCCGTCGCGCAGCGTCGTCCTGGTCGGCATGCCCGGGGCGGGGAAGTCCTCCATCGGGCGCCGCCTCGCGGCCCGCTGGGGCATCCCCTTCGCCGACGCCGACTCCGAGATCGAGGCGGCGGCGGGCCTGCCCATCGCCGACATCTTCGCCCGCTACGGCGAGGCCGAGTTCCGCGACCTCGAGCGGCGGGTCATCGCGCGGATGCTCGGCGGCGGCACCCCCATCGTGCTCGCGACCGGCGGCGGGGCCTATGCCGATGCCCGCACGCGGGAGGCGGTGAGGGCCACGGGCGCCGTCGCCGTCTGGCTGAAATGCCGCCTGCCGACGCTGCTCCGCCGCGTCGCCGGGCGCGACCACCGCCCGATGTTCCGCGACGCCGACCCGCGCGAGGTGCTCGAGCGCCTCATGGAGCGCCGCCACCCCCTCTACGCGGAGGCCGACCTCGCCTTGCTGTGTTCCGACGAGCATCCCGACGTGACGACGCGCCGCGTCGCCGAGGCGGTGGAGGGCTTCCGCCCGCCAGCCCGGATGCAGGTCGCGCTGGCGCGCGGCGCCTATCCCATCCTGGTGGGCGACGGGCTGCTCCGCCGCGCCGGCGCCGAGATCGCCCAGCGCGTCGAAGGCCGCCGCGCCGCCATCGTCACCGACCAGTCGGTCGCCAGGCTGCACCTGCCCGCCCTGCGCGAGGGCCTCGCCGAGGCCGGCTTTCAGGTCACGGCGGAAGCCATGCTCCCGCCCGGGGAGGCCAGCAAGTCCTGGGCCGAATACCAGCGCGTCGCCGAGGCCGTGCTGGCCGCCCGCGCCGACCGCCGCACCGTCCTGATCGCCCTCGGCGGCGGCGTCGTGGGCGACCTCGCCGGCTTCGTCGCGGCGAGCGTGCTGCGCGGCCTGCCCTTCGTGCAGTGCCCGACCACCCTGCTGGCCCAGGTGGACAGCTCGGTCGGCGGCAAGACCGGCATCAACACGAGCCACGGCAAGAACCTGGTCGGCGCCTTCCACCAGCCGAAGCTCGTGCTGGCCGACACCGCGACCCTCGCCACCCTGCCCCCGCGGGAGCTGCGCGCCGGCTGGGCCGAGGTCGCGAAGCACGGCCTGCTGCAAGGCCCGCTCTGGGACTGGTGCGAGGCCGATGGCGCCGCCGCCATGCAGGGGGACCGCGCGGCCCTCGCCCATGCCGTGCTGGAGAGCTGCAAGCTCAAGGCCGCCGTCGTCGCCGAGGACGAGTTCGAGACGAAGCCCGATGGCGGCCGGGCGCTGCTCAACCTCGGGCACACCTTCGGCCACGCGCTGGAGGCCGAATGCGGCTACGGCGCCATGCTGCTGCATGGCGAGGCGGTCGGGATCGGCCTCGGCCTCGCCGCCGAGCTCTCGGCGCGCCTCGGCCTCTGCGGCCAGGAATGGCCCGGCCGCGTCCGCGAACACCTGCGCGAGGTCGGGCTGCCCGCCCGCATCGCCGAACTGCCGCGCGGCTTCTCGGCCGAGCGGCTGATCGCCCGCATGCGGGCCGACAAGAAGGCGCGCGACGGCGCGCTGCGCTTCGTGCTGATGCGCGATGCCGGCGAATGCCTGACCGCCGATGGCGTGGCCGAGGACGCGGTGCGCGCCCTGCTGCGCGACGAAGGATGCAGCGAATGACCGAGACCAATTTCCGCGTCCTCCTGGCCCGGCGCCCGCAAGGCGCCCCGGTCCCGGAGGATTTCCGCCTCGTCGAGGAAGCCGTGCCCACGCCCGGCCCCGGCCAGGTGCTGATCCGCGCGCGCTTCCTCAGCCTCGATCCCTACATGCGCGGCCGCATGTCGGACGCGAAGAGCTACGCCAAGCCGGTGGCGCTGGGCGACGTCATGGAAGGCGCCACGGTGGGCGAGGTCGTCGCCTCGAACGATACCGGCTTCGCCCCCGGCGACCTCGTCATGGGCGGGCAGGGCTGGCAGCGCTTCTGCGTGATGGACGCGGCGCGGCTGCGCAAGGTGGACACCTCCCTCGTGCCGCTCTCGACCTATCTCGGGCTGCTCGGCATGCCGGGCCTCACCGCCTGGGTCGGCCTCGAGGATATCGGCCAGCCCAAGGCCGGCGAGACGGTGGTGGTCAGCGCCGCCTCCGGCGCCGTGGGGCAGGTGGTCGGGCAGCTCGCCAAGGCCCGCGGCTGCAAGGTCGTCGGCATCGCCGGCGGCGCCGCGAAATGCGGTTTCGTCACCGGCACCCTCGGCTTCGACGCCTGCCTCGACCACCGCCAGCCCCTCGGCCCGCAACTCGACGCCACCATCCCCGAAGGCGTGGACGTGTACTGGGAGAACGTCGGCGGCGCGGTGCAGGAGGCCGTCTTCCCCCGCTTCCGCGACTTCGGCCGCATGGTGATGTGCGGGATGATCGCGCAATACAACCAGGCGCCGGGCGCCGACGCCTCGGGCGCGCCGCCCGGCCCCAATCTCGGCCCCGTGGTGCGCAAGCGCCTGCGCATCCAGGGCTTCATCGTCAGCGACACGGGCTGGCCGCGCTACGGCGACTTCCTCGCCACCATGACGCCGCTGATCCGCGACGGCCGCATGAAGTGGCGCGAGGACGTGGTGAACGGGCTCGAGACCGCGCCCTCGGCCTTCATCGGCCTCCTCAAGGGAGAGAACTTCGGCAAGCTCGTCGTGCGGATCGCGTAGCGCCGCTGCGCCCACCGCCACCCGGACAGCGCCCGCGGGGGCAACGGGCCGCGCCGGTGCTCGGGGCGCTGCCGGGGGCTCCGCCCCCGGACCCCCGTTGGGGAGCCTGGGGCTCCCCAAACCCCTGCCGGGACTGATGGGTGCTGAGGGAGGGGCCCACGCGAGCGCGGGGCCAAGAGGTCCCGCTGTGCCCCTCCCTCAACACCCATCACCAAGTTCTCCGCGGGGGTCCGGGGGCCTCCCCTCAGCTCCGCTCGCGTTCGCGCATGGCTTCGCGGAGGGTGCGCAGTTCGGCTTCCAGCGCCGTCAGGCGGTCGCCGACCGGGTCGGGTTGGCTGGCGGCCAGGCCGTAGCCCACGCTCGGGTCGTCGTCGCAGCCGCGGCCTGGGGGACGTGCGGGGATGCCGACCACGGTGGTGTGGTCCGGCACGTCGCGTGTGGCGACGGAGTGTGCGCCCACCCGTGCGCCGACGCCGACGGTGATGGGGCCGAGGACGTGCGCCCCGGCGCCGATCTGCGCGTGGTCCAGCACGGTCGGGTGGCGCTTGCCGGGTTTGAGCGAGAGGCCGCCGAGGGTGACGCCGTGGTAGATCAGCACGTCGTCGCCGATTTCGGCCGTTTCGCCGATGACGACGCCCATGCCGTGGTCGATGAACAGGCGTCGTCCGATGGTGGCGCCGGGGTGGATCTCGATGCCGGTCAGGAAGCGCGAGAGGTGGGAGAGGGCGCGGCCCGTGCCGCGGAAGCCGTGGCGCCACAGCCAGTTGGCGGCCCGGTGCCACAGCACGGCGTGCAGGCCGGGGTAGGTCAGCACCTCCGTCCAGGACGGGCGGGCCGGGTCGCGCTCGCGGATGGCGCGACCGAGCTCGATGAGTTCCATCTCAGCCTCTTGCCAGCCAGGGCGGCACCGGCAGCCCCTTCTCGCGCAGGAAGGTGGGGTTGAAGAGCTTCGATTGGTAGCGGGCGCCGCCGTCGCAGAGGATGGTGACGACGGTGTGTCCGGGGCCGAGGTCCCGCGCGACGCGGATGGCGGCGGCGACGTTGATGCCGGCGCTGCCGCCGACGCAGAGGCCTTCGTGCTGCGTCAGGTCGAAGACCTGTTCGAGGGCTTCCTCGTCCGTCACCTGGATGGCGTCGTCGAGCGGCGCGCCCTCGAGGTTGCCGGGCACGCGGGACTGGCCGATCCCCTCGGTGATGGAGGAGCCGGAGAGTTCGAGGTGGCCGGTCTTCCGCCAGGAGTAGAGGGCGCTGCCCATCGGGTCCGCCAGGATGGTGCGGATGCCCGGGTTGTGCGCCTTCAGCGCCATCGCCACGCCCGCGAGCGTGCCCCCCGTGCCGCAGGCGCAGGTGAAGGCGTCCACCTTGCCGCCGGTCTGGACCCAGATCTCCTCGCCCGTGGTGGCGCGGTGGCCTTCGCGGTTGTCGAGGTTGTCGAACTGGTTGGCCCAGATGGCGGAGCCCGGCTCGGCCGCGTTCATCTCCTCCGCCAGGCGGCGGGAGACGTGGACGTAGTTGCCCGGGTCCTTGAACGGCTTGGCCGGCACGAGGCGGAGGTCGGCGCCGATGAGGCGCAGGAAGTCGATCTTCTCCTGGCTCTGCGTCTCCGGCATCACGATGACGCTGCGGTGGCCGAGGGCGTTGCCCACCAGGGTCAGCCCGATGCCGGTGTTGCCGGCGGTGCCTTCGACGATGACGCCGCCGGGCTTGAGGTCGCCGCGGGCGAGCGCGCCCTGGATGATGGCGAGGCCGGCGCGATCCTTCACCGACCCGCCGGGGTTCATGAATTCCGCCTTGCCCAGGATTTCGCAGCCGGTCGCGTCGCTGGCGCGGCGCAGGCGGATGAGCGGGGTGTTGCCGATGGCGCCGAGCAACCCGTCGGCGGGGGGGAGGGGGGCGAGCATGGAGCCACGGTAACACCCGCGAACCGTCGTGGAATAGCCGGAAGCCGCCACCCCACATGCGCGCAGCGCAGCCCAAGCCCGCAGCCAATTCACGCCGGCAGACGAGTTTAACGATTGAAATTCGTGGTGATCGGGTCCAATTATCCGCCTGAAAGTAGTGATTACGTGGATTGCCCCGGCCACGACGAAAGGATCGCCGCCATGCGTCGCCGCAACCTGCTCGCCCTGCTGCCCGCCGGCCTGCTGGCCACACCCGCCCTGGCCCAGGCGGCGGCGCCGAACGACCGGCCCATCCGCCTGATCGTCCCCGTCGCCCCCGGCGGCAGCCAGGACATCGTGGCGCGCCTCGTCGCCCGGCATCTCGGCCCGGCGCTCGGCCAGGCCATCGTGGTCGAGAACCACCCGGGCGCCGGCAGCAACATCGGCTACGAACTGGGCGCGCGGGCCCGGCCGGACGGGCTGACCCTGATCGCCGGCGCCGACAGCCTCTCGATCAACCGGAGCCTGTTCCAGCGCCTCCCCTTCGATCCGGTCGAGGATTTCGCGCCCGTCGCCCAGGTGACGGCGGTGCCGCAGATCCTCGTGGTCCGCGCGGACGCGCCGGCCGCCTCGCTCGCCGACTTCATCGAGCGCAGCCGCCGCACGCCCGCCGCCGTCGGCACGCCGGGCAACGGCCAGCTCTCCCACCTGCTGATCGAGGTGATCCAGCAGGCGACGGAGACGAGCTGGACCCACGTTCCCTATCGCGGCGGCGCGCTCGCGCTGAACGACCTGCTCGGCGGCTCGCTCCAGGGCGTGATGATCAACATCGGCGCGGTCACCGACCATGTGCGCGGCGGCCGCCTGCGCGGCCTCGCCGTCTCCTCGCCCGCGCGCACCGCGGCCCTGCCCGACGTGCCCACCTTCCGCGAGGCCGGCCTCGCCGGGGCGGAGGCGGTGGGGTGGCACGGCCTCGTCGCGCCGAAGGGCACGGATCCCGCGGTCATCCAGCGCATCAACGCCGCCGTCGGCCAGGTGCTGACGGTGCCGGAGGTGCGGGAACGCCTGGCCGCCCTCGGCATCGAGCCGGTGGACGCGCCCCCCGAGGCGCTGCGCGCCCGCCTGCGCGCCGACGCCGCGCGTTGGGCCGACGTGGTCCGCCGCGCCCGCATCGAGGCCAGCTGAGCGCGCCGGATCCGTCCCGCCGATGGCGGTGATGGGACCTGCCGATTGGCAGCCAAGGTCACGCCCGTGCACTCTCCGGATCGCAGCAACCGGAGACCCCGCCATGCGCCGCGTTCTTCTTCCGATCGTGATCCCCGCCTTGGGCGTCGCCCTGCTCCCGGCGGCCGCCCAGGCCCGCAACTGCGCCGAGGTGCTGACCCTCGGCATCCCCTTCCAGGAGCAGGTGGTCACGGGCCCGTCGAGCCCGCCGACCTATTTCTGGAAGGTGACGGCGCGGAATTTCACCAACACGCGCCAGGTGATGCAGATCTGGCTGACCGGCATCAACAACGTCACCAACCCGGTGGACGCGGCGCGGCGGCAGCTGCTCTCGCCCAACGGGGAGATCACGGTGACGCTCGGCCGGATCAGCGGCCCGCAACCCAGCGTCGGCCAGATGCAGGCGGCGATCCGCACCACCTGCCAGGGCTGACGGCGCCCGGGCCGACGGCGCCGCTTCAGCCGGCCGCGCTGGCCTCGACCAGGGCGACGAGCCCTTCGAGCAGCGCGGCGGGCGGCGGCGGGCAGCCGGGGACCAGGAGGTCCACCGGCACCGCCGCCTCGACGCCGCCCTCCACGGCGGGGCTGCCCTTGAACACCCCGCCATCCACCGCGCAGTCGCCCACGGCGACGACCCAGCAGGGCTCGGGCGTCGCGGCGCGGCAGCGCTCCAGCGCCTCGCGCATGTTGCGCGTCAGCGGCCCGGTGACGAGCAGCACGTCGGCGTGGCGCGGGCTGGCGACGAAGCGCAGCCCGAACCGCTCCAGGTCGTGCAGCACGTTGTTCAGCGCGTGGATCTCGAGTTCGCAGCCGTTGCAGCTGCCCGCATCCACCTGCCGGATCCACAGGGAACGGCCGAGCCGTGCCTGCGCCGCCGCCTCCAGCCGCTCGACCAGCGCCGCGACCGTCGCGTCCGGCCGCGGCGGCGGCGCGTCCGTCAGCGGGCGGGAGAGCAGGTTCTTCGCCAGCCGCGGCCAGAGCATCACGCCCCCTCCATCGCTTCGCTGAACACCAGCCGGTTGCCGAACGGATCGGCGACCTCCATGTCGCGCCAGCCCCAGGGCTGGGCGGCGATGCCCGGCCGCGCGTGGCGATAGGCCTTGCCCAGCAGCTCCGCCCGGAAGGCGTCGAGGCCGCTCATCCGCAGGATCAGCTTGGTGCCCGGCGTGCCGTCGCCGAAATGCTCGCTGAGGAACAGGATCAGCCCGCCGCGCGAGACCTGCGCGAAGACCGGCAGGTCCGGTTCGAAGCGGTGCTCCCAGTCCCAGGAGAAGCCGAGGAAACCCTCGTAGAACTCCCGCGCCTTCGCCAGGTCGAAGATGCGCAGCACGGGGATCGCGCGCTCGAAGCCGGGCGTCACAGGTCGCACCCCGAATAGCTGCCGTTGATGCTTTTGTTGATCAGCGGGAAGTCGGCCACGATGTTGCCGATCGCCGCGCGCTCCAGCAGCGGCCAGTGCAGCCAGGACGGGTCGCGCAGGAAGGCGGCCTCGATCAGGCCCCCGTCGTCGAGGCGCAGCCAGGCCAGGCACTCGCCGCGGAAGCCTTCCGCCAGCGCCGCGCCCTCGCCGCCGCGTCCGGTGGGCAGCGGCACGGTCGTCTCGCCCTCCGGCAGGGCGGACAGCAGGCGCCGGATGCGGGCGATGCTGTCCGGCACCTCGGCGAGGCGGACCGCCAGGCGCGCCTTCACGTCGCCCGCCGTGAAGCCCGCGACCGCCTCGCCGCGCGCGTCGAAGCCGCGGCCCGAGGCCCGGCCGACGTACCCTCCGGCGGCGTAGCGCGCGGCCAGCTCGGGCGCGATGACGCCCGTGCCCTCCAGCCGGTCCTGCAGGCTCGCATGGCTCTCGATCACGCGGAGGAGGCGCGGCCATTCGCCCGCGATGGCGTCGAGCGCCGCGAGCAGCGGCGCGATGCCGTCGGGGGCGATGTCGGGCGCGACGCCGCCCGGCAGCACGCGGTCCATCATCAGCCGGTGCCCGAAGGCGAGCGCGTTGGCCCGCAGCAGCCCCTCGCGCAGCGCGCCGCACAGCGCGAGCGGCCAGGGGAAGGAGGCGTCGTTGCAGACGAAGCCGATGTCGTGGAGGTGGTTGTGGACGCGCTCCAGCTCCAGCATCGCCTCCCGCAGCGCGGCGGCGCGGGCCGGCGCCTCGACGCCGAGGGCGGCTTCCGCCGCGCGGCAGAAGGCGAGCGCGTGCGCCACCGTGCTGTCGCCCGACAGCCGCGCCGGGAAGCGCGCCGCCGCCCGCGGCGACTTGCCGAGGATGAGGCCGAGGATTCCCTTGTGCGTGTAGCCGAGCCGCGCCTCGAGCCGCACCAGCGTCTCGCCCTGCACGTGGAAGCGGAAATGCCCGGGCTCGATGATGCCGGCATGGATCGGCCCGACCGCGATCTGATGGACGCCCTCGCCCGCGACGGGCAGGAACTCGGGCTGCGGCGGCGGCCCGGCGTGGCGCGCCGCATGGCCCGAGAGCGGCGCGCTGAAGGGCCAGCGCCCATGGTCGAGCCAGGGCCGCTGGTCCACCCCGCCTTCGGCCGAGAGGCCCCACAGGTCGCGGATCATCCGCTCGAACAGGATCGCGCCCGGCCGGGCGGGGGAGAGCGCGGCGTAGCGCCCCTCCGGCGCCTCGCCGCTCGCCAGCAGGAACTCGCCCGAGGCCGCGTCGCGCAGCGCGGCATGGACCATGCCGGGCTCGGCCCAGAGGCCGACCAGCTCCGGCGCCGCGTCGTCCGCCAGCGCGGCGGCGAAGTCCCGCCAGGGCCCGGCGCGCAGCACGAAGCGCGGCCAGGGCGCGC
>JAIEOO010000361.1 GCA_019750475.1 Acetobacteraceae bacterium | reverse complement strand
GCGGCCGCGTCGTCGGCCAGGCGCGCGCGCTCCAGCGCGACGGAGGCCTGGTCGAGCAGCGCGAGCAGCGCGCGTTCCGTCTCCGGATCGGCGCGCCCGCCCGGCCCGAGGCCGAGCAGCGCCGGTGCCGCGCCTTCCCGCCCGTCGAGGGGCAGGAAGCGCCAGCGGCTGGCGGGCAGCGTTCCTGTGCCGCGTCCCGCCGGCTTGCGGTTCGCCATGGCCCAGCGCGCGGCGGCCATCGCCGCCTCGTCCAGCTCCGCGGGCCAGGGGTCGGCCGCCCGGACAACCGGTTCGGGCGGGCCCGGCTCGGCCCGGAACTGCCCGGGTAGCGCCGCCTCCATCGCATCGGCGAGCGGCAGGAGGAGGCAGGCGGGCGCACCCGCGACGCGCGCGGCCTCCTCGGCGATGGCGCCTTGGAGCTCGGCCGCCGTCGCAGCCGCCGACAGCCGGCGGGATAGCGAGGCGAGGCGGCGCAGCGCCGCCAGCCGCGCCGAGGCCGCGCGGACGTTGCGGCCGAGGCCGCTGGTCGTGCCCGCCAGCAGCGCGGCCACGAGGCAGAACACCGCGACGCCCAGCACGTCCTGGGCGGAAGCGATGACGAGGGTGTAGCGCGGTGGCAGGAACAGGAAGTTCCAGGCGGCGAAGGACAGCACCGCGCCCGCCGCCGCGTGCAGCGGTCCCGCCAGGGCGGCGAGCGCCACGACGGCGGCGAGATAGACCATCCCGAAGGCGGCCTCCGGCACGAGCCCGTCCATGAGGTGGCTCGCGCCGGAGGCGAGGGCGACGAGCACCGGCACCGCGAGCCGGTTGAGCCAGGATCGCGCACTGGCGGGCGGGGCCGCGGGAACGGTGCCCCGCGCGGCCGCGGGCAGCGGCACGACGTGCAGCGCGAAGTCGTCGGCGCGCCGCGCCAGCACCTGGATCAACGTCCGCCCGAGGAGGCGCCGCCACCATGGCGGCCGGCCGCGGCCGACGACGATCTGCGTGACGTTGCGCGCGCGGGCATGGGCCAGCACGGCCCCCGGCACGTCGCCGCCGGCCACGACCTCGGCCTCGGCGCCCAGCCGCTCCGCCAAGGCGAGGCCCGGCCCGGGATCTTCGTCGCGGCCGGGCCGCTCGACATGGAGCGCCAGCAGCGGCGCGCGCAGCGCGTCGGCGATGCGGCGGGCGTGGAGCAGCACGGGCTCTGCCGCTGGCCCGCCTGGGATGAGGGCCAGCACGCGCTCGCCGACCGGCCAGGGGCCGCTCACGGCGTTGCGGCGCATCCAGCCGGTCACGTCGGCGTCCACCCGCTCCGCCGTGCGGCGCAGCGCCAGCTCGCGCAGCGCGTCGAGCGTCCCCTCGCGGAAGAAGCCGCGCAGCGCGCGCTCGGCCTGGTCGGGGCGGTAGATGCGGCCCTGGCGCATCCGCTCCAGCAGCTCGGCCGGCGGGATGTCCACCAGCTCCACCGCGTCGGCGGAGGCGAGCACGCTGTCCGGCACGGTCTCGGCGACGCGGATGCCGGTGACGCGCGCCACCGCCTCGGCGCTCGATTCCAGGTGCTGGACGTTCATCGTGGTCCAGACCTCGATGCCGGCGTCGCGCAGCTCCTCGACGTCCTGCCAGCGCTTGGGGTGTCGTGATCCCGGCGCGTTGGTGTGCGCGAGTTCGTCGAGGAGGAGGACCTCCGGCCGCCGCTCCAGCGCCGCGTCGAGGTCGAACTCCGCGAGCGCGACGCCGCCGTGCCAGACGGCGCGGCGCGGCAGAACGGGGAGGTCGCCGATGGCGGCCTCGGTCTCGGCGCGGCCATGCGTCTCGACGAGGCCCGCGAGGACGTCGCGGCCGCTGGCGCGCAGCCGGCGCGCCTCCGTCAGCATCTCGACGGTCTTGCCGACGCCGGGGGCGGCGCCCAGGAACAGCTTGAGGCGCCCGCGCCCCTCCCGCGCCGCGGCGGCGAGCAGCGCGTCGGGGTCGGGCCGGGCAGGTTCGAAGGTCACACGGGGAGCATAGCGCGGCCCGCCGTCATCTGCGCCAGAACGGAACCGACGCGGCAAGGGCGAAGCCCAGGATGACCGCCCCGCCCACGGAGCCGCCCACCCAGAGCATCGTGCCGCCGGCGCCGAAGACGGCATCGGCCAGGCTCAGGGCCAGCAGGAGGAGCAAGGCCGCCACACAGGCGAAAGCCCAGACCTCCCGCGCGTTGCGTGGCGCGCGGCTCATCACTCGGCGGCGACCGCGCCCGGCCGTCGCGGCGAATGGCGCTGGAGGAAGACGGCCGCGGGGCAGGGGCCGAGCGGCCGGTCGGGCAGGCCGCAGCGGGCGAGCGCCGGGCCTGTCGCGGTGGGGCGCAGCGCGTCGCGGAAGACGCTTCGCATGGCCCAGAGCCACAGGGGCAGCAGGGCCGGCAGGAGGAAGATCAGGAGGGTCACGAAGCCTTGTCGATCGCTCATCGGGGGTGGCGGGCCGTGGCCCGCCGCGTTGTGGAGCCTGAAGAATGCGACCGCCGGCCGGTGGCGGGCGATGCGGAAGCCGCGCCGGCGGCGTAAGAGCGGCGCAAGGGCGCTCAGAACTTGAAGGAAATGGAGCCGAGCGCCCGCGCGCCGCAGATGTCCTGGCCGCGCCCGCCGATGGGCGCGCAGTCGGCGCGGGCGATGGAGGTCTGGTAGTAGCCGACGCTCGCGGTGACGGTGCCGATGCCGGTGATGGTGAAGTCGCGCGCGAGGCCGACGGACCACCAGAGGTAGTCGGGCGTGCCGAAGCGCGGGTTGCGCTCGATCCATTGATGGCCGAGGCGGCCCTGGACCGTGAGATCCCAGAGGCCGGTCTTCCAGTCCGCCCCGCCCTCCAGGTAGATGCCCGTGCCGGAGGAGCCGAAGAAGTTGGGCGAGCCTGCCAGGGTGGCCGAAAGGGTGACGGGTCCGATCTCGCGCGTCGCCTTGATCACGGCCTCGGCGTAGTTCAGGCGCGGCTGGCCGCCCTGCCGGGTGAAGCCCGGATAGGTGTACCAGATGCCGTAGGCGTCGAGGTTGAAGCCGGCGAGGGAGAAGCGGTAGCCGCCGAAGACGTCGATCTCCTGCCGGGCGTCGGTGCCGGCGAAGCGGACGTTGGAGACGAAGGCGCCGACATAGACGCCGCTCGAGTGGCTGACCTCGACGTTGCTGAGCTGCCAGGCCGGGCGGGACCGCGTCTGGCTGATGCCGCGGAACAGGTAGTCCGAGGCGAAGGTCCCGGTCGCCGTGACCGAAAGGCCGGTCTCGCCGAGGCGGACCTGCGCCGTCGCCGGCGCGGCGAGGCCGCACAGCGCGGCGGCGGTGAGGATGGATTTGCGCATCTTGTCTGTCCTTGGGTTCAGCGAAGCGCGTCGAGCGCGAGGTTGAGGCGGAGCACGTTCACGCGGGGCTCGCCGAGAAAGCCGAGTTCGCGCCCCTGGGTGTTCTGTTCGACCACGGCCCGGACGCGCTGCTCCGGCAGGTTGCGGGCGCGGGCGACGCGGGCGAGCTGCTCCCGCGCGTTGTCCGGCGAGATGTGCGGGTCGAGGCCCGAGCCGCTGGCCGTCACGGCGTCGGCCGGCACGCCTCGCCGGCCGGCGAGGCGCTCCGTCACCGCCTCGAGCAGCGCGGCCGAGGTCGGGGCGAGCTGCGAGGCGGCCGAGGCGGCGCCGTTGTAGGGCGCGGCGCGCGTCGCGCCCGGCTTGCCGGAGTCGGGCTCCGTCGTCGCGGAGGGCCGCGGATGGAAGTAGCGCGGCGACGAGAAGTTCTGGCCGAGCAGGGCGGAGCCGACGATGCGCCCGTCGCGCTCGATCAGCGAGCCGCCGGCCTGGGTGGGGAAGACCGCGGCGGCCAGGCCCGTGAAGGCCAGCGGCACGGCGAGGCCGAGGAGGAGCGTGAGGCTCAGCACCACGGCGAGCGCCGGGCGGATGGAGGCGAGCATGGTTCAGGCGATCCCGAGCAGAACGAGGAGGAGGTCGATGAGCTTGATGCCGACGAAGGGGGCGAGGACGCCGCCTACCCCGTAAAGCAGCAGGTTGCGCCGCAGCAGCGCGGCCGCGCCCACGGGCACGTAGCGCACGCCCCGCAGCGCCAGCGGCACGAGGGCCACGATGATCAGCGCGTTGAAGATGACGGCCGAGAGGATCGCGCTCTCGGGGCTGGCCAGACCCATGACGTTGAGCGCGCCGAGTTCCGGGTAGGAGGCGACGAAGATCGCCGGCAGGATGGCGAAGTATTTCGCGACGTCGTTGGCGATGCTGAAGGTCGTCAGCGCGCCGCGGGTGATCAGCAGCTGCTTGCCGATCTCCACCACCTCGATGAGCTTGGTGGGGTCGCTGTCGAGGTCCACCATGTTCCCGGCCTCGCGCGCGGCCTGCGTGCCGGTCTGCATGGCAAGCCCCACATCGGCCTGGGCGAGCGCCGGGGCGTCGTTGGTGCCGTCGCCCGCCATGGCGACGAGGCGGCCCTCCGCCTGCGCCTTGCGGATGTAGGCGAGCTTGTCCTCGGGCGTCGCCTCCGCGATGAAGTCGTCCACCCCCGCCTCGGCGGCGATGGCCGCCGCCGTCAGGCGGTTGTCGCCGGTCACCATGACGGTGCGGATGCCCATGGCGCGCAGCGCGTCGAAGCGGGCGCGCATGCCGGTCTTGACGATATCCTTCAGCTCGATGGCGCCGAGCAGCCGGCCGTCCTTGGCGACGGCGAGCGGCGTCGAGCCCTGCCGCGCGATGCGGTCCACCGCGTCGCGCAACGCGGCCGGCAGCTCCGCCCCCAGCGCCTTGGCCAGGCTGTCCACCGCGCCCTTGCGGTAGGACGCGCCGCCGAGATCGAGGCCGGAGATGCGGGTCTGCGCCGTGAAGGGCACCACCCGCGCGTCGCCGGGCAGGGCGGGAACCGCGACGCCATGCCGCTCCTGCGCGAAGGCCAGGATCGAGCGGCCCTCGGGCGTCTCGTCCGCGAGGGAGGAGAGGACCGCGGCTTCCGCCAGCTCCCGTTCGGAGACGCCGGGCAGCGGCGCGAAGGCGGCGGCCTGGCGGTTGCCGAGCGTGATGGTGCCGGTCTTGTCGAGCAGCAGCACGTCCACGTCGCCCGCGGCCTCCACCGCGCGGCCGGACGTCGCCAGCACGTTGAAGCGCACGAGGCGGTCCATCCCCGCGATGCCGATGGCGGAGAGCAGCCCGCCGATCGTCGTCGGGATCAGCGTCACCAGCAGCGCCGCCAGCACCGCGACGGAAGGCGGCTGCCCGTTCCAGGAGGCGAGGCCCACCAGCGTCGCGACGGCGATCAGGAAGATGATCGTCATGCCCGCGAGCAGGATGTCGAGCGCGATCTCGTTCGGAGTCTTCTGGCGGCTCGCGCCCTCGACCAGCGAGATCATGCGGTCGAGGAAGGTGGAGCCCGGCGCGGCGGTGATGCGCACCACCAGCCAGTCCGAGACGACGAGGGTGCCGCCGGTGACGGCGCTGCGGTCGCCGCCGCTCTCCCGGATCACCGGCGCGCTCTCGCCCGTCACCGCGGCCTCGTTCACCGAGGCGACGCCCGCCACCACCTCGCCATCGGAGGGAATGAGGTCGCCTGCCTCGACCAGCACGTGCTCGCCCGGCCGCAGCTCCGTGGCGTCGCGGGGCGACCAGATGGCGCGGTCGTCGGGCCGCACCAGCACCTTCGCCCGCGCCTCGGAGCGCGCGCGGCGCAGGCTGTCGGCCTGGGCGCGGCCGCGGCCCTCCGCGACGGCCTCGGCGAAGGTGGCGAACAGCACGGTGAGCCACAGCCAGAGCGCGATGCCGGCCTGGAACAGCCAGGGCTCGGCCAGCACGGCCGCGCGCGCCGCGAGGATCGTGACCAGGATCGAGACGATCTCGGTGACGAAGATCACGGGGTTGCGGACGAGATGCCGCGGGTCGAGCTTGCGCAGCGCGTCGAGCGCCGCGCGGCGCGCGATGGGGCCGGTCAGCAGGGCGCCGCCGCGCCGCGCGCGACGCGCCTCGCCGGCGGCGAGGACGGGGTTCATGTCCATTTTCGTGAGCCTCAGAAGGTCTTGCCGGCGGCGAGCGCGAAGTGCTCGGCCACGGGTCCGAGCGCGAGGGCAGGCAGGAATTGCAGCCCGCCGAGGACGAGGATCACGCCGGCGAGCAACCCGACGAAGAGCGGGCCGTGGGTGGGGAAGGTGCCGGCCGACGCCGCGAGCTTGGGCTTGGCGGCGATGCTGCCCGCGATGGCCATCACCGGCACCACGAAGGCGAAGCGGCCGAGCAGCATGGCGAGGCCGAGCGTCGCATTCAGCCAGGGCGTGTCCGCCGTCAGCCCGCCGAAGGCCGAGCCGTTGTTCCCCGCCGCCGAGGTGTAGGCGTAGAGCATCTCCGACAGCCCGTGCGGGCCGGAATCCTGGATCGAGGAGGCGGCGAAGGGCGCCACGACCGAGACGGAGGTGAAGCCGAGGACGGTCGCGGGCAGCACCAGCACGGCCAGCATGGCCAGCTTGATCTCCCGCGCCTGGACCTTCTTGCCGAGGTATTCGGGCGTGCGGCCCACCATCAGCCCGGCGACGAAGACCGCCAGCAGCACGAAGACCAGCATGCCGTAGAGGCCCGAGCCCACGCCGCCCGGCAGCACCTCGCCGAGTTGCATCAGGAACAGCGGCACCATTCCGCCGAGGGGCGTGAAGCTGTCCAGCATGGCGTTCACCGCGCCGCAGGAAGCGCCGGTGGTGGTCGCCGCGAACAGCGCCGCGAGGGCCAGGCCGAAGCGCACCTCCTTGCCCTCCATGTTGCCCAGGCCGGGCGCCACGCCGGCGGCGAGGTGGAGCGGGTTGCCCGCGGCCTCGGCCGCGTAGATGGCGGCGGTGGCGGCAACGACGAAGCCGAGCATGACGGCCAGCAGCGCCCAGCCTTGGCGCGCGTCGCCGACGATGCGCCCGAACACCAGCGCGAGCGCGAAGGGGATCACCTGGTGCGCCCAGATCTGGACGGAGGTCGCCAGCGCCGAAGGCCCCTCGAAGGGATGGGCCGCGTTGACGCCGAAGAAGCCGCCGCCATTGGTGCCGAGGTGCTTGATGGCGATCTGGAAAGCGGCGGGCCCGAGCGGGATGGTCTGGGCGCCGCCTTCCAGCGTGGTCGCCTCCACATAAGCCGAGAGCGTCTGGGGCATGCCCATGGCCACGAAGGCGAGGCCGACGACGAGCGCCAGCGGCAGCAGCACGTAGAGGTTGATCCGCACGAAGTCGGCCCAGAAATTGCCGAGCTCCTTCAGGTTGCCGGCGGCGAAGGCGCGGCAGACCGCGAACGCCAGCGCGATGCCCGTGGCCGCGGAGAGGAAGTTCTGCACCGCGAGCCCCGCCATCTGGGACAGGTACGACATTGCGGCCTCGCCGCTGTAGGCCTGCCAGTTGGTGTTCGTGATGAAGGAGACGGCGGTGTTGAACGCGAGCCAGGCCGGCACGCCGTCGAAGCCCTGCGGGTTGAAGGGCAGCATGCCCTGCAGCCGCAGCAGCGCGTAGAGCAGCAGGAACCCCGCGAGGTTCGCCGCCAGCATGGCGAGGGTGTAGCCCTTCCAGCCCACGCCCTTCGCGGCGTCGATGCCGCCGGCCGCGTAGATGGCGCGCTCCAGCGGCGCGAGGAAGGTGACGCGCCCCGCCGCGACCGCGGCGATGTAGCGCGCGAGCGGGACCGCCGCCGCGACGATGGCGGCGAGCACGAGCGCGATCTGCGCCCAGCCGATGAGTGTCATGGGGTCAGAGATCCTCGGGCCGCAGCAGCGCCCAGAGCAGGTAGAGGAGGAGGCCGGCGGCGACCGCGCCGCCGAGAACGAGGTCGAAAGCCACCGAGGTCACACCCGCGCGCAAAGGGTGGTGTAGAGGGCCGCCAGGGCGAAGAAGGCCAGGCCGGCGGCGGCGAGCGCAACGTCAAGCATCGGGGATTGCTCCTGCTGAGCGGGCATTCTCCGCGATGTCCGCGCAACCGGCCGATGGTGTTCCGCGGGCGATTCTGTAAAGACGGCGCAAAGGTCGCAAGCCCTGAGCGCGGGTGCGGAGAGGCCGTCTCGGGTTGGATCGGATGCCGACCGCTGCCGAGAAGGGCGGCGAGTCGTACCCGTTGGGCGGAGCCGGCCTCTGAGGAGCGGCAGCTCCCCCGAGCCGCTCAACGGTCGTCGAACAGTCCGCGCGGGGTGGCGCTGCGGCGCCGGTCGGCCGTCTCGGCTTCGGCCGTCACGATTTGCGCGTTGTTTGGCTGCGAGCCCTGCGCGCCGGCACCCACGCAGTCGATCGAGGTCGGGGCACCCTGCAGAAGGCTCGCGGAGCCGCCATGTAGCTGCGGCGAGCCTCGGGCCGCCGCGACGCCCGCTGCCGCAGCGATCCCCGCGACGAAGCCGGCGGCGACCAGGGCGAAGCCAAGGGACCTGGATGCCGGCAAGGCGCCGTCTCCCCGGATGCGATGAACAGCGCCCAGGTCAGGTCAAACCCGTCGGGACGGCGACGTCGCGCTCCCGACACCGCGTATCGGTGCAGCCGGTGCCGCGACGGCTCGCCTCTGGCCGGGCCAGGGCCGCTCGCGGCCCGTCCGGGTCCCGGCCGCCTCCGCTCAGGCCGAACCCGGGCGCGGGCACAGGTCGTTGCGAATCATGCGGGCGAGCGCGTGCCGGGCGGCGGACGCGCTCACCTCTCATCCACCCCGGACGCGGGCGAGGAACCGCCCCACCTCCCCCTCGAGGTGCCGCGCCTGGCCGCTGAGCTCGCCGGCGGCGCCGAGCACCTCGGTCGCCGCCGCGCCCGTGCCGCCTGCCGCGCTGCGCACCGCGCCGATGCTGCTGGACACCTCCTCCGACGCCTGTGCCACCCGCCCGACGCTCGACGCGATCTCCCGCGTCGCGGCGCCCTGCTCCTCCACGGCGGCGGCGATGGCCGAGGCCGCCTCGTCGATGCGCCGCACCGTCGAGCCGATCCCGCGGATCGCGTCCACCGCCTGGCCGGTGCTGCGCTGCAGCGCCCCGATCTGCACCGCGATCTCCTCGGTCGCCTTGGAGGTCTGGTTCGCCAGGGCCTTCACCTCGGAGGCGACGACGGCGAAGCCCTTGCCGGCCTCGCCGGCGCGGGCCGCCTCGATCGTGGCGTTGAGCGCCAGCAGGTTGGTCTGTCCGGCGATGTCCGAGATTAGGCGCACCACCTCGCCGATGCGCGCGCTGCCTTCCGCGAGGGACCGCACCGTGACGTCCGTCCGCTCCGCCTCCGCGACCGCGTCGCGCGCGACCGAGGAGGCATGCGCGACCTGGCGCGAGATCTCGGACACGGAGGCGGACAGCTCCTCCGTCGCGGCCGCGACGGTTTCCGTGTCCTCGGCGACGACGTGCGTGGAACCGGCGGCCGCGTCGGCCTCCCGTCCGGCGGAGGCGGCGGCCTCGGACAGCCGCCCGGCGTTGCGATGCAGCGCGTCCGCGCCGGCCGAGAGGGAGCTCACGACCTGTCCCACGCTGTGCTCGAAGCTGTCGGCCATCGCGCGGACGGCCTCGTCATGGTCGCGCATCTGGCCGGCGGCCGCGTTGATGGCGCCGGCGGCGCCGCGGAAGGCGCCCGGCAGGCCGCGCAGCAGCACCGTGCGGTGGAAACGCCCTTCGGCGGCCGCGCCCATGGCGCCGCCGGCCTCTCGCACGAAGGCGTCGACGCAGTCGAGCGCGGCGTTGAGGCCCCGCTGCACCTGGCCGACGTCGCCAGACTCGGGGACCGCCACGACCCGGCGCTCCAGGTCGCCGGCGGCGGCCGCGCGGGCGACCTCGGCCACGTCGCGCAGCGCCGACCGGGCCTTGGCGAGGCCGAACGCGGCGGCCCCCGAGGCACCCGCCGACAGGAGC
>JAIEOO010000177.1 GCA_019750475.1 Acetobacteraceae bacterium | reverse complement strand
CCCCGCCGCGTCGAGGCGGCCCTCGAAGCCGCCCTGGGCGAAGAGCACGCCGCGCGCGCGCATGGTGCCGCCGGCGGCGTCGGTCAGCGTCACGTCGAGCGGCGCGACGCCGTCATCCCCCGTCGCCCGGCCGAGGCGCGCGTCGAAGCGCACCACCTGCCCGCGCCAGCGGAACTGGCCGGTGCCGGCGACCGCCTCGGCCGGCCCGCCGGCGGCGAAGCGGGCGGAGACGCCCTCCACCGCCGCGTTGCCGACCGCGATGCGGCTGTCCTCGATCCGGATGTCGAGGGCGGAGAGCCAGCCCGGCAGGAACAGGCCGGGCAGCGCCGTGGGCGGCCAGGGCAGCCGGATGTCGGCGCCCACCAGCGCCACCTCCCGGATGTCGAGCCGGCCGAGGAGGAAGCTCCAGGGATCGAGGCGCAGGCGCAGCCCGCGGGCGCTGACGCCGATCTCGTCCGCCGCCTCGCCGACGCGGATGCGGTCGGCCGAGAGCCAGGGTTCGGGCAGCAGGCTGACCGTGATGGGGCCTTCGAGCACGACCGGCCGGCCCAGCCGCTCGCCGGCGATGGCGGCGAGCTCCGCCCGGTGACCGTCCCAGTCCAGGGCCCGGGGAACGGCCCAGACGGCGATGGCCGCGAGGGCGACGAGAACCGACGCGAAGGCCAGGACGCGCAGCCGCGCGCCCAAGGGCTTCCGACGGTCTCGGCCCTCGCCGGTCACAGGGCTCCCCAGCCGCCCCCGCCCGGCGTCTCGAGGATGAGCGCGTCGCCCGGCCGCAGCGTCGCCCGGCCGGTGTTGCCCGGCATGTCGGTGCGGCTGCCATCCGCGCGCTCCACCCATTGCCGGCCCGGCGTCCCGTCCTGCCCGCCATGCAGCCCGTGCGGCGGCACGTTGCGGCGGGAGGCGACGATCACGGCCTCCATCTCGCGCAGGAAGCGGATGCGCCGGCGCGCGCCGTCGCCGCCGCGCCACCGGCCGGCGCCGCCCGAGCCGCGGCGGATCGCGAACTCCTCGAGGCGCACGGGGTAGCGCATCTCCAGGATCTCGGGGTCGGTCATGCGGGTGTTGGTCATGTGGGTCTGCACGGCCGACGCCCCGTCGAAGCCCGGGCCGGCGCCGACGCCGCCGCAGACGGTCTCGTAGTACTGGTACCTGTCGTCGCCGAAGAGCAGGTTGTTCATCGTCGCCTGCGCGCTGGCGCAGGCGTCGAGCGCCGCGAGCAGCGCGTTGGTCGTCATCTGGCTGACCTCGGTGTTGCCGGCGACCACGGCCGCCCCCCCGCCAGCCCCCCCGGGCCGGGGGGACAGGAAGGTCCCGTCGGGGATGACGATCTCGATCGGCTTCAGGCAACCGTCGTTCAGGGGAATGTCCTCGCCCACCAGGGTGCGGAAGGAATAGAGCACGACGGCGCGGCAGACAGCCCTCGGCGCGTTGAAATTGTCGGGGCGCTGCGGGCCGGTGCCGGTGAAGTCGATCACCGCGCGGCGGCGGGCGCGGTCCACCCGGACCGCGACGACCAGCGGCGTGCCGTCGTCGGTCCGCGTCTCGAAGCGGCCATCCTTGAGCCGTTCGAGGACGCGGCGGACGCTCTCCTCCGCGTTGTCCATCACGTGGCGCATATAGGCCTGGACGGTGGCGAGGCCGAACTGGCGGACGGCGCGGCGCAGCTCCTGCACGCCGGTCTCGTTGGCCGCGACCTGGGCCTTGATGTCGGCCACGTTCACGTCCGGGCTGCGCGCCGGGTAGCGCGCGGCGGCGAGCAGCGCGCGGAACTCCTCCTCCCGGAAGCGGCCCTGCTCGACCAGGAGGAAGTTGGAGATGACGACCCCCTCCTCCTCCAGGGTGGCGGAGCCCGGGGGCGTGGAACCGGGGGTCAGCCCGCCGATATCGGCGTGGTGGCCGCGGCTGCCGACGAAGAACAGGATCTCCTGCCCCGCCTCGTCGAAGACCGGCGTGATGACGGTCACGTCCGGCAGGTGGGTGCCGCCTTCGTAGGGGTTGTTGAGCGCGACCACGTCGCCGGGCCTCAGCGTCCTCCCGCGCAGGCGGATCACCGTCTTCACGCTCTCGCCCATGGCGCCGAGATGGACGGGGATGTGCGGGGCGTTCGCCACCAGGTTCCCCTCCGCGTCGAAGATGGCGCAGGAGAAGTCGAGTCGCTCCTTGATGTTCACCGACAGCGAGGTGTTCTGCAGCACCACGCCCGTCTGCTCGGCGATGGACATGAAGAGGCTGTTGAACAGCTCCAGCATCACCGGGTCCGGCCGGCCCTCGGCGCCGGCGAGCGTCGCGTTGGCGCGCGGCGCGACGCGGCGCAGCACGATGTGGTTGCGCTCCGTCGCCTCGGCCTCCCAGCCGGGCTCGACCACGATGGTGGCGATGGCCTCGCGGATCAGGGCGGGGCCCGGGATGCGGTCGCCGGCGCGGAGCGCGTCGCGGTCGAAGACGGGGGCCTGGTGCTCCGTCCCCTCGGCGAAGAGGGGGACGGCGGCGAGGGGTTCGAGCCGGTCCACGCCGCGCGGCGGCAGCGGCGCTTCCTGCACGGCCTCGCCGGGGCTCGTCACCTCGGCGATGGCGGCCTCGACCACGATGGGCCGGCCCTCGCTCGCGAAGCCGAAGCGCTTGCGGTGGGCCTCGGTGAAGGCGGCCTCCAGCGCGGCGGCCGTCGCGGCCATGAGGACCGGCAGGAAGGCGTCGGTGCCCTGGTAGCGCAGATGCAGGCGATGCGTGGCGAGCAGCCGCGCGGGGTCGGCGCCCTGGCGCGCCAGCTCCGCCCGGCCCTCGGCCTCCAGCGCGGCGAGGCGCGCGGGGAGGTCGGCGACCGCCTCGGCGATGGTCTTCTCGACCGCGCCCTCGCGGATGACGGACTGGTCGGCGAGGCCCATCCCATAGGCCGAGAGCACGCCGGCGAAGGGATGCAGGAAGACCGTGGTCATCCCCAGCTCGTCGGCGACGAGGCAGGCGTGCTGCCCGCCGGCGCCGCCGAAGCATTGCAGGGCGAAGCGCGTGACGTCGTGGCCCTTCTGGATGCTCACCTGCTTGATGGCGTGCGCCATGTTGGCGACGGCGATCCGGAGAAAGCCCTCGGCGACCTCGCGCGGGTCGGGCGGGGGCTGGCCGGTCGCGGCCGCGATCTCCCGCGCGAGCTCGGAGAACTTCGCGCGCACGGTGTCGGCGTCGAGCGGCTGGTCGCCCTTGGGGCCGAAGATGGCGGGGAAGAAGGCGGGCTGGATCTTGCCGACCATGACGTTCGCGTCCGTCACGGTGAGCGGCCCGCCGCGGCGGTAGCAGGCGGGGCCCGGCACGGCGCCGGCGCTCTCCGGGCCGACCCGATACCGGGCGCCGTCGAACTTCAGGATGGAGCCGCCACCCGCGGCGACCGTGTTGATCGCCATCATCGGCGCGCGCATCCGCACGCCGGCCACCTGGGTCTCGAAGGCGCGCTCGAACTCGCCGGCATAGAGCGCGACATCGGTGGACGTGCCGCCCATGTCGAAGCCGATGACACGGTCGAAGCCGCCCATCGCCGCGGTGCGCGCGGCACCCACGATGCCGCCGGCGGGGCCCGACAGGATGGCGTCCTTGCCCTGGAAGCGCCCGGCCTCGGTCAGCCCGCCCGAGGACTGCATGAAGTAGAGGCGAGGCGCGGTGGCGCCCTCACGGGAGCCCAGCTCCTCCGCCACCTGGTCCACGTAGCGCCGCAGGATCGGCGAGAGATAGGCGTCCACCACGCAGGTGTCCCCCCGCGGCACGAGGCGCGGCAGCGGGCTCGCCTGATGGGACAGCGAGATCTGCGAATAGCCCTCCTCCCGCGCGATCTCGCCCAGGCGGATCTCGTGCCGGGGATGCGCCCAGGCGTGCATCAGCGCCACCGCGACGCTGCGGATGCCGGCCGCGTGCGCCTCCCGCAGCGCGGCGCGCGCGCCCCCTTCGTCCAGCGCCTCCAGCTCCTCGCCCTCGACGGAGAGGCGCCCGCCCACCTCCGCCACGCGCTCATGCAGCAGGGAGGGGAGCTGGACGTTCAGCTCGAACAGCCTGGGCCGCGCCTGGTTCCCGATGCGCAGGATGTCGGCGAAGCCGCGGTTCACCAGCAGCAGCACCCGCTCCCCCTTGCGCTCCAGCAGCGCGTTGGTCGCGACCGTCGTGCCCATCTTCACGGCCTCGACCGCGCCCGGGGGGATCGGGGCGCCCTCGGCCAGGCCCAGGATCTGGCGGATGCCGGCCACCGCCGCGTCGCGGTAGCGTCCCGGGTTCTCGGAGAGGAGCTTGGCGGTGGAGAGCCGCCCATCGGGGTGGCGGGCCACGATGTCGGTGAAGGTGCCGCCACGGTCCACCCAGAACTGCCATTGGGACATGGGCCGGAACCTCCTTCGCTGCGGATCGCGACGTTGATAAATTGTCTGCGTTTTGTCAATGTGACGGCCACGACCCTCGGGAGGATCGCATGGCCTCGTCACCGGACCCCGTCGTCTCCTCGGCCCATCTCGCGGCCGGGGGGTCGCCCCACCTGTCCGAACTGGAATTCGGCCTGATCCTGTCGGGCGCCGCCTTCCAGCGCTGGATGGTCGCCTGCATGACCGCCGCCGGGCAGCCGGGCCTGAGCTGGCTCGAGGTGCTGGTGCTGCACACCGTCCGCCACCGCGACCGCCCGAAGCGCCTCGCCGAGGTGATGCGGGTGCTGGCCATCGAGGAACCGCACGTCGCGCGCTACGCCGTCCGCAAGCTCGCCCAGGCCGGACTCGTGGAACTGGGCCGCGCCGGGAAGGAGCAGACCGTCGCCGTGACGGATGCCGGCCGCGCCGCCTGCGCCCGCTACCACGAGATCCGGGAGGCGCTGCTGATCCGCGCCGTGGGCGAGGCGCCGGCCAGGCTGTCCGAGGCCGCGGCGCTGCTGCGCGCGCTCTCCGGCGCCTATGACCAGGCGGCGCGGGCGGCCGCGACGATGTAGGGCGGGCCCACCCTCTTCCCGCCGGGCGCGCGCGTGCTACGCCTCTCCCCGCAACGAGCGGGGCTTCCTTGAGCTTCTGGGGCAAAATCCTGGGCGGCGCGGCCGGCTTCTTCACCGGCGGGCCGCTCGGCGCCGTGATCGGCATGGCGATGGGGCATGCGGCGGACAGCGGCGCGCTCAAGGGGCGCGTCCTGCCCGACGCCGCGGGCCTCGCGGCCCTGCTCGGCTCGAAGGAGCAGCTCTTCGCCGTCTCGGTCGTCGTGCTCTCGGCCAAGCTCGCCAAATGCGACGGCCCGGTGAAGCGCGAGGAGATCGACGCCTTCAAGCGCCTCTTCCGCATCCCGCCCGAGAACATGAGCGACGTGGCCGAGCTGTTCGACCGCGCCCGCGAGACCGCGGAGGAGTTCGAGCCCTTCGCCGACCGGCTGGGCGAGGCCTTCGCCGACAACCGGGGCATGCTGGAGGAGGTGCTGGCGGCCCTGTTCCACATCGCCCGCGCGGACGGGTCGCTGACCAAGGGGGAGGTGCGGTTCCTCCAGCGGGTCCAGGTCGGCTTCGGCCTGGACAGCCGCGCCTGGGAGCGCGCGCGGGACGGCTACACCACCTCCCACAGCGCGGGCGCCCCGCCCGGCACGCCGGCCTTCGACCCCTACGCCGTCCTCGGCCTGCCGCGCGACGCGAGCGACGAGCAGGTGCGCGCCACCTGGCGCCGGCTGATGCGCGAGAACCACCCCGACACCCTCGCCGCCCGGGGCGTCCCCGCCGATTTCGTGAAGCGCGCGACCGACAAGGTCGCCGAGATCAACGCCGCCTGGGACCGCATCAAACGGGAGCGGAAGCTGTGAGGCCCCCCAGCGGTCCCAGGCCATCGCTTCGACCTGCCGGCAAGCCGGCAGGCGGGGACCGCATCAAACGCGAGCGGAAGCTGTGAGGCCCCCCCAGCGGTCCCAGGCCATCGCTTCGACCTGCCGGCAAGCCGGCAGGCGGGGACCGCATCAAGCGCGAGCGGAAGCTGTGAGGCCCCCCCAGCGGTCCCAGGCCATCGCTTCGACCTGCCGGCAAGCCGGCAGGCGGGGACCGCATCAAGCGCGAGCGGAAGCTGTGAGGCCCCCCGGCGGTCCCAGGCCATCGCTTCGACCTGCCGGCAGGCCAGCGGGCAGGAACCGCGTCGCGCGCGCGCGGGGCGTGACGGGCGCCAGCGACGCGGCGGCATGACCGCGACGGACGACGCCCCCTCCCCCAACCACAGTTCGCGCGACGGCGCGGCGGTGGACATGCTCGTCCTGCACTACACCGGCATGCGCAGCGGACCCGAGGCGCTGGCCCGGCTGCGCGACCCCGCCGCCGGCGTCTCGTCCCACTACCTGGTGGAGGAGGACGGACGGATCCTCCGGCTGGTGGACGAAGCCCGCCGCGCCCATCACGCCGGCCAGTCCTTCTGGCGCGGGCGGGCGGCGCTGAACGCCGTCTCCATCGGGATCGAGATCGTGAACCCCGGCCACGAATGGGGCTACCGCCCCTTTCCCGCGCTGCAGATGGCGGCGGTCGCCGAGCTCTGCCTCGACATCCTGGCGCGCCACGCCATCCCGCCCGTCCATGTCGTCGCGCATTCGGACATCGCGCCCGACCGGAAGCAGGATCCCGGCGAGCTGTTCGACTGGGAAGGGCTGGCCTCGGAGGGGATCGGGCTGTGGCCGGCGGGCGTCGCCCCCCTCGGCGGCGCAACCCCGCCGGATGCCGGGCCCCGGGCGGCGGCCCTGCTCGCGGCCATCGGCTACCGGACCGACCTGCCCCTTCCCGTCCTCGTCACCGCCTTCCAGCGGCATTGGCGGCCGGAACGGGTGGACGGGCACGCCGATGCGGGCACGCTGCGGCGTCTCGAAGCGGTGCTGGCCGCCGCGGCGGCGACGCCGCGCGCTTGACCCGCCGCCGGCCCGCGCGCATGTGCGCGGGGTCAGGCGGCCGGGCGACCGCTGGCGGGGTTCCCCGCTGGAGGAAAGTCCGGGCTCCACGGGACAACGGTGCCGGCCAACGGCCGGCGGGCGGAGGGGGCGACCCCGAGGCCCAGGGACAGTGCCACAGAGAACAGACCGCCCCCTCCCCGCGAGGGCGGGGGGCAAGGGTGAAACGGTGGGGTAAGAGCCCACCGCGCTTCCGGCAACGGCGGCGGCACGGCAAACCCCACCGGGAGCAAGGCCGAATAGGGGCGGCCGGCCTGGGCGGGACATGGGAAACCATGGGACGCGCCAGGCGGGGACGGTCCGGTCCCGCCGCCCGGGTTGGCCGCGAGAAGCCGGCGGCGACGCCGGCTCCAGAGGAATGGTCGCACAGGCCCGCCCGGGGGCAACCTCGGGGGGGCTGGACAGAACCCGGCTTACAGGCCGCCTGACGCCTCTCCCGCCGGGCCCCGGCCGGGCCCGTGCTTGGTGCCGCGCGGGCGCCGGGTCACAAGGGCGCTGGCAAGCCCCGATCCGGTGGATTCAAGGCTGATTCGTCGCCTCGGCACACCGACAGGCTGACGCTGTTGCCGCCAGGGCACAGTTCGGGCCGAACGCGCGGCCTTCTTGTCACTTATCCACAGATTTTGACCACAAGTCTTTGATGTTAATGATGTTCTTGATGCGTCCCAGGCGGATGCATACTGTGGCGGTGGCGCATTTTCCCTTGCGCGCCCATGCCGGCCCAGTTACAACGACCCCGGCTCGCAAGGGACCAATGCACGCTCGGGGGGGCGAGCGGTTCCAAGCGGGCTGGTCGGGCGAGCCGGCGGGGTCGGGGGGCTCCGCCGGCCGCTGCCTCCCCCCAGCGGAAGCGCCCAGCGACAGCGGCGCGGCAACCGTGGGGAAGGCAGCAAGGGGTCCCCCGGGACGAGCAGGCGGCGGGGCCAATGACCCAGTTCCGGGGCAAGATCACGAGCCGCCTCGACGCCAAGGGCCGCGTCTCGGTGCCGGCCGACTTCCGCAAGGTCCTCGCCGGCGACGCCATCGTCCTCCGCCGCTCCACCCGCCATCTCTGCCTCGAAGCCTGGCCCGCCGCCGCCTTCGACGCCGATCTCCCCGCCCCTGGCCCGCTCGACCAGCTCTCCCCCGAGGACGAGGCCATCGCGCTCGCCATGTTCGCGGACACCACGGACGTGACGCCTGACCCCGAGGGCCGCGTCGTCCTGCCCCGCGACCTGCGCGAATTCGCCGGCATCACCGACAGCGTCACCTTCATGGGCGTGCGGAGCCACTTCCAGATCTGGGCCCCGGCCGCCGCCGACGCCCAGATCGAGGCCGCCCGCGCCGCCCTCGCCCGCGCCCAGGCCGCCCGCCAGGCGGGAGGCGCCGCGTGAGCCACATACCCGTCCTGCTGAACGAGGTGACCGAGTGGCTCGCGCCCGGCGAGGGCGCGCGCATCCTCGACGGCACCTTCGGCGGCGGCGGCTACGCCCGCGCCCTGCTGGAGCGCGGCTGCACCGTCTTCGCCCTCGACCGCGACCCCGACGCCATCGCCCGCGGCGCCGGGCTCGCCGCCCGCTTCCCCGGGCGGCTGCACCTCGCGCTCGGCCGCTTCGGCGACCTGCTCTCCCATCTCGAGGCCTGGGGCGTCGCCGAGCTGGACGGCGTCGTGCTCGACCTCGGCGTCTCCTCCTTCCAGCTCGACGAGGCCGAGCGCGGCTTCTCCTTCCGCGCCGACGGCCCGCTCGACATGCGGATGGAGAAGCGGGGCCCGAGCGCCGCCGACCTCGTGAACGGCCTGCCCGAGAAGGAGCTGGCCGACCTGCTCTGGATCTTCGGCGAGGAGCGGCACGCCCGCCGCATCGCCCGCGCCATCGTCGCCGCCCGCCGCGACGCGCCGATCGCGACGACGCTGCGCCTCGCCGAGATCATCCGCGCCAACGTCCCGCGCGACCCCTCCGGCCTCGACGGCGCGACGCGCAGCTTCCAGGCGCTGCGCATCCGCGTGAACGACGAGCTCGGCGAGATCGAGCGCGCGCTCGATGCCGCGCTCAAGGTGCTGGCGCCCGGTGGCCGAATCGTCGTCGTCTCCTTCCATTCGGGGGAAGACCGCATCGTGAAGCACCGCTTCCAGGCCGCCAGCGGACGTGCGCCGGGCCGTTCCCGCCATGACCCGGCGGCGCTCGCGGGTCCCGCCGCGGCACCCGCCTTCCGCCTGCTCACGCCCCGTTCCGTCCGCCCCGCCGCCGCCGAGGTGGCCGCCAATCCGCGGGCGCGCTCCGCGCATCTTCGCGCGCTCGAGCGCATCGCCCTGTCCTCCGGAAGCCCCGCATGAATCACCCCCTCACCTTCGTGACCTTCGTCGCGTTCTTCTGCGCGGGCTTCTACGTGTTCCAGACCAAGGAGGAGGTGGCGAAGCTCGACCGTGAACTGCGGGACGTGAAGCGCCAGACCGAGACCGAGCGCGGGCGCACGCAGATCCTCGCCGCGGAATGGGCCCGGCTGAACGACCAGGAGCGCCTCCGCACCATGGCGGCGGCGCATCTGCGTCACCTCGAGCCGATGCAGCCCGCGCAGTTCCAGCGGATGGACGACGCCCAGCGCCGCCTGCCCCAGGCCGTCGCCTTCCAGGGCAGCGGTGCCGGCTTCCAGCCGCGCACCGACGTCGCCAGCGCGCCCGGCGGCGTGCTGGTCGTGACGGCCGCGAGCCTGCTGGCCGAGGACCGCCAGCCCCAGGCGCAGATGGCGGCCGTCGAGCCCGCGCGGCCCGCCGCGCAGGAGGCCGC
>JAIEOO010000233.1 GCA_019750475.1 Acetobacteraceae bacterium | reverse complement strand
ACCGTGCCCGATCTGCGCGCGCCGCCGCCCGGCTGCCGCTTCGCCCCGCGCTGCCCCTTCGCGGTCGCGGCCTGCGCCGAGCAGCCGCCCCTGGCGCCGGTGGGCCCGGAGCACCTGTCGGCCTGCTGGCGCGCGCCGCTCGACCAGGTGCTGCCGGCATGAGCGAGGCGCTGCTCTCGGCCGAGGGGCTGGTGAAGCACTTCCCCGTCCGCTCCGCGCTCGGGCGGCGGCTCGGCGCGGTGCGGGCCGTGGATGGCGTGTCGCTCACCGTGCGCCGCGGCGAGGTGCTGGCGATCGTCGGCGAGAGCGGCTGCGGCAAGTCCACCCTCGGGCGGCTGCTGCTCCGCCTCGTCGAGCCCGATGCGGGGTCGCTCCGCTTCGCCGGGCAGGATCTGCGCGCGCTGCCGCCGGCCGGGCTTCGCGCCGCCCGCCGCCGCATGCAGCTCGTCTTCCAGGACCCCTATGGCAGCCTCGATCCGCGCATGACGGTCGAGGCGGCGGTGATGGAGCCGCTGCGCCTGCACGGCCTGCATCGCGGCCGCGAGCGGGAGCGCGTGGCGGAGCTGCTGGCGCGCGTCGGCCTCCGACCCGAGCTGGCCCGGCGCTGGCCGCACGAATTCTCGGGCGGGCAGCGCCAGCGCGTTGCCATCGCCCGGGCGCTGGCCTCGGAGCCCGAGCTGATCATCGGGGACGAGCCGGTCTCGGCGCTCGACGTCAGCGTGCAGGCGCAGGTGGTGAACCTGCTCTCCGACCTGATCCGCGACCTCGGCCTCACCTTCGTCCTGATCAGCCACGATCTCGGCGTGGTGCGGCAGGTCGCGGACCGGGTGGCGGTCATGTATCTCGGCCGCATCGTCGAGGAGGGGCCGGCGGAGGAGGTGTTCCACCACCCGCGCCACCCCTACACCCGCGCGCTGCTGGCCGCCGTGCCGGGCCACGGCGCGGGCGCCGTGCTGGAGGGCGACGTGCCCTCCCCCCTCCGCCCGCCCTCCGGCTGCCGCTTCCACACGCGCTGCCCGCATGCGGAGGCGCGTTGCCGGGACGCCGAGCCCGGACTGCGGGGACTGTCCCACCTCGCCGCCTGCCACCTGCAGGACACGCTGCCCCCCGCCCCGCCCCTGCGCGACGCCGGCGACAATGAGCGCCTCCGCCGCCTCCAGGCCTTCTTCACCCAGGAGCAACCCGCATGATCCGACGCGCCCTGATCCCGCGAGCGGTGCTCGCCGCCGCCGCGGCGCTCTGCCTCTCGGCCGCGCTGCCCGCGCCGGCCGAGGCGCAGAATTTCCGCATCGGCCTGCGCGAGGACCCGGACATCCTGGACCCGACGCTGGCGCGGACCTTCGTCGGCCGCATCGTCTTCGCGAGCCTCTGCGACAAGCTCTTCGACATCAACGAGCGGCTGGAGATCGTGCCGCAGCTCGCGACCGGGCATCGCTGGGAGGACCCGCGGACGCTGGTGATCACGCTGCGCGACGGCGTGCGCTTCCACGACGGCGAGGCGATGGACGCCGAGGCGGTGCGCATCTCGCTCGACCGGCACCTCAACCTGCAGGGCAGCTTCCGCCGGGCCGAGATCGGGATCATCACCGGCATGGAGGTGGTGGACCGCCTCAACATCCGCATCCGCCTGCGCGAGCCTTCGGCGGCCTTCCTGTCCCAGCTCACCGACCGGGCGGGCATGATCATGTCCCCCCGGGCGCTGGAGGCGGCGGGGCGGAACTTCGGCAACCGCCCGGTCTGCGCCGGCCCCTTCCGCTTCGTCGAGCGCGTCGCGCAGGACCGCATCGTGGTCGAGCGCTTCGCCGACTACTGGGATGCCGGGCGCATCCACCTGAACCGCATCACCTACCTGCCCATCCCCGACAGCACCGTGCGGCTCGCCAACCTGCAATCGGGCGCGCTGGAGCTGGTGCAGACCATCGACCCCGACGACGTCCCCGCCGTGCGGCGCAACAGCCGGCTGCGGCTCTCCGTCGGCGACGAGCTGGGCTACCAGTCCATCGCCTACAACATGGGCAACGGGCCGCGCGGCCAGGGCCCGCTCGGGCAGGATGTCCGCATCCGCACCGCCTTCGAGCTCGCGATCGACCGGGACGCGCTGAACCGCGTGGTCTACGAGGGGATGTACGTTCCCACGGCGCAGCCGCTCCCGCCCGCGAACCCCTACCACATCCGCGACTTCCGCCCCGAGCCCCGCAACGTCGAGCGCGCCCGCGCCCTGCTGCGGGAGGCCGGCGTCACGACGCCGTTGCGCGTCGAGATGACGGTGCCGAACAACCCCGACCTCCGCCAGGTGGGCGAGGTGATCCAGGCGATGGTGCGCGAAGCCGGCTTCGACCTGCGCCTCAACGCCATGGAGTTCGCCTCCTCCCTCCAGGCGGCGACGCGGGGCGAGTTCGAGACCTACCTGATCGCCTGGTCGGGCCGCGTCGATCCCGACGGCAACACCTACGCCTTCATGCACAGCCGCGCCGGCCAGAACGATGGCCGCTACGCCAACCCCGAGGTGGACCGGCTGCTCGACGAAGCGCGGACGGAGCTCGACAGCGAGAAGCGGCGCGAGCTGTACCGCCGCATCTTCGAGATCGCGATCCGGCAGGACCGCTCGCGCATCTACCTCTGGCACCGCAAGAACATCGTGGCCCACACCGCGCGGCTGCAGGGCTTCGTGCCCGTGCCGGACGGCCTGATCCGGCCCCAGGGCCTCCGCCTCCAGTGACGGGATTCCTGGTCCGGCGCGTGGGGCAGATCATCCCCACGCTGCTGATCCTCTCGCTCCTCGTGTTCGGCCTGCAGCAGCTCATGCCGGGCGATCCGGCGCTGATCCTGGCCGGCGAGGAGCGGGGCGATCCGCAGGTGCTGGCGCAGATCCGGGCGGAGCTGATGCTCGACCGGCCGCTCTGGGAGCAGTACCTGCACTGGCTCTCCCGCGTGGTGGTCGGCGATTTCGGCTTCTCCTGGCGCATCCGCCTGCCGGTGTCCGAGCTGATCCTCGAGAAGCTGCCGGTGACCTTCCAGCTCGCCACGATGAGCTTCGTGATCGGCGTCGTCATCGGCGTGCCCTGCGGCGTGCTCTCGGCCGTGTGGAAGGACCGGCCGGCCGACTGGGCGATCAACGCCGTCGCGCTCTTCGGCATCTCGACGCCGAATTTCTGGCTCGGGATCATGCTGATCCTGCTCTTCTCAGTGCAGCTCGGCTGGCTGCCGCCCTCGGGCTACGTGCCGCCCTGGGAGGATCCGTGGCAGTCGCTCGCCACCACCATCATGCCGGCCTTCGTGCTGGGCACGGGCGTGGCCTCCGTCCTCATGCGGCACACCCGCGCGGCCATGCTCGGCGCGCTGAGCCAGGACTACGTCCGCACGGCGCGCGCCAAGGGCCTGTCCGAGAGGGTCGTGGTGGCGAAGCACGCGCTGCGCAACGCGCTGATCCCCGTCGTCACCCTCGGCACCATCGAGTTCGGGCGGCTCCTCGCCGGCGCGGTGCTGACCGAGCAGATCTTCACCATCCCGGGCTTCGGCAAGCTGATCGTGGACGCGGTGTTCAACCGCGACTACCCGGTGGTGCAGGGCGTCGTGCTGGCGACGGCGCTGATCTTCGTCCTGCTCTCGCTGCTGGCCGACCTCCTCTACGCCGCGGTCAACCCGCGGCTGCGGGCCGCCTGAGATGAGCGCCTTCACCCGCGGCGGCGCCGCCGGCGCCCCGCCCGCCATCGGGGGGGAGAGCCCCGGGCGCCGCGCGCTGCGCCAGTTCATGGCGCATCGGCTGGCGATGGCGGGCCTCGTCGTCGTCGCCATCTTCGTGCTGGCGGCGCTGCTCGCCCCCTGGCTCGCGCCCTACGACCCGCTGGAGACGAGCTGGTCGCGCCTGCGGCAGGCGCCTTCCTGGGCGCATCCCTTCGGCACGGACGAGAACGGGCGGGACGTGCTGTCCCGCGTGCTCTGGGGCGCGCGGGCCTCGCTGATGGCGGGCGTCGTCGCGGTGGGCGGCGCCGCGCTCATGGGCGTGCCGCTCGGCCTCCTCGCCGGCCTCGCGGGCGGGTGGGTGGACGCGGTGATCTCGCGCGTCGCCGACGCGATGCTCTCCGTGCCGTCGCTGATCCTCGCCATCGCGCTCGCGGCCTTCCTCGGCCCCGCGCTCGAGAACGCGATGCTCGCCATCGCCATCGCGGCGGCGCCCGTCTTCGCGCGCCTCGCCCGCGGCATGGCGCTCGAGGCCAGGTCCACCGACTGGTTCGAGAGCGCGCGCGCGCTCGGCAACCCGCCCTGGCGCAACGCGCTGCTGCACGTGCTGCCCAACATCGCGCCGCCCCTCCTCGTGCAGGCGACGCTCGCCATCGCCGAGGCGATCATCGCCGAAGCCGCGCTGTCCTTCCTCGGCCTCGGGCAGCAGCCGCCGGCGCCGTCCTGGGGCTCCATGCTCAACTCGGCGCAACGCTTCATCGAGAGCGCGCCCTGGCTCGCGATCTTCCCGGGCCTCGCGATCTTCGTCGTCGTCCTGGCCTTCAACCTCGTGGGCGACGGGCTGCGCGACGCGCTCGACCCGCGGACGAAGCGCTGACGCGGCCGTCGGCAGGGCTCAGGGGCGGAACACGAGGCGGCCGACGGTCAGGCCCTCCTCGCGCGTCAGCTGGAAGCTGCCGTCGAGCTGCCGCGCCAGGGCCTGCGCCAGCCGCAGGCCGAGGCTGCCGAGGCGCGCCGGGTCGAAGTCCGGCGCCGGGCCGATGCCGTCGTCGCTGACCGACACCTCGACGCGGCCATCGCCGAGCGGGCGGGCCAGGATCGCGAGCTGGCCCGGCGAATCGGGGGCGAAGCCGTGCTCCAGCGCGTTGCTGACGAGTTCCGTCACGATGAGGGCGACGGGGATCGCGCGGTCCGGCGGCAGGACGAGGCCGTGCGCGTCCACGCGCAGCGTCACCCGGGAGGCGCCGCTGGCGCCCAGCGTGTCGCGCGCGAGGTTGCCGAGGAACGCCGTCAGCTGCACCTCCGCGTTGCCGGGGTCGTGCAGCTGCCGCTGGATCCGGGCGACGAGGGCGAGGCGCGCCGAGGCGTCGCGCAGCACCGCGGCGGCCCGCGGATCGCTCACCTCGGCGCGTTCGAGCGCGAGCAGGGTCGAGACGATCTGGAGGTTGTTGGAGACGCGGTGCTGCAATTCGGTGAACAGCAGGCTCCGGCTCTCTGCCAGGGCGCGTGCCCGGGACTCCGCCATCCGCATCCCGCTGAGGGCGGCGAAGGCCACGTGGATGAGGGCGATGTCGATCGTGACGATCGCGGCATAGAAGCCCATGGCCAGCACGGCGCTCAGCCCGAAGGGCGAGCCGCCCTCCGGCACGAGAAAGGCCCCCCAGGCGATCGCCCCGCAGAGCAGGGCGGACAGCACGGCCGGCCCGGTGCCGGCCAGGAAGGCCGTGAGGATCACGGCCGGGAAGAAGGTGAGGAAGGGGAAACCCGGCGGGAGATAGGCCTCCAGCCACCAGCGCAGGGCGGCCGCCGTCAGCGAGATGGCGACGGCGAAGCCATAGGCGGCCCGGGCGGATTCCGGGCGCCGCAGCGCCGCGAGCAAGGTTGCGAGGGTCAATCGGAAACGACGCTGCTCATCCATGCCTGAACGCTGCCCATCCGGCCAAGGATGCGTCTACCGCGCGATCCGGCAAGACGCGATCACGCTTCCGCCGCGGGTGACCGGACGGTTCGCCGCCCCGGCCCCGCCGCCTCCGCCGATCCTGCGCGCCGGTGCGACCCCGCCACCGGGATCGCGCTTCCGCCGCCTGAGACAGGATGATTCACCGCTCCGGACGCGGCTCGCCCTGGCCGGACCGTGTCAGCCCTGGGGTGCGCGACCCCGTGGCAGCGGCTTCGGCGCGCCGCGGCGGAAGCCGGCCCGGCGCCGCCCCGCTGGACATCGCCTTTCCTTCGCCGACACCATCGGGCCCGGAGGAAACCACCATGCATCACGCTCTCCCGCGCCGGGCGGCGCTGGCCCTGCCCTTCCTCGCGCCGCCGCCCGGGCGCGCATCCGCGCAGGCCTGGCCCTCGCGGCCGGTGCGCATCGTCGTGCCCTACACGCCCGGCGGCACGACGGACATCGCCACGCGCATGGTGGCCGAGCCCCTCTCCCGCGCCCTGGGCCAGCCGGTCGTCGTCGAGAACCGGCCCGGCTCCAACAGCATCGTGGGCGTGGGAAGCGTGGCGACGAGCCCGGCGGACGGGCATTCGCTCGTCATGGTGATCGGCGCCCATGCGGCGAACGCCACCCTGTATACCGGGCGCCTTCCCTTCGACCCCGTCGCCTCCTTTGCGCCGGTGTCCCACGTGGTGACGGCGCCGCTCGTCCTCGCGGGCGGGGCGCGGCAGCCCTATCGCGACTTCCGGGACTTCGTCGCCTTCGCGCGTCAGCGGCCGGGTGCCGTGAACTACGGCTCCTCCGGCATCGGGGCGGCGGCGCACCTGACCATGGAGGATATCGGCCGGCGGCTCGGCCTCGACCTCGTCCACGTGCCCTATCGCGGGACGCAGCCGGCGCTGCAGGACCTCATGGGCGGACAGCTCGGCGTCATGTTCGACACCTGGTCCACGCTCAAGCCGCAATTCGACGCGGGCACCGTGCGGCCGCTCGGCATCGCCTCGCTCGAGCGGCCGGGCTTCGCGCCGGCCGTCCCGACCCTGGCGGAGCAGGGCCTGCCCGGCTTCGCCTCCTCCACCTGGTGCATGATCCTCGCGCCCGCCGGAACGCCGGCCGCCATCGTCGATCGCCTGAGCGGCGAGATCGCCCGCGCCGTGCGCGAGCCGGCGCTCGCGGCGCGCTTCGACCAGCTGGGCTTCGTGGTGGAGGGCTCGACGCCCGACCGCGCGGCCGAGTTCCTGCGCGGCGAGGTGGCGCGCTGGGGCGAGGTGATCCGGGCGGCGAATGTGCGGGCGGAGTAGAGGGGGCGGATGGTCGGAGCGGCGGGATTCGAACCCACGACCCCCAGTCCCCCAGACTGATGCGCTACCAGGCTGCGCTACGCTCCGACGCCGGCGGCATTAGCACCGCCCGCCGGCCTCGCCAAGCCGAGCCGCGCGCGGCTGCGATGCACGAGGCGCCAGCCCCCACAGCGTGACCCCGAAACACGGGATCACGCCATGGCAGCCTGTGAGAGGACGAGTCGCCGCTCCGGCGACGCCGCCGTCGCGGATCACGACCTAGCGGCGCGCGCCGCGGACCAGCTCCGCCAGCTCGCGGTTGAAGCGCGGCGCATCCTCCCAGAAGGGGGCGTGGCCGATGTTGGCATACTCGCTCAGCCGCGCATTCGGCACGACGGAGGCGGTGTAGCGCCCCATGCTCGCATCCACGACGCGGTCGAGCGCGCCATGCGTGACGAGGACCGGGATGTCGAGGGCGCGCAGCTCGCGCTCATAGTCGGCGGCGCGGCCGCCGAGCGAGTTCCGCGCATGCGCCGGGATCATCATGTTGAAGGCGAGCATCGTCTCGAAATCGCTCGCGCTCGGCTGCACCTCGAAGCATTCGCGCAGGAAGGCGACGGTGCTCCGGATCATCGTGGCGGGGTCGGCGCTGCCCATCGGGCCGATCAGCCGCGCGCCGCGGCCCCAGCGCCGGGCATCCGCGCTGGACGACACGGCCGCGACCCAGTTCATCGCGGCGATGCCGGAATGGCCGTGCTCGATCAGGTAGTCGCCCATCACGCGCCCGCCCATGGACCAGCCGACCAGCGTCGGGCGCCGCAGCCCGATCTGCTCGATCACCGCCTTGACCTCGTCGGCCCAGAACCTGGCGGTCCGGTAATGCTCGTTGCCGACGGGCTTGTCGCTCATCCCGTGGCCGCGCAGGTCGTAGGCGACCATGCGGAACTCCCGCGCGAGCTCCGCGTCGCGGGTCTGGCGGTCCCAGGACAGGGCGGCCTGGGCGAAGCCGTGGATGAAGAGGATCGCGGGGCCCGCGGGGTTGCCGTACTCGTAGGCGGCGATGGTCAGCCCATCCGGCGTGCGGATCCGATGCGCCCGGTAGGGCAGCGCGGGCGCGGCGGCGGGCGCCGGGGCGGCGGCCGGCGGGGCGGCCTGCTGTTGAAGGCCCGGCGCCTGGGCGAGCGCGACGTCCCCCGGCAAGGTCGCGGCCGGCAGGGCGGCCGCGGCCAGCCCGGCGGACAGCAATCGGCGACGCTCCGTCATCGTGTTCCTCCCTCCTTGCCGGCGGAAGGGAGGCTAACAGGCCGCGGCCGCGCTCGCCAGCGCCCGCGACGGCGAGGCGCGGCGGCGGTCAGGCGACGGCGACGAGGCGGCGGCCATAGCCGTAGGGGTGCTTCTCGTGCCAGGCCCAGGCCGTGCGCACGATCTCCGTGATGGAGGGGTAGCGCGGCGTCCAGCCCGTCTCGGCGCGGAACCGCTCGGAGGAGGCGACGAGGACGGGCGGATCGCCCGCGCGGCGCGGACCGACGCTGTGCGGCACCTTCCGGCCCGAGACCGTCTCGATCGCGCTCAGCACCTCCCGCACCGTGTGGCCTTCGCCATTGCCCAGGTTGTAGCGCACGGAATGGGTGTCGAGCAGCGGCAGCACGGCCATGTGCGCGGCCGCGAGGTCCATCACGTGGACATAATCGCGCACCGCCGTGCCGTCCTTCGTCGGGTAGTCGGTGCCGAAGATGGACACGGGCTCCCCGGTGCCGAGGGTGGCGGCGATGGCGCGCGGGATCAGATGCGTCTCGGGGTCGTGGTGCTCGCCCGCGCGGCCCGCCGGATCGGCGCCGGCCGCGTTGAAGTAGCGCAGGCTCGCGCTGCGCAGCCCGTAGGCGCCCTCGGCCCAGGAGAGCGCGCGCTCCATCATGAGCTTGCTCTCGCCATAGGGGTTGATCGGCGCGGTCGGCGCGTCCTCGGCGATGGGGACGATCTCCGGGATGCCGAAGACGGCCGCGGTCGAGGAGAGGACGAACTTCCGGCAGCCGCCCTTCACCGCGGCCTCGGCCAGGTTGATCGAGGTGGCGACGTTGTCGCGGATGTAGCGGAACGGGTCCTTCATGCTCTCGCCCACGAGCGAGAGCGCGGCGCAGTGGAAGACGGCGTCGAACTTCCAGGCGGCGAAGACCTCGGACAGGAACCGGCGATCGGCGAGCGTCCCGAAGGCGAGTTCCGCCGCGGCCGGCACGGCGGCGCGATGGCCGGTGGAGAGGTCATCCGCGACCACCACCTGATGACCGGCATCGAGCAGCGCGAGCACGAGGTGGCTGCCAACATAACCGGCACCGCCGGAGACGAGATATCGCGCCATCAAAGCCGTCTTTCCGCTGATGGGGGCCGTATGCCCCCGGATTGTGACGAAAACGCGCCGTTCGCCCAGCCAAGTTGTGGCCACGACCCCGCCGCCCCGGACGGGTGACACAACACCTAGCAATTTCAGGACCGGCACGTTCCATCGGCTGAACGCCGGGGCGTGCGGAGGGATGCACGGGGGGTCAGACCCGCCCGCGGAGCGCGGCCAGCAGGACGGCCGCGCGGTCGCCCAATCCCCGCGGGCCGCCCGGCGCCTGCCCCGCCGCGAGCCGCCCCAGGTCCCGCCGCGCGAGCACGAGGGGCAGCGCGGCC
>JAIEOO010000091.1 GCA_019750475.1 Acetobacteraceae bacterium | reverse complement strand
CCTGCGCCAGCGCCTCGCCGACGCCCGCCGCGCGGCGGGGCTGCTCGTCACCGGCATCAACATCGAGCCCGAGGCCGAGCCGGCCCGGGCCTGCTTCCGCTTCACCTTCCCGCCCGCCCGCCGCGCCGACTGGCAGCCGGCCGACTGGGTGCGGGCCGAGCCCGCCATCCCCGGCCTCGCCGTCACGCGGGAGGGGGACGCGCTCTGCGTCGTCGGCCTGCCCTACGGCCAGCCGACGCGGGTGACGCTGCGCCAGGGCCTGCCGGCGGAGGAGAACCAGCGCCTGCCGCGCGACATGGCCTTCAACCTCAACGTGCCGGACCGCGCGCCGCGCCTCGGCTTCGACAACCGCGCCTTCATCCTGCCCCGCGGGCAGGAGGCGCGGGTGCCGCTCGCGCTCATGAACATCTGGTCGGCGCGCATGCAGGTGGTGCGCGTGACCGAGCGCAACCTCGTCCCCCTCACCCGCGACTGGCGCCTGGGCGAGGCGCTGGAGAGCTGGACCGCGGCCGAACTGCCCGAGACCTGGGGCCGGACGATCTGGGACGGCGCGGTGGATCTCCCGGCCGGCGAGTCCAACCGCCTGCGCCGCGTGGCCCTGCCCCTGCCGCCCGAGATCCGGCAGGCGGGCCCCGGCCTCTACATGCTGCTGGTCCGCCCGACCGATGGCGGGGCGAACCAGCGCAGCCTCATCGCGGCGCAGCCGGTCATCGTCACCGATCTCGGCCTGACGGCGTGGCGCGGCGCCGGCGGCCTTGCGGTGCAGGCGCGCGGCCTCGCCTCCGCCCGGGCGGAGGCGGGGGTGCGCGTCGCCCTCCTCTCGCGCTCCAACGACATCCTGGCGGAGGCGGAGACGGGGCCGGACGGCCTCGTGCGGTTCGACGCGCCGCTGCTGCGCGGCCAGGGGCCGATGGCGCCGGTGGCGCTGCACGCCAGCCGCGGCGACGACCTCGTCTCCCTCGACCTGGAGGCCGCGTCCTTCGACCTCTCCGACCGCGGCGCCGATGGGCGGCCGCATCCCGGGCCGCTCGACGCCTTCCTCTGGCTCGACCGCGGCATCTACCGGCCGGGCGAGACGGCGCAGGTGATGGCGCTGCTGCGCGACGCCGGCGGCCGGCCGCTCGACCTCTACACGCGGCTGCGCCTCAGGCGCCCCAACGGGCAGATCGCCGCCGAGCACACGGCCAATCCCAGGGAAGGCGGCGCGGTCCACTGGCCCGTCGCCCTGCCAGCCAGCGCGCCCGTCGGCCTCTGGACCGTCGAGGCCTATGGCGACCCCGGCCTGCCGCCCATCGGCACGGCGACGCTCCGCGTGGACGCCTTCGTGCCCGAGCGCCTGGCCGTCGAGGCCGGGCCCGCCCCCGGCCCGCTGGTGCCCGGCCGCCCGCTGAACCTGCCCGTCGTCGCGCGCTTCCTCTACGGCGCGCCCGCCGCCGGGCTGACCGGCAGCGCGGAGCTGCGCCTCCAGGCCGACCGCAGCCCGTTTTCCGAACTGCCGGGCTTCCTGTTCGGCCTCGAGGACGAGACCTTCGCGCCCGACCTGATCACGGCGGAGCTGCCCGAGCTCGACGCCGAGGGCCGCGCCACCTTGCCGCTGCGCCTCGAACGCGCGCCGGACACGACGCGGCCGCTCAAGGGGGAGCTGACGATCTCCGTCGAGGAACCGGGCGGCCGCGCCTCGCAGGCGACGCTCGCGCTGGCCGTGGCCGCGCCGCAGCGCCTGCTCGGCATCCGGCCGCTCTTCGCCGGCGGCTCGGTCAACGTGAACACCGAAGCCGGGTTCGAGCTGGTGGCGACCGACAGCGCCGGCGCGTCGGTGCCCGCCCGCATCCGCCTGCGCCTGGTGCGCGAGCGGCCGGATTGGCGGATCGTCGTCCGCGGCGGCTCCCCCCGCTTCGAGACGGTCTGGACCGACGAGCCGGTGGACAGCGCCGAGATGGCGCTGACCGCCGCCGAGCGCGGGCGCTTCGCCCGCAGCCTGCCCTTCGGCCGCTACCGGCTGGAGGCGCAGGAGGTGGGCGGGATGGCCCTGGCATCCGTCCGCTTCCGCAGCGGCTGGGCCGGCGGCGAGACGGCCGAGGTGCCGGACAAGGCCGACGTGGCGGCCGACCGCCGCGCCTATGCCCCGGGCGAGACGGCGCGGCTGCGCATCACCCCGCCCTTCGCCGGCCGCGCCAGCGTCGCCGTGCTGACCGACCGCCTGCTCTCCCTGCGCGAGGTCGAGGTGCCGGAAGCCGCCGCCGAGGTGGAGGTGCCGGTGGACGCGGCCTGGGGCGCCGGGGCGCATGTCGCCGTCACGGTCCATCGCCCGGGCGAGGGCCGGGCCGGCCATCCCTCCCGCGCGCTCGGCCTCGTCTGGGTGCAGGTGGACCCCGCCTCCCGTCGGCTGGAGGTGGCGATCGAGGGCGAGGCGCGGGTGCGGCCCAATTCGCGGGTCGAACTCCCCATTCGGGTCACGGGCGGCAGCGGCGTCGCGCGCCTGACCGTCGCCGCCGTGGACGAGGGCATCCTGCGCCTGACGCGCTTCGCGACCCCGGACCCGGTGACGCATTTCACCGGCCGCCGACGCCTCGGCACCGACATCCGGGACGATTACGGCCGGCTGATCGCGCCGACCGACGCCGCGGCCGCCGCGCTGCGCCAGGGCGGCGACGAGCCCGGGGATCTGGGCGCGTTGCAGATCCCGCAGCGCAACGTGGCGCTGTTCAGCGGTCCGGTCGCGACCGACGCCGATGGCCGCGCCACCATCGCCTTCGACGTGCCGGACTTCGCGGGCGAGCTGCGCCTGATGGCCGTCGCCTGGGAGGGCGAGCGGATCGGCGCCGCGTCCCGCGCGCTGACCGTGCGCGACGCGCTGGTGGCGGAGGCGCTGCTGCCCCGCTTCCTCGCGCCGGGCGACGAGGCGCGGATCGCGCTGCTGCTGCACAACCTGGAACTGCCCGCCGGCGAGGTGACGGCGACGCTGACGGCCGAGGGCGCCATCGCCCTCGCCTCGCCCGCGCGGGTCGCCGCGACGCTCGCCACCGGCGCCCGGGCGACGCCCGGCGTGCTGCTGCGCGCGACCGGCGCCGGGGAGGGCGTGCTGCGTCTCTCGGTCACGGGGCCGCAGGGCTTCGCCGCGGCGCGCGAGGCGCGGATCACCGTCCGCTCCTCCCGCGGGATGGTGACGGAAACGCGCCTCGCCGACATCCCGGCGGGCGGCGAGCTGCGGCTCGACCCGCCGCTCGCGCGCTTCGTGCCGGGCACATGGCGCGCCAGCGCCCGCTTCGGCGCGCCCGTGCGCTACGACGCGCTCGGCATGCTGCGGGCGCTGGAGGGCTTCCCACTCTCCTGCACGGAGCAGCTCGCCTCCAAGGCGGTCGGCCTGTCGGCCGCGCTGGACGAGGCCGCCCCGCAGGAGCGTGCGGTGGCGCTGCAACGGCAGGTGGACGGCATCCTCTCCCGCCAGCGCTTCGACGGCAGCTTCGGCCTGTGGTCGGCCCAGGGCGAACCGGAGGAATGGGTGACGCCCTACGCGGTGGAGGCGCTGCTGCGCGCCCGCGCCGCCGGGGCGGCGGTGGCGCCGGCGGCGCTCGACGCCGCGCTCGCGAACCTCGACGAGATGGTGGAGGAATCGAGCCACAACACGCCGGTCTTCCGCGCCCACCAGGCGGCGCGGCTGCACGCGCTCGCCATGGCCGGCCGCGTGCGGATGGGCGCCGCGCGGCGCCTGCTGGACGAGCTCGACCAGCTGCCCACGCCGCTCGCCCGCGCGCAGCTCGCCGCCGTCTTCGCCCGCGCGGGCGACAACGAACGCGCGAACCGCGCCTTCGCCTCGGCGCTGGCGGCCCCCGCGCGCAACGACTGGCTGGTGGATTTCGGCAGCGCCGCGCGCGACGCCCTCGCCCTGCTGGTTCTCCTGCGGGAAGGGGGCGCGCCCGCCGGGATGGTGACGACCGCCCTGGGCCGTCTGCCGGGGCCGGAGCTGACGCCGCAGCTCGCCTCGACGAACGAGCAGGCCTGGGCCGTCGCGGCGGCCGCCGCGCTGGGCCGGGATTCGCGCCCCATCCGCGTCGCGCTCGACGGCGTGGCGCGCACCGGCAACACCGTCGCGGCCGGGCTCACCGGGCCGGTGACCGCGCGCAACCAGGGCGACGCGCCGCTGCCCGTCGCTCTCTCGGTCACGGGCATCCCGGCCGAGGCGCTGCCCGCCGGCCGCAACCGGATGCAGATCCGAAGGCGCTTCCTCGGCCTCGACGGCATGGCGATCAACCTCGACCAGCTGCGCAGCGGCCAGGTGTTCATCCTCGCCGTCGAAGGCCGCGCCGAGACGCAGCAGCGGCACCTGGCGATGGTGACGCAGGGCCTGCCGGCGGGGTGGGAGATCGTCGCGCGGCTCGGCCCCGGGGCGGTGCCGGGCTTCCCCGGTCTCGCGGAGCTGTCCGAGCCCGACAGCCAGCCGGCGCTCGACGACCGCTTCGCCGCCGCCGTGACGCTGACGCCCGAGCAGACGGAGTTCCGCTTCGCGGTGCGGGTGCGGGCGACGCTGCCCGGCCGCTACGAACTGCCGGGGGCGGAGGTCACGGACATGTACCGCCCGGCCTTCTTCGCGCGGCAGGCCTCGGGGCGGATCACGGTCATCGAGTGACGTGCCCTTGCCAGGGAGGCGCGGCGGCGGCGTGATGCGCGGATGATCCGGACGGCCCCCCTCGCCCCCCGCCACCGCGCCGACTGGGAGCGTCTCTACGCCGGCTACGCGGAGTTCTACCGCGTCACCCAGACGCCCGCGATGCGGGAGACGGTCTGGGGCTGGATCCACGACCCGGCGCACGAGGTGAACGCCCTGGTCGCCGAGGACGGGTCCGGCCGCGCCATCGGCCTCGCGCATTGGCGGCGCTTCGCGCGGCCGCTCTCGGCCAGCACCGGCTGCTTCCTGGACGACCTGTTCGTGGACCCCGCCCATCGCGGGTCGGGCGCGGCGCAGGCGCTGATCAACGCGCTGCGCGCGATGGCGAAGCGCGAGGGATGGAGCGTGGTGCGCTGGATCACGGCCGACGACAATTATCGCGGCCGCGCCGCCTATGACCGGCTGGCGAAGCGCACCCTGTGGATCACCTACGACGCGACACCGGACGCGCCCTGAGGGTCACCGCGCCCGCCTTCACGCCATGGCCAGGTCGCGCCATGTGCCGTCCAGGAGGACCGACCCCATGATCGCACGCCGCACCCTGCCCGCCCTGTTCCTGCTCCCCGCGCCCGCCTTCGCCCAGGCCGGGGACGCGCTGCGCGAGCTCGCCCCCACCGGGCGGTTGCGCGTGGGCATCGGCGTGGCGCCCGTCGGCTCCGCGTTCTGGACGCGGCGCGGGCCCGATGGCCGTCCGCAAGGCGTGACGATCGTGCTGGCCGAGGCGATGGCGGCCGCGCTGAACCTGCCGCTCGACCTCGTCGCCATGAACTCCTCCTCCGAGGTGACGGACGCCGTCGCCGCCGGGGGCGTGGACCTCGCCTTCATGCCCGCCGATGCCGAACGCGCGGCGCGCGTCGCCTTCGGGCCGAACTACTTTCTGTTCGTCTCGACGCTGATGGTGGTGCCCGGTGTGGCGCTGACCCACGCTGACCAGGCGAACCGTGAGGGGCTGACCATCGTCGGCATCCGCGGCACCACCACCTTGCGCTCCGCCATGCGGGCCTACCCGCGCGCCGCCTTCCTCGAGGCGACCTCGGTGGATGACGCGATGGCGGCGCTGCGCGACGGGCGCGCCCAGGCCGTGGCGCTCGGGCGGGAGAGCCTGGACACGCTGCTGCCGCAGGTGCCGGGCGCGCGCATCCTGGACGGGCATTTCCACGCGACGGGCACGGCCGTCGCGGTGCCGCCCAACCGCCCGCGCGCCCTCGCCCTCGCCTCCGACTGGATGGAGCGCGCCAAGGCCGATGGGACGGTGCGCCGCGCGCTGGACGCCGGCGGGATCTCGGGGCCCGTGGCGCCGGCGGGGTCGCGCATCGGCGGCTGAAGCCCGCTACCCCTCCAGCCGGATCCCCAGCTCGCGGATGAGCGGGCGCCACAGCGCGTTCTCGGCACGGACGAACTCGGAGAACTGCGCCGGCGACCAGGGCTGGTACTCGATGCCGAGGCCGTTGAGGCGCGATTGCAGCTCGGCCGACTGCATCGTGGTGATCATCTCGCGCGACAGGCGCTCGATCACCGGGGCCGGAGTGGCGGCGGGCACGCTCATGCCCTGCCAGCCATAGGCGACGGTGCCGGCGTGCCCCAGCTCCACCAGGGTGGGCACGGATGGCGCGTGCGGGCTGCGCGCGTCGCTCAGCACCGCCAGCGCGCGGACGCGGCTGTCGCGGATGAAGGGCAGGCCGGTCGCGGTGTCGATGACGACGCTGTCCACCTGCCCGGCCAGCAGGTCCTGCATGGCGGCGGGCCCGCCGCGATAGGGGACATGCGTGGCATCGAGGCCGGTGCGGCGCCGCACCAGCTCCATCGCCAGGTGGTGGGGAGAGGCGACGGCCGGCGTGCCGTAGGTCGGCGCCCGCTGGCGCGAGGCCGCGAGGTAGTCGGCGAAGGACTGCCACGGGCTGTCGGGCCGGACGACGATGTAGAGCGGGAACCGCCCGATGAAGCCGACGCCGGCGAAGTCGCGGTCCGGGTCGTAGGGCAGGCGCGCGTAGAGCGCCGGGTTGTAGACCAGGATGCCGTTGTCCACGTGCATCCAGGTGTGGCCATCGGGGGCGGCGCGGGCGACGGCCTCGCTCGCCACCACCGCGCCGCCGCCGGGCCGGTTCTCCACCACGATGTTCTGGCCGAGGCGCGGGGACATGTGGCCGGCGATGAGGCGCGCGAAGGTGTCGGACGCGCCGCCCGGCGGGTAGCCCACGATCCAGCGGATCGGCCGCTCGGGCCAGCTGGCCTGGGCGCGGGCCCCGGTGGCGGCCGCGCCCCCCAGCATGGCCGTCCCCAGAATGGCTTGCCTGCGTCCCAGCATCCCGAAATCTCCCAGCGCGAGCGCGGATGATGGGGCAGCTCGGCCCCGGCGATCAATGCGCGGCGAGGGCCGGTTCGGCGGCGGTGGCGCCGGCGCGGACCACGCGGTTCCGCCCGCCGCGCTTGGCGGCGTAGAGCGCGGCGTCGGTCCGGGCCAGCAGCGCCTCCCCCGTCTCGCCGGGGCGGCGCTGCGCCAGCCCGAAGGAGGCGGTGACGGCGATCGGCGGCTGGCCCTCGGCGACGAGGTAGCCTTCGGCGGCGACCGCCACCCGCAGCCGCTCGGCGAGGGTGGCCGCCGCATCCGCGCCCGTGCCGGGCAGCAGCACCGCGAACTCCTCCCCGCCGATCCGGGCCGCGAGGTCCGAAGGGCGCAGGGCGCCGCGCAGCACGGCCGCCACGCCGGCGAGGACGGCGTCGCCGGCGGGGTGCCCGTGGGTGTCGTTCACCCGCTTGAAGTGGTCCACGTCGAGAAGGAGCAGGCTGAACTCGTGGCTGCCGCGCTGGGCGCGCGCGGCCTCGGCGGCCAGGGCCTCCTGGAAGGTGCGGCGGTTGGGCAGGCCGGTCAGCGCGTCGGTGCCGGCGGCCGAGCGCGCGGCCTCCAGCGCCTCGCGCAGCTCCGTCGCCTCGCGCGCGCGGGCGCTGATGCGCAGCGCGGCGGAGCGGCTGGTCCGGCAGAGCTCCCGCGTGTCGGTGAGGAGGGTCCCGATCAGCGAGGCCAGGGCGGGGGGCAGGGCGGCGAGACCGCGGCCCAGCTCCTCCAGCCGGTCGCCGTAGCGTGTCGCGTCCTCCGCGGTGCCGCGCAGCAGCGTTCCCACCTCCTCGAGCGCGCCTTCGAGGCGCCCGGCGGCGCGGGCCAGCGTCTCGGCCTGCTGATCCTCCCCGCCATGGGCGGCGTGCAGCTCGGCGAGGTCCGCCGGGGCGAGGCGGGAATGGACGGCGAGGCGCTCCTCCATGGCGCGGCGCAGCGTCTCGGGCTGGCCGGCATGGAAGGCGAACCAGACGGCGTAGTGCTCGGGCGTCGGGCTGACGCCCTGCGCGATCAGCGAGAGCATGGCCGTCTGGCCATGGGCGAAGGCCGGGTCGGCCAGCCGGCCGCGCGGCCCGGCGCCGTCGTCACCCGGCGGCCCGGCGCCGCCCCCCGGCATGACGATGTCCCTCGGCATGATGCGTTCCCTCGGCACGGCATAACGCCGGGTCGCGGTGCTGCCCGGCGACGGAAGAAAACCAGCTCAAGGTTGAGCGAGTGTTTCCATGCCGGCCGCGCGCGATCACCCGGCGCCCGCCGCCGCCCGCACCGCCCAGAGCCAGAGCGGCAGGCTGACGACCGCCAGCAGGTGCTCCGTCGTGGTGATCGCCGCCATCAGCGGCGCGTCCCCGCCCATGGCCCGCGCCATGACGTAGGAGGTGGCGGCCGTCGGCAGCGCCATGAACAGCACCGCCATCGCGGTGCCGAGCGCCGGCACGCCGAGCGCGAGGCAGAGCAGCAGCGTCAGCCCGGGCATGAGGATCAGCTTGAGCGCGGTGGTCGCGAGCTGCAGGCCCAGCCGGTCGGACAGCGCGTCGAGCGTCAGCGCCGCGCCTACGGCGAGCAGCCCGAGCGCGACCGAGGCGCGGCCCAGCGTCTCCAGCGTCGGCTTGATGCCCGGCGGCAGCCCCCCGAGCGCGGCCACCAGGAACCCCGCGGCGCAGCCCAGGATGAGCGGGTTCAGCGCCACCTGCCGCAGCACGGCGAGGGGCCGGAACCGGCCCGACCCGCCGGCGGCGAAGGCCACGGTGGTGACGAGCTGGACGAAGGGCACGATCAGCCCCGTCGCCACGGCCCCGAGCGCCAGGCCCGGCAGCCCGAACACCGCGCCGGCCACGGCGAAGCCGACGAGGTTGTTGAACCGGATGCCGCCCATCAGCACGCTGGTCATGCTGGGATGGGGCTGGCGGAAGCCGCGGGCGAGCAGCAGCGACGCCGCGGTCCCGAGCGCCAGGGCGCCCCAGATCGCCGTCATCATGCCGACGACCGGCACCTCGCCCAACCGGACCGATCCGATGGCCGAACACAGCAGCGCCGGCAGCAGCACCCAGAAGATCAGGCGCTCGATCCCGGCCCAGACCCTGTCGTCGGGCAGGAGCGACCGCTTCAGCCACGCGCCGAGCGCCAGGAGGCCGAAGGCCGGCACGAAGGCGTCCAGATAGGGCAGCATGGGGATTCCGCGGCGCGGGGCCGCCGCTCAGGCGCCCAGCTCGACCGGCGCGGCGGAGGGTGGCGGGGTTCGGCGCTGGGCCGTCAGGTCCCGCAGGCAGGAGGCCTCGCTGCGCTGCGCGATGCCGCCGGCGCGGGCCTGGACATGCGCGACGCGCGGTCCCGACGGCGTGGGATAGAGCACGATGTCGAGGTGGCAGCCCCCGGCGGCATAGAGCCAGACCGACGCGCCCCCTTCCTCGCGCCGCAGCGTGGGCTCGCCCAAGGTGGCGAGGAGCCTGGCCGGGGCGGCGCCCATGAGTTGGGAGGTCGAGCGCGGGGCGCCGTCGCGGGGCGCCGGCGCGGCGGGCGCC
>JAIEOO010000183.1 GCA_019750475.1 Acetobacteraceae bacterium | reverse complement strand
CTCGGCGGCCGCCTCGTCCTCGGCCAGGACGGCGAGGAAGCTGCCATCCTGCACCAGCCGCCCCTCGCGCGGCACGGGCGCTTCCAGCAGGCGCGCGCCGGGCGCGGGCGGGCGGACCATGCGGGCATGCCACATGCCGGGCAGGCGCAGATCCTGGAGGAAGCGGCCTTCCCCAAAGACCTTCGCCGGCAGGTCGAGCCGCGGGAAGGAGGTGCCGGCCAGGCGCCGCGCCTCCGGGGGCTTGGGCTTGGCCTCCGGGCTCGCCTCGGCCGCCAGCAGGTCGCGGCCGGCGAGCGACCAGTAGGAGGCGATCTCGGCGCCGTCCGCGGCCACGAAGCGCCCATCCTCGACGCGCAGCGCCTTGCCGCTCGACTGCTCGGCGACCGAGAGGAACAGGGCGCGGGCATCGGCGCAGGCATGGCGGAGCGCCATGCCGCATTCCTGCACGGAGAGGCTGCCCGAGGTGACCTGCTCGTCGGGGCTCGTGCCCGTGGTGGCGGGGAGGAGGCGGATGCGCGCGGGCGCCACCTCCAGCTCCTCCGCCGCGATCTGGGTGAGCGCCGTCAGGATCCCCTGCCCCAGCTCCACCTTGCCGGGCCGGACCTCCACCTCGCCGGGCACGGCGAAGGAGAGCCAGGCGTCGAGGCGGCGGTTGACGTGCAGGCTGCCGGGCAGCCGGGGCTTGCCGTCATCGGCCGGGCCGCGGAAGGCGAGGTTCATGGCGCCGCCCCTTCCCGCATCGCGGCCGCCGCGCGACGCACGGCGCGGAGCACGCGGTTGTGGCTGCCGCAGCGGCAGAGATGCGGATCGAGCGCGGCGCGGATCGCGTCCTCGTCCGGGTCGGGCTCGCGCGCCAGGAGGGCCACGGCCGAGACGGTGATGCCGGCGAGGCACCAGCCGCACTGCCCCGCCTGCTCGGCGATGAGGGCGGCCTGGACGGGGTGCGGCGCATCGCGGCGGCCGATGCCCTCGATGGTGGTGACGCGCCGCCCCTCCGCGGCTTCCACGGGGCGGGCGCAGCTCGGCACGCTCTCGCCGTCGAGCAGCACGTGGCAGCAGCCGCAGGCCTCCTGCCCGCAGCCGAAGCGCGGCCCGTCGAGGCCGAGCGGGCCGCGCAGGGCCTGCAGCAGCGTGGTGCCCGGCGGCGCCTCCACCGCGGCGCCGTTGAGGGTGAAGCGCACCATCGCGGCTCAGCCCGCCGTGATGCGGGCCATGGTGATCCATTCGCGCTGGCGCTCGATGTCGCGGCGCAGATAGGCGTCGAAGGCCTCGACCGTCATGGGCATGGGCTGGGCGCCGGCGGCGGCCTGGCGCTCCCGCGTCTCGGCCCGTTCGAGGACGCGGTTCACCTCGGCGTTCAGCCGGTCCACGACGGGCCGCGGCGTCCCGGTCGGCGCCATGAGGCCTAGCCAGATCGAGGCCTCGTAGCCCGGCAGCGCCTCCGCCACGGCCGGCAGCTCGGGCAGCAGCGGGTTGCGCTGCGGCCCGGTGGTGGCGAGGCCGCGCACGCGGCCGGCGACGATCTGCTCCCGCATGGTCGGGATGGCGTCGAACATGATCGGCACCTGGCCGGAAATCACGGCCGTCCGCGCCTCGTTGGAGCCGCGGAAGGGCACGTGCTGCACCTCGACGCCGGCCATGGCGCGGAACACCTCGCCCGCGATGTGGTAGGGCGTGCCGGGGCCGCTCGAGGCGTAGTCGAAGCGGCCGGGATTGGCGCGGAGCAGCGCGATCAGCTCGGGCACGGTCCGCGCCGCGAGCGAGGGGTGCACGACGAGCGCGTGATAGGCGACGTTGATCGCCGCGACCGGCGCGAGGTCCCGCATCAGCACGTAGGGCCGGCTGGGCAGCAGCGTCTCGTTCGCCGTGTGCGTGTTGCTCATCAGCAGCAGCGTGTGGCCGTCGGCCGGCGCCTTCGCGACCTGGTCGGTGCCGATGGTGGCGCCGGCGCCCGGGCGGTTCTCCACCACGATGGGCTGGCCGAGCGCCTGGGACAGCGGCTCGGCCAGGAAGCGCGCCGCGACGTCGGCGGAGCCGCCGAGGCCGAAGGGCACGATGATGCGGACCGGGCGCTGCGGCGCCCAGGCGCCCTGGGCCCGCCCGGCGCCGGGCAGCGCGGGTGCCGCGAGCAGGGGCGCGGCCAGCAGGACGGAACGGCGATGCGGCGTCATTCCTGGAAGTCTCCCTTCGTCTTTTCCGCTTCTTCGCAATGGTGACGGCGCGCCGCAAGGGAAGCGCGCGGACAGCGAAACAGCTTGCGCGGCCGGGCGGCCGGCGGCATAGGTTGCGATCAGGCAACGTCGCGTCCATGCCATCGGATGCTGCGGCGCGGCGGCCACAGGGAGAAACGGGACCATGATCGAGCTCACCGTCAATGGGCATGCGCATCGCCTCGATGCGAGCCCCGACATGCCGCTGCTCTGGGCGCTGCGCGACTTGCTCGACCTGACGGGCACGAAGTATGGCTGCGGCATCGCGCAATGCGGCGCCTGCACCGTGCATCTCGACGGGGAGCCGGTGCGGTCCTGCCAGACGAAGCTCGCCGACGTCGCGGGCAAGCAGGTGACGACGATCGAGGGCCTGCACCCCGAAGGCCGGCACCCCGTGCAGCTCGCCTGGGTGGCGGAGCAGGTGCCGCAATGCGGCTATTGCCAGTCCGGCCAGATCATGTCGGCGGCCGCCCTGCTGGCGCGCACGCCGCGCCCCACGGAGGAGCAGGTGGCCGAGGCGATGGACGGCCATATCTGCCGCTGCGGCACCTATCAGCGCATCAAGGCGGCGATCCACCACGCCGCCATCCAGTCTTGAGCGGAGGGCGCGTCATGGACGGCATGATCGAGACCTCCCGCCGGCTGTTCCTCGGCGCGACGGGCGCCGCGCTGCTGGTGCCGGTGATCGCGCGCGCGCAGCCGGCCCCCGCGCCGACGCCGCCCGGCATGGGCGACCCCGGCCCCAACCGCGGCCCCGGCCAGGTGGTGCCCTTCATCCGCATCGCGGCGGACAACAGCGTCACCCTGCTGACCCCGGTGACCGAGATGGGCCAGGGCACCCACACGGCACACGCCCAGATCATCGCGGACGAGCTCGGCTGCGCCTTCGAGGCGGTGCGCGTCGAGGTCGGGCAGCCCGCCCTGCCCTGGCGCCGCCAGCCGGCGAACGAGCAATCCTCCGGCGCCTCCTTCGGCATCCGCTTCTGGCATGACCCGCTGCGCCGCTCCGCCGCCGCCGCGCGGGAGATGCTGGTCGCCGCCGCGGCCCAGCGCCTCGGCGTGCCGATGGCCGAACTCGCCGTCGCCGAAGGCCGCGTCTCGCACGCGGCGTCCAACCGCGCCGTCACCTTCGGCGAGGTGGCCGAGGCCGCGGCGCAGCTTCCCATCCCGGCCCAGCCGGTGGTGAAGCCCCCCGCCGAGCGGCGCCTGACCCGCCAGCCGCTGATGCGCAAGGACATCCCGGCCAAGGTCACGGGGGCGCAGCGCTACGCCTCCGACATCAAGCTGCCGGGCATGGTCTACGCCGTCGCCCGCCTCTCGCCCGTGCCGCGGGCGGAGCTCGACGGGTTCGACCGCGCCTCGGTCGCCAGCATCCCGGGCGTGCTCGACGTGGTGCCGCTGCGGCGCGGCGCCGCCGTCGTCGCCACCAACACCTGGGCGGCGATCGAGGGGGCCAAGGCCCTCTCCATCCGCTTCAAGGCGACGCCCGAGGACGGCCTCTCCACCGAGGCGATGATGCGGACGCTGCGCCAGCGCACCCGCACCGGGGAGGCCGCGCGCTACCGCAACGAGGGCGACATCAACGCGGCCGCCGCAAATGGCGCGCGCGTGATCGAGGCCGATTACGAGGCGCCCTACCTCGCCCATGCCTGCATGGAGACCGAGAACGCGACGGCGCGGCTCGAGAACGGCATCCTCGAACTCTGGGTGCCGACACAGAACCAGGACTGGGCGCTGCAAGGCGCCGCGCGGGGCGCGGGCGTGGATGCGGCCCATGTCCGGGTCCACACCACCATCGCCGGCGGCGGCTTTGGCCGGCGCTTCATGGGCGAGGTGTCGGAGCAGGTGGCGCAATGCGTCCGCCACATGGGCCGGCCGGTGAAGCTGATCTGGCTGCGCGAGGACGACATCGGCCAGGGCTGGTTCCGCCCGGCCGCCGCCGCCCGCCTGCGCGCGAGCCTCGACGCCCAGGGCAATCCCACGGGCTTCAACTTCCGCACCGCGGCGCAATCCATCTTCGCCGAGCTTCGCCCGGCGCTGATGGCGCGGCCCGGCACGGTGGACATCTTCGCGGCGCAATCGGTCGCGACCGATCACCGCTACCGCTGGGGCGGCAACATCCGCGCCGAATGGGCGCGGGTGGACTTCCAGATGCCGGTCTACATCTGGCGCTCCGTCGGCTCCTCGCAGAACGGGTTCTTCGTCGAATCCTTCGTGGACGAGGTGGCGCACGCCACCAGCAAGGACCCGCTGGAGATGCGGCGGCAGCTTCTGGCGCATGACCGCCGGGCGCTGAACGTGGTGAACACCGTGGCCGAGCGCGCCGGCTGGGGCACGTCGCTGCCGGCCGGGCGCCACCGCGGCATCGCCTATGTCGAGAGCTATGGCAGCCTCTGCGCCCATGTCGCCGAGGTCTCGGTGACGGGGAACCGCGTGAAGGTGCACCGGGTGGTGGTGGCGATCGACTGCGGCGACTTCGTCAACCCCAACACCATCGCCGCCCAGATGGAGGGCAGCGTGGTGATGGGCCTCTCGGCCATGATGGGCGAGAAGGTGACGCTGAAGGACGGCCGCGCCGAGCAGGTGAATTTCGACGCCTACCCGGTCGCGCGCCTGTCGCACGCGCCGCAGGTCGAGACGCACATCATCGCCTCGGGCGAGGCGATGGGCGGCGTGGGCGAGCCGGGCGTGCCGCCGCTGGCGCCTGCCGTGTGCAACGCGATCTTCGCGGCGACGGGCCGGCGCATCCGCAGCCTGCCGCTCGCGGATCACGGCCTGAGCTTCTGAGGGCCGCACCCGGGGAGGGCCGCGCCCTCCCCGCTTCCCCATGAACCGGGGTCCCCGCGGAGCCGCGAAGCGGCGTCGCGGGGAACGTCAGATATGGAGCGCGCGCCCCTCGACCGCGAGCGCCGCTTCCTTCACCGCCTCGTTGAGCGAGGGGTGGGCGTGGCAGGTGCGCGCCACGTCCTCGCTCGACGCGCCGAATTCGATGGCGATGGCGATCTCGGCGATCAGCGTGCCGGCGTCGGGCCCGATGATGTGCGCGCCCAGCACGCGATCGGTCTTGGCGTCCGCCAGGATCTTCACGAAGCCGTCGGTGTCGCCCATGGCGCGCGCCCGGCCATTCGCCATGAAGGGGAATTTCCCGGCCTTGTAGGCGACGCCCTCCGCCTTCAGTTGCTCCTCGGTCTTCCCGACCGAGGCGACCTCGGGCCAGGTGTACACGACGCCGGGGATGGCGTCGTAGTTGAGGTGCGGCTTCTGCCCCGCCAGATGCTCGGCGAGGGCGACGCCCTCCTCCTCGGCCTTGTGGGCCAGCATCGGGCCGGCGATCACGTCGCCGATGGCGTAGAGGCCCGGGATGTTGGTCGCGAAATGCGCGTCCGTGACGATGCGCCCGCGCTCGTCGAGCGCGACGCCGAGCTTGTCGAGGCCGAGGCCCGCGACATAGGGCCGCCGGCCGATGGAGACGAGCACGACGTCGGCCTTCAGCTCCTCCGCCGCGCCGCCGGCGGCCGGTTCGAGCGTCAGCGTCACGCCGTCGTCGCCGGTCTTGGCGCCGGTGACCTTGGTCTTGAGGCGGAACCTGATGCCCTGCTTGCCCAGGATGCGCTCGAAGGCCTTGCCCACCTCGTTGTCCATGGCGGGCACCAGGCGGTCGAGGAACTCGATCACCGTCACCTCGGCGCCGAGGCGGCGCCAGACCGAGCCGAGCTCCAGCCCGATATAGCCGCCGCCGATCACGACGAGGTGGCCCGGCACCGTTTCCAGCTCCAGCGCGCCGGTGGAGGTGACGACCCGCTTCTCGTCCACCTCGACGCCGCGCAGCGGGATGCTCTCCGAGCCCGAGGCGATGACGATGTGCTTCGCCTGATAGGTCTGGCCGCCGACGCTCACCTGGCCGGGCGCGGGGATGGAGCCCTCGCCCTTCAGCCAGGTCACCTTGTTCTTCTTGAACAGGAACTCGACGCCCTTCACGTTGGCGCCCACCACCTCGCCCTTGCGGGCCTGCATCTTCGCGAGATCGAGGGAAACCGAGCCGACATTGACGCCGTGATCGGCGAGCTTGTGCCGCGCCTCCTCGAAATGCTCGGAGGATTGCAGCAGCGCCTTGGAGGGGATGCAGCCGACATTGAGGCAGGTGCCGCCCAGGGTCGCGCGCTTCTCGACGCAGGCGACCTTCATGCCGAGCTGGGCGGCGCGGATGGCGCAGACATAGCCGCCGGGGCCGGCACCGATCACGATGACGTCGAAACTGTCGGACATGCTCTTCCTCGACCGGGTTCTTCGTGCGGCCTGATTAGCCCATCCGCCCCACAGGCGCCATGCGGCCAGACGATCCGGCGCCCCCCCGGGCGACCCGCGCCATCGGCGCGGCCGATCGGCGCCATCCGCGCCCTCCCCTGGCGCGGGCGGGCTCGCCGCCGCCACAGTGACGGCGCCCGCTCACGCAGGAGGACATGATGAGCCGCCCCCTCGCCGCCCTCGCCCTGGCCGCCGGCCTCGCGCTCGGCGCCGACCCCGCCTTCGCGCAGATGCAGGCCCCGTGCCGGGACGTGCTGGCGCTGAGCGACTGGCGCAGCGATTTCTCGGATCGCGGCTACTGGGCCGCGTCCTTCATGATGCGGAACATCGCGACGCGGGAGGTGGTCGTGACCGTGACGCCGAGCGGCCCCGGCGCCGTGATCGCCCAGCCGGTGACGCTGCAGCCCGGCCAGAGCGCGAAGGTCTGGCCGTACCGCACGACCGCGCGGATGGCGCCATCGGCGATCCAGTCCGGGGTCACGCTGATCTGCGCCATCGCGATCCCGACCCAGTTTCCGACCGTGCGTTGAGCGCCCGGGCGCGCCGGGCGCCGGCCCGAGCGCGGCGGCGGAGAGCGCGGCGCAGATCGCACGCATCCGCGCCCGGGGCGGTTCAGCCCCAGACGCGGCGCGCCACCTCCTGCATGACCTCGACCTTCCGCCACTGGGCGGATTCGGGGAGGAGGTTGCCGCCGATGCCGGAGGCGAAGCCGCATTGCGGCGAGATCGCCACCTGGCCGGGCGCCACGAAGCGGAAGGCCTCCTCCAGCCGGCGCAGCAGCGCGTCCGCCGTCTCCACCTCGGCGGTCTTGGTGGTGATGAGGCCGAGGACGACGACCACGCCCTTGGGCACGAAGCGCAGCGGCTCGAAGCCGCCGGCGCGCGCGCTGTCGTATTCGAGGAGCAGCCGGTCGAAGCGCAGGCCGCCGAACACGGCCTCGGCGATGGCGTCGTACTTGCCCTCGCGGTGCCACATGCTGGCGCGGTTGCCGCGGCAGATGTGGAGGCCGGTGACGGCGCGGCCCGCCACGCCCGCGATCACCGCGTTGTCGGCCGCGATGGCGCGGTTGAGGTTGCGGAGCGGGTCTTCCCCGGCCGCCTCCATCCGCGCCAGCGTCGCCGGGTCCACGTAGCCGGTGAAGCTCGGCTCATCGAGCTGGAGGTAGTCGCAGCCGGCGGCGACCAGCCCCTCCACCATCTCGCGCTGGATGGCGACGACGTCGGCGAGGAACGCGTCCGATCCGGCGTAATGCGGCGCCGAGCCCGCGACGTCGCACATCTGGCAGACGCGGTCGGGACCCATCAGCGTGATCTTCGCGGGCCGCCGCGTGCTGGCCTTCACGAAGCGCAGCTCGCGCAGCGGGAAGCTGTCCGCGAGGCGGAGGCGCGACGTCGCCGGGGTGCGGAACTGCACGACCGCGTCGCCGCCCTTGCTGTTCGGCGTCTCGCCCTCGCCCAGGTTGTCGGGGTGCGCGAGGAAGCTCTTCCAGGTGCCTGGCCAGAGGTCCCAGCCCTCGACCTCGGAGAAGGAGACCTGCCAGTTGAGGCGCCGGTATTCGCCATCCGTCACGAAGGGCAGGCCGCGCCGCTCCTGCTCGGCCAGCAGCGCGCGGATCGCCTCGTCCTGCGCGGCCACCAGCTCCTCGCGGGACAGCCGGCCGCGGGCGTGGCGGAGAAAGGCGGCCTTCAGCGCCTCCGGGCGGAGGAAGCTGCCCACCTGGTCCACCCGGCTCGAGCGCAGGGCCTCGTTCATGCCTCGGAGCGTGGCGCCGCCAAAAGGCCCTTGGCAAGGCGGGCGCTCCCGTGGCCAACTTCCGGCATGACGGCGCCGTTAGATGCGCCGGTGACGAAACGGAGGATGTCCCCGATGTCCATCACCCGGCGCGGTGCGCTGGCGGCCGGTGCCGCCATGCTCTCGGCCCCCGGCCTCGCCCAGGGACGTTTCCCCGAGCGCCCGATCCGCCTGATCGTGCCATGGCCGCCGGGCGGTTCGGCCGACGCGCAGCTGCGCTCGATGGGCGAGGTCGCGGGCCGGGCGCTCGGCCAGCCCGTCGTCATCGAGAACCGGCCCGGGGCGGGCGGCACGCTGCACGCCGTGCACCTGGCGCGCGAGGCGCGGCCGGATGGCTACACCCTCGGGCAGATGCACCTCTCGATCGTGCGGCGGCCCTTCCTCGTCTCGCGGCCGCAATGGGACGCGACGACGGATTTCACCCACATCATCGGGCTGACGGGCTGGCTCTTCGGCATCGCCGTGCCGGCGAACTCGCCCTTCCAGACGATGCGGGACATGATCGCCTACGCCCGCGCCAACCCGGGGCGCGTCAGCTACTCGACCTCCGGCATCGCGACGACGAATCACCTGGCGATGGAGGACATCGCCGCGCGCGAGCGGATCGAGCTGCTGCACGTGCCCTTCCGCGGCTCGAACGAGGGCGTCACGGCGGCGCTCGGCGGCCAAGTGAACATGGTGGCCGACAGCAGCGCCTGGGCGCCGCAGGTCGAGGCCGGGCAGATGCGCCTGCTGTCGGTGTGGAGCGCCGAGCGGGCGCCGCGCTTCCCGACCGTGCCGACCCTGCGGGAGCTGGGCTACGACATGGTCGTCACCTCGAACTACGGGATCAGCGGCCCGCCGCGCATGGATGCCGGCGTGGTGCGCGTGCTGCACGATGCCTTCCGCGACGCGCTGCGGAGCGAGGAGAACACGCGGGTCCGCGGGCAGTTCGACATGCCGCTCGTCTACTACGACACCGAGGGCTACGCGGAATTCATCCGCCGCCGCGCCGAGTGGGAGCGCGACATGGTGAACCGTCTCGGCATCCGGATGGAGTGATCCGCGCGGGAACGCCTCCGGCATGTTCGCGGGGACCCCGGGTTGGGCGCGGTTCCCGCGCGGTGCCGCCGCTGGCGCGGCACGGCCGCGCCGCCGGTCGGCGCGGGCGGGCC
>JAIEOO010000310.1 GCA_019750475.1 Acetobacteraceae bacterium | reverse complement strand
GGCCAGCCGGGCCGCGCGGGCCTCGCCGCGCGCGACGTGCAGCAGCCCCGCCGGCGTCGCCCGCTCGATCAGGCGGGCGGCGAGCAGCGCGTCGGGCTCGGACTCGATGCCGGCCGCGTCGGCGTCAGCGCGCGTCCTGCGTCAGGGCGACCGCGCCCGCCTCCTGCGCGATGCCCCGCAGCGCCGCCAGGACATGCGGGCGAAGCCGCCGCTCCCGGTAGTCGGCGTCGGTCTCGATGACGCCGCAGGGGCAGTGGCGCCGGTCGGCCCAGCCCGGATAGTCCATCACCGGGTAGAGGCAGATGCCGCGCAGATCCACGCCCGCCTCGCGCGCGGCCGCGGCCTCGCGCCCCACCATGGCCATCCAGGGCGCGCAGCCCGGCTCCTCGTCGCCGGTCTCGGTGATCATGAGCGGCATGCGGTAGCGGTCATGCACCCGCACCAGCAGCTCGCGCAGCGGGATGCGGCGCGGATCGTCCTCCGCCAGCATCTGCATCTCGTGCCCGATCTCCCACTGGTTGTGGGGGTAGTAGTTCACGCCGACCCAGTCGAAGGCGCCGTCATGCCCGCCGAGTTCCGGCGCGAGCCGGCCGAGCAGCATGTCCCAGGCCTGGTACATGCCCTCCTGCTCGGCGGCGACGCGGAACGGATCGGCCTCGGGCGTCGCGTGGACGACGACCAGCGGCTCGCAGGTGATGATGGGCGCCCCGCCGATCAGGGGGCGGAGGCGCTGGGCGACGGCGAGGTAGGCGCGCACGAGCTGCCGCTTCACCGCGTCGCCATGTGTGTCCTTCAGGTAGGGCGGGAAATAGCCCTTCAGCCCGCCGGCCCAGGCCCAGAAGTTCATCTCGTTCACCGGCACGATGCCGGCCGGGGGCGCGCCGCGGCGGGTCATCTCCTCCACGGCCGCGGCGCCGAAATCGGCCATCCGGGCGACGAAGGAATCCGAGAAGAAGTCGATGCCATCCGGGATGCCCCAGTGGCAGATGTCCCAGATGGCGGCGACGCCTTCCTCGGCGATGGCCTCGAACATCGGAATGGCGGAGGACCAGTCGTAGCGGCCCGGCTCCACCTCGATCCGCTGCCAGCGCAACCCCTCGCGGACGGTGCGCATCCCGGCCCGCGCGATCAGGCGGTAGTCGCCCGCCGCCATGACGTCGTGGCGCGTGACGCCCAGCGGATCCACGCGGACGCCGTCATGCCAGGCGTGGGAGGCGCATTCGAACCCCCCGACCAGGAAGCCCGGTCGGGGGGCGGCCTTGCGGAACGCGTTCATGGCCCGCCTCAGACGATGGCGCGGCCGCCGACGACGCGGAGCTGCGGGCGGCGCGCCGCGCGGCCATAATGCTCGTCCATGCGCCGGAAGGTCGCCAGCGCCTGACCCACCACCTGGTCCATGTTGTAGTAGCGGTAGTTGGCGAGGCGCCCGACGAACCAGACATCGCGCTCGGCTTCCGCCAGCGCGGCGTAGCGCTGGTACAGCGCCTGGTTCTCGTCGCGCGGGATCGGGTAGTACGGGTCGCCCTCGGCCGAGGGGTATTCGTAGGTGATCGTGGTCGCCGGCGCGCGCTGCCCCGTCAGGTGCTTGTACTCGGTGATGCGGGTGTAGTCCTTGTCCTGCGGGTAGTTCACCGTGCCCACCGGCTGGAACTGCGCCTGGTCGAGCGTCACGTGCTCGAACCGCAGCGAGCGGTAGGGCAGCTTGCCGAGGCGATGGCCGAAATACTCGTCGATCGGGCCGGTGTAGACGATGCGCGAGGGGCGCAGCCGCGGCGTGATGTTGCGGTAGTCCACGCCCGTCTCCACCTGGATCAGCGGGTGGTCCAGCATCCGCCGGAACATCGCCGTGTAGCCATGCAGCGGCATCGCCTGGAAGCGGTCGGTGAAGTAGCGGTCATCGGTGTTGGTGCGCGTCGGGATGCGCGCCGTCACCGACTTGTCGAGCTCCGACGGATCGAGGCCCCATTGCTTCCGCGTGTAGCCGCGGAAGAATTTCTCGTAGAGCTCGCGCCCGACCTTGCTCACCACCATGTCTTCGGAGGTGCGCAGCTCGGCCACGGGCTCGGCGCGGCTTTCCAGGAAGGCCTCGGCCTCGGCGTCCGTCTGCAGGCTCAGCCCGTAGAGCAGGTTCAGCGTGGTGCGGTTGATGGGGATCGGCACGAGCTTGCCGTCCACGCTCGCCAGCACGCGGTGCTCGTAGGGGTGCCACTCGGTGAAGCGCGACAGGTGCTGGAACACCTGCTCGCTGTTGGTGTGGAAGATGTGCGGGCCGTAGCGGTGCATCAGGATGCCCGCGCGGTCGCGCTCGTCGAAGGCGTTGCCGCCGATATGCTCGCGCCGGTCCACCACCAGCACGCGCTCGCCGCGCTCCTCGGCGATGCGCTCCGCCAGGACGCTGCCGGCGAAGCCGGCGCCGACGATCAGCCAATCATGCATCGGCGCGCACTCCCGCGGTGGTGGTGGTTCGCGGCGCGGCGCCGTCGTCGAGGCGCGCCGCGATCAGGTCCCGCATGGCGCCCCAGGTCCGGTCCCAGCTCATCGAGGCGAGGTGCCGGTCCACCTGCGACAGCCAGGGCTGGCGCGGCCGGGAGAGCAGCATCGCCGCCGCGCGGACGGCGTCCTCGGCGTCGTTGACGATCTCGACGAAGCCGCGCTCCCCGTAGCCGCGGACGACGTCCACGATCGGCGTCGAGATCACCGGCAGCCCGGCCGCCAGGTATTCGGGCGTCTTGGTCGGGCTGATGAAGCGCGTGCTCTCGTTGAGCGCGAAGTTCATCAGCCCGATGTCCCAGTGGGCGAGGTAGCGCGGCAGCTCGGCGTAGGATTTCTGCCCGAGCCAGTGGATGTTCGGGCGGCGGGGCAGGCTGGCCGGGTCGATCTTCACGACCGGCCCGATCATCACGAAGGACCAGTCGGGGCGCAGCGCCGCCATCTCGTCCAGCAGGACGATGTCCATGCGCTCGTCCACCACGCCGAAATAGCCGAGGCGCGGGCGGGGCAGCCGGGCCATGTCGGCCGGCTCCTCCAGCGCGCCGCGCGCCGGGGCGAAATGGGCCGCGTCGATCGAGGAGGGGAAGCAATGCGCGTGGGCGTGCTGCTTCTGCTTGCTCTCGTAGAGGCTCTGGCCGCCGGTGAAGACGAGGTCCGCCCGCTGCATGAGCTGGCGCTCGAAGCGGATCAGCTCCGGCGGGGCGCCGCGGAAGGCCGAGAGCTCGTCCATGCAGTCATAGACCGTCACGTCCGGCGTCAGGTGGGCCGCGAAGGCCATCGCCATGGGGGTGTAGAACCAAGCGATCAGGCGCTCGGGCGCCATCCCCTCGAGGAGGCTGTCCAGCAGCTGCCGCTGGTCGCGCACCGCGTCCTCGCGGCTCCGCCCCTCGGGCAGGATCGGGACCGCGACGCTGAGGTTCGGCAGGGGTTCCGAGATCTCGAGGCGGGGGGCCGCGGCGTCGGCTTGGTAGACCGGCTCCTCCAGGAACAGAACCGGCCAAGTCCGCGCTGCGCGCGTCAGCAGATGCTGCGGCCGCTGAAAGACAAAATTCCATCGCAGATGCGACAGGCAAAGCAGAAGAGGCTTCGGCCGCGGAACAGCGTCGGACAGAACGGTAGTCGCGGGCGGAATTCGGGTGTCCGGCATTGTGTTCCCTGCGGATTGTGCGGCGAGGCTGCGCTGAGGGGCGCTGCTTGCACTGCACAACGGGCCGCCGCTTCGCGCGTTTCCGGCCGCGCTTCGGTTTTTTTCGTTGCGGGCTCAGATTTCGCCCGTTCGCCGCAACCGATTGTATCGCTTGGGGGTTCCTTTCCGCAGCGTGGCCACCGCTCGGCGGCCGCAACGTCTCACAAGGAGGGCAACATGACCCAAGGGAAGCGCGAGAAGCGCGGCTTCGCCGCCATGGATCCCGAGCGGCAGCGTCAGATCGCGTCCAAGGGGGGCAAGTCCGTGCCGCCCGAGAAGCGCAGCTTCAGCCAGAATCCCGAGATGGCCGCCGCGGCCGGCCGCAAGGGCGGCCAGAGCGTGGCGCCGCAGGACCGCAGCTTCTCCCGCAACCCGGCCCTGGCGGCCGAGGCGGGACGGCGCGGCGGCTCGGTGTCCCAATCCGACGGGAAGCGGGGCGGCAACGCGAACTGACCGGCCGTCGGTCGGAGGCGTTGCGGGCCCGCCCGCCCGCCCCGGAGGCGCAACAGGCGCGGCCGGGCCGGGCGATCCGGGTCGAATCTGAACTGGGGGGGGGTCCATCTTGGAAAGCCTGAAGGAGCTCCTCGTTCACGAGGCGCAGGACATGCACAGCGCCGAGGAGCAGCTCGCCCACTCGCTCGGCGAGATGGCGGAGGCGGCGCGCTCGCCGCGGTTGCGGCAGGCGCTGGAGGCCATGGGCGCGTCCACCCGCGCCCAGCTCGACCGCATGGCCGACGCGCTCGAGGCGCTCGACGCCGGCCCGGGCGAGGAGGATTGCGAGGCGATGGAAGGCCTGATCGCCGAGGTGCAGGAACTCCTCGACGAGGACATGGAGGGCCCGATCCTCGACGCGGCGATGATCGTGGCGATGCAGAAGATCGCCCACTACCAGATCTCCGGCTACGGCTCCCTCGCCGCGCTGGCGCAGGCCTGCGGCGAGGAGGGCGCGGCCGGCATCTTCCACGCCCTCCTGGAGGAGGAGCGCGGCGCCGACAGCCAGCTCAACGCGATCGCCGTCGAGGAGGTGAACCCGCTCGCGGCCCGCGCACAGGGAGCCGATACATGAGCGACGTGCCCACGCTGCGGGAAGGGCTGCTGGCCTCGGTCAGCATCCCGACGCCGCCCGAGATGCCCGTCGTGCCGCCGCCGGCGGAGACGCCGCCGCTGCCGCCCGACCAGCCCGAGATCACGCCGGTGCGCGACCCGCCGCCGACGACCTTCCCCGAGCCCGTGCGCGACCCGGTGACGCCCCAGCCGACCCGACAGGCCGGCTGGGTGAGCCTCGCCTTCCTGCCGGCCGTGCTGACGCTGCGGGCCTGGCGCTTCTGGCTCGACCAGGCGACGCCGCGGCGGGTCTGACCGGGCGCGCCTCCGGGCCGCCGCCGCTGCGGCCCTCGGATGGGCTCAGCCGGCGGCGCGGACCACCGGCTCCCACTTCGCGCGCTCGTCCTCCACCCAGGCGCCGAGCTGGCCCGGGGCCACCTCCGGCATGCCGACGAAGGTGGCGTTGTCCATGCCCTCGCGGATGCGCGGCTCGGCGAGCACCTGCCGGACCGCCGTGGCGAGGCGCTCGACGATCGGCGCCGGCAGGCCGGCCGGCCCGCCGAACAGGAACCAGTTCAGGCTGACCACGTTGCCGAAGCCCAGCTCCCGCGCCGTCGGCACGTCGGGCAGCGACACCGCGCGCTCGGGCGAGGAGACGCAGAGGCCGCGCAGGTTGCCGGCGCGGGCGGCGGCGGCGTTGGCCGAGGCGGTGTCCCAGAGCGAGGTGATGCTGCCGCCGAGGACGCCCTGCTGCGCCTCGGGGGCGCCGCGGAAGGGCGCGTGGAGCAGGCGCGCGTTGGTCTCCATCCCGAAGAGCACGCCGGTCAGGTGGCCCATCGAGCCGATGCCGGAGGAGCCGAAGCTGACCGCCTCCGGCGCGCGGCGCGCGGCCTCGGCGTAGTCGCGCAGCGACCGGATCGGCGAGTTCCCGGCGACGGCGCAGAGGATCGGCGCGCCGGCGATCAGCGAGACATAGGTGAAGGAACGCGCGGCCGAGTAGGGAATGCCCGACTGCATCATCGGCAGCAGGATCAGCGGTCCGGGCGTGGACAGCATCAGCGTATAGCCGTCGGGACGCTCGTTGGCGGCCGCGCCGATGCCGATGGCGCCGCCGCCGCCGGCGCGGTTGTCGATGACGAAGGGCTGGCCGAGCAGCTGCTCCAGCCGCGCCGCGACCGGCCGCATGGCGATGTCGGACGCGCCGCCGGGGGTGAAGGGGATGATGATCCGCACCGGGCGGGTCGGCCAGGCCTGCGCCGAGGCCAGCCCGCCGGTGAGCGCCAGCGCCGGAGCCGCGAGGAGGAGGGAGCGTCGGGTTGTCATGGCCGGATCGAAGCAAAACCCATGCCCCACCATCCCGCAATGCCCGCGGCCCGGACGGCCGGTGCCCATCCCGTTGCCTCGGCGAGGACGAAGCCGCCGATGGCCGCCGGTCCCGGATCCCCGAGCGGGACCGGCCCGCGCCCCGCCATCCGCTCCGCGGCCGCCGCCTGCATCGCGGCTTGGCAGACGGCGTTGATCCGTGCCGTGATTTCGGGCGGCCGCCCAGCGGGTGCCGCCAGCGGGAACCGGGGGCGGCGCGGCAAGCGGCGTGCCGCCAGGGGCCTCAGGGCCCGGCGGCCTCCAGCGCGCCGCCGAGGCGGATCGCCTGGACGCGGCGGGCGAGGCCGGTCGCGTCGTCGGTCTCGACGAAGAGGCCGCACAGCGTGGCCTCGCCCTCCGCCGGGCCCAGCTTCTCCGAGGGGACGCGGCGCCAGAAGCGCAGGCTGGCCGCGCCCTTCTGCATGCCGATCACGCTGTCATAGTCCCCGCACATGCCCGCATCCGTCTGGTAGGCGGTGCCGCCGGGCAGGATGCGATGGTCGGCGGTGGGCACGTGGGTGTGCGTCCCGATCACGAGGCTCGCCAAGCCGTCGAAGGAATGGGCCATGGCCTGCTTCTCGCTCGTCGCCTCGGCGTGGATGTCCACCACGGCGGCCTGCACGGCGCGGCCGAGCGGGTGGGCCTGCAGCAGGGCCTGGACCCCGCGGAACGGGTCGTCCAGCGGCTCCATGAAGAGGCGCCCCATCGCGTTGACGACGAGCGCCTTGCGGTTGCCCGGCACCTCCACGACGACGAAGCCGTGCCCCGGCGTGCCGGGCGGGAAGTTGAGCGGGCGGATGACGCGCCGCTCCTCCTCGAGGAAGGGGATGATCTCCTTCCGGTCCCAGGCGTGGTTGCCGAGGGTGATGACGTCCGCCCCGGCGGCGAGGAAGGCCCGCGCCATGTCCGGGGCGAGGCCGAAGCCGTGCGACGCGTTCTCCCCGTTCACGACGACGAGGTCGGCGGCGAGGCGCGCGCGCAGGCCGGGCAGGCGGGCGGTGAGGGCATCGCGGCCGGCGCGGCCCACCACGTCGCCCAGGAACAGGATGTTCAAGCCGGGACTCCCAACCGGATCAGGCCGGCCTCCGTCACGACGCGCGACAGGCGGACGTCGTCGGGGCCTGCCGGAATCTCCGGCAATTCCTGTGCCGCGAAGCCGTAGGCGCAGGCGATCGCCCCGGGCAGGGCGGCCAGCGTCCGGTCGTAGTAGCCGCCGCCATAGCCGAGGCGGCGCCCGGCGCGGTCGAAGCCGAGGAGGGGGACGAGAATCCAGCCGGGCGTCACCTCGTCCCCGCCGGCCGGGTGCTGCGTGCCGGCCGGGCCGCGCGCCATGGCCTCGCCCGGGGCCCAGCGGCGGAAGACCAGCGGCTGGCCGCGCTTGGTCGTCACCGGGAGGCAGAGGGTGTGGCCGCGCCCGTGCAGGGCCTGCAGCAGGGGGCGCGTGTCCATCTCGCCCGGCATGGGCCAGACGCCGGCGACGACGGCGCCGGGCGGCGGGGCGGCGTCGCGCAGCAGGTGTTCCGCCATGGCGGTGCCGAGCGCCGGGTCGCAGCCGGCCCGGGCGGCGAGGGCGCGGGCGCGCGCCTCGGCCTTGGCGATGCGCAGCGTCTCCGCGCAGGGGTGGGTGTCACTCATTCCGGTCGCAGGCGCTTACAACGCCGGGAAGAGGGTGGCGACTCACCCGCCCGGATTCATCCAGGGGCTCGCGGCCGGGCCAGCGCCCGCCGCAGCGGAACCGCCGGCCTTCAGCTTCACGGCGGTGCCGGTGGCGCTGACCATGAGCATGCCGTTGTTGGCGCCCAGCACCTCGTAGGACATCTGGATGCCGATGATGGCGTCCGCGCCGATGGATTGCGCCTGCTCGGTCAGGTTCTGCATCGCGGCGTCGCGCGCCGTGCCGAGCTCGCGCTCATAGGTGCCGGAACGGCCGCCGACGATGTCGCGCAGGCCGCCGAGGAAATCCTTGACCAGGTTCACGCCGAGCACGCTGTCGCCGAAGACGACGCCGAGATAGCGCTCGACCTCGCGGCCCTGGAGCTGGCTGGTGGTGCTGTAGATCATGGCGCCCTCCTGTCGCGGGGGCGGTGTAGCGCAAGGCGATCCGCCGGGCGACGGCGGTGGGTCCAGGTGGGAAGAACCGGCGTCAGCCTGCGAGGATGCGGCCGCCGCGCCGTCACCCACGGCGATCCATGTCCGAGGCGCGAGAGCCAAGCCGCCGGAGGCGGCGCCCGGCGCCTGGGGGCAAGAACAAAAGCTCCCCCCGATCCACCGCCTTCGGCGGTGGATCGGGGGGAGCGCGAAGCCGCCCTGGCCGTTGGCAAATGCATCCTCCCAAGGCCTGCCATAAGCAGGTGGGCACCAGATAACCGGACCACGGCCCGGTCAGCGCCAGTTCCCAGGAGTTGCGTATTGGCCCCGGGGATGTCGTAGCCTGACGCACCGGGCCGCCTCGCCCGTCACAGGTAGGCCTGCGGTGGCCGCGCGGCAAGCGCGGCGGGCGCTCAAGGCCGTTCGAGGTTCTGCGCGATGCCCTCGATGCGGGAGGCGATGCGGGCCAGGCGCTCGGCGAGGCGCGGGTCGGGCTCCGCCGGCGGGGGGATGGCGGCGCCCGCCGCGCCCCCGGCCCGCAGCCGCGCCAGCTCGATGCGCAGGTCCGACGCCTCGTCCGCGAAGAGCAGGGCGACGTGCAGCAGCATCCGCGATTCGGAGAACTGGCCGCCCATGGCGCGGATGTGCCGCACCTTGTCCTCGATCTGGGCGATGAGGTCGCGGACGTGATCCTCCTCGCCATCCTTGCAGCCGATGGTGTGGTTGTATCCGTTCACGCGGACATTCACCTGTCCCATGCGGTGCTCCTGTTTGTCTCGTCCCGGGGGGAAGGGGGCATCAGGCCGGCGGCTCGGCCTCGGGTTCGGCCAGGGCGGCGTGCAGCCGCGCCAGCGTCTCGTCGAGGCGGGCGGACAGCGCCTCGACCTCGGCGCGAGGCACCATGTCCTGGGTCGCGGCGAGATGCGCCTCCAGCGCGGCCGCCAGGCGCTCCACCGCTTCCTCGAGCCGTTCGGCCGCTTGCAGGGCGTGGTCGCCGGACATGATGCGCTTCGTCTCTCCGCTCGACTCTGGCGGGCGGGTGCCCGACGTGGTGGAAAGCGTTGGCATGCAAGGTTTCCCCGGTCAACCGAGAGCGGTCCTCGTGCTCGACGCGGCCGAGGTCGCGGCGGTGCTGGGCGCGCTTGGCGGCCGGGCCTGCCCCTGGCTCCTCTCGGCCCCCGGGGCGGCGGGCTTCCTGGGCGCCGCCGGCTTCGCCGCGGTGCTGCGGGAGGGCGGCGCGCCGCTGTCGCGAGG
>JAIEOO010000409.1 GCA_019750475.1 Acetobacteraceae bacterium | reverse complement strand
TCGCCGCCGCGCTGCGCCGTCGCCTCGGCCCGGTGGAGACCGTCGAGGGCTGGCTCGCCATCCGCGAAGCGCCGCCCGGCGCCGCGCTGTGGCTGCGGACGGCCCTGCGCGCCTCCTTCGCCGCCGATGGCTGCCTCGTCGTCGCCTCGGCCGAGGTGCTGCCGGCCCGCCCGCCGGGTCCGGCGCGCCTCCCGGTCGAGGAGGCGCCCCTCGCGCCCGGCGACGTCGTGATCCACGAGGATCACGGCATGGCGCGGCTGCAAGGCCTGGCCCGCGTCGAGGAGGGCGACGCGCTCCGCCTCGAATTCCAGGGCGGCGCATCCCGCCTCGTGCCCGTCGAGGAACTGCCCCGCATCTGGCGCTACGGCGCCGAGGCCGACGTCGCGCTGGACCGTCTGGGCAGCGAGGCCTGGGGCAAGCGGCGGGCCGAGGCGGAGGCCGCGCTGCGCGGCACGGCCGGAGACCTGGTGACCCTCCTGCGGGAGCGCGCCGGGCGATCCGCGCCCGTCTGGGCGCCGCCGCCACGCCGCTTCGCCCGGTTCTGCGCCGGTTTCGCCCATGAGCTGACACCGGACCAGGCGCAGGCGGCGCGCGAGGTCCTGGCCGATCTCGCCGCCGGCCGGCCGATGGACCGGCTGGTCTGCGGCGATGTCGGCTTCGGCAAGACGGAGATCGCGCTGCGCGCCGCAGCGGCCGTGGCGCTCGCCGGCGGGCAGGTCGCGGTCCTCGCGCCGACCACGGTCCTCGCCCGCCAGCATCTCGGAGCCTTCGCGCGCCGCTTCGCGCCGCTCGGGCTCGCCGTGGCCGGGCTCTCCCGCCTGACGCCGGCCCGGGAGGCGCGCCAGATCCGGGACGGGCTGCGCGACGGCGTGCTGCCCGTCGTCGTCGGCACCCAGGCCATCCTGGCGCGCGCCACCCGCTTCGCCCGCCTCGGCCTCGTCATCGTGGACGAGGAGCAGCGCTTCGGCGCACGGCAGAAGGCGACGCTGCGCGCCCTGGCCGAGGGCGGCCACGTGCTGGCGATGACGGCGACGCCGATCCCGCGCTCCATGCAGGGCGCCATGCTCGGGCTGCAATCGCTCTCGGTGCTGGAGACGCCGCCGGCGCGGCGCCGGCCGGTCAGCACCGTGGTCGCGACGCTCGACGACGCGCTGCTCGGCGAGGCGCTGCGGCGGGAGGATCGGCGCGGCGGCCAGAGCTTCGTCGTCGCCCCCCGGATCGAGGAGCTGCCGGCCCTGCGGGCGCGGCTGCGGGGCCTCGTTCCCCGGCTGCGGGTCGCCGAGGCGCATGGGGAGATGCCCGCCGCAGCGGCCGACGACGCCATGCTCCGCTTCGCCGAGGGACGCGCCGACATCCTGCTCTGCACCGCGATCATCGAGACCGGCCTCGACGTGCCGCGGGCCGGAACGATCCTGATCTGCGGCGCCGAGCGCTTCGGCCTCGCGCAGCTGCACCAGCTGCGCGGGCGGGTCGGGCGCGGGGGCGCGCGGGGCACGTGCTTCCTGCTGACCGAGGGAAAGCCGACGCCGGCCGCGGCGCGGCGCCTGAAGGCGCTCGCGGATGAGAGCCGGCTCGGGGCGGGCTTCGGCATCGCCGCGCGGGACCTCGACCAGCGGGGCGCCGGGGAATTGCTGGGCGAGGCGCAGGCCGGACATGTGCGCCGCCTCGGCCTGGCGCTGACGCGCCACCTGCTGCGGCGCGCCCTGGCCGAGCTCCGGGGCGAGGCGCCGCCGGACGCGGCGGAAACGACGCTGAACCTGCCCCTGCCCGCCTTCCTGCCCGAGGACTACGTCGCGGAGGCGGGGCTGCGCGTCGCGCTCCACGCGCGGATCGCGGCGGCCGAGGGCGACGAGGCGCTCGACGACATCGCCGGCGAGATGGCGGACCGCTTCGGCGCGCCGCCGCCCGAGGCCGAGGCGCTGCTGCTGCGGGCAAGGCTGCGCCGCCGGGCCGCGCGGCTGGGCGTCACACGCCTCGATTGCGGTCCCCTCGCCGTGGCCGCGAGCTTCGCGGGTCCCGCGCCGGAGGTGGCGCCGCCGCTCGAACCGGCGGGCGAGAGGGTGCTGCTCCGGCGGGAGAGCCCGACGCCCGAGGCCATGGCCGAGACCGCGGCCGAGCTGCTGGACCGTCTCGAGCGGGGGTGAGCGGTCAGGCGGCGGGCGGCAGGTCCTCGGCGAGGATCGAGATGGTCACGTGGTACGCCACCTCGCCATCCTCGGCGTCGCGGTCCACCGTGCCGATCGTCTCCCCGTCCACGAGCAGCTCGACCGGGCCGTTGCGGCTCTGCGCCGCGCGGATGGTCAGGCGCTGGCTGCCCAGGATGCGGCGGAGATGGGTCTGGACGGCGAGGATCTCGGCGGGCTTCATCCCCCGCGCTTACCCGCAAGCCCCGGGCAAGGCAAACGCCGGGTGGCCCGCCCCACTCGATTGGCGCCGCGCCAGGGGGCTGGCATGTTGCCGTCCGTTCCGGAGACCGCCCGCAAGGATGCTTCCCATGTCCCGCCTCGCCGTCCTCTGCGCCGTGATCGGCGCCGCCGCTCTGCTCGCGGCCTGCAGCCCGAGCTTCGGCGGAGGCTCCCCCTCGCGCGAGGTGATCGTCCTGCCGCCCGGCGCCACCGTGCTGCCGCCGGGCGCGCGAATCGTCTGCGCCGACGGCCGCGCCCCGCCCTGCTGAGGCGCGCCTCGGCCGTTGATCCGCCGGCTGGCCCGCGCCGCCGGCTGATTCCGGCCGGCCCGGGGACAGGCTACTCCGCCGGGGCGGGCGGTGCCTTGCCCCGGGATGCGAGCTTCGCGGCCTCGTCGCCCACGATGGGCGTCCGCGTCTCGAGATCGGCCAGCATCCGCTCGACATGGCCGACCGGCTTCGTGAAGCGCGCCAGCATGATGTAGAGCGCCGGCACCGCGAAGAGCGTCACGACGGTCGAGAGGGTGATGCCGCCCACGATCACCCAGCCGAGCGCCATGCGGCTCTCGGCGCCGGCGCCGGTCGCGAGGGCCAGCGGCACCGCGCCCAGCACCGTCGCGATCGAGGTCATCAGGATCGGGCGCAGCCGCACCACGCTCGCTTCGAGCGCCGCCTCGAAGATGGTGAGGCCCCGGTCGCGCAGCTGGTTGGCGAACTCCACCACCAGGATCCCGTTCTTCGCCATCAGGCCGATCAGCAGGATCATGCCGATCTGGCTGAAGACGTTGATCGTCTGCCCGGTGAAATGCAGCGCGAGCAGCCCGCCCGTCACCGCGAGCGGCGTCGAGAGCAGGATGATGAAGGGGTGGATGAAGCTCTCGAACTGCGCCGCGAGCACGAGGTAGACGACCAGCAGCGCGAGCAGGAAGGTGACGTAGAGCGCCGAGGAGCTGTCGCGGAACTCGAGGCTCTGGCCGCGGTAGGAGATGCGCGCGTCGGGCGGCAGCACCTCGGCCGCGGCGGCATCCAGGAAGTCCAGCGCCTCGCCGAGCGAGTAGCCGGCGGCGAGCGAGGCGGTGATGGTGATGGCGCGCGCCCGGTCGGCGCGGGCCAGCGCCTGGGGCCGCGCGCGCTCGCTGAGCGTCACGACGTTCGACAGCGGGATCAGCCCGCCCGAGGAGCGGACGAAGATGTTCTGCAGATCGTAGGGCGTGACGCGGGAGCGGTCATGCGCCTGCAGCAGCACGCGGTATTCCTGCCCGCCCTCGACATAGGTGGACACCTCGCGCGAGCCCAGCATGGTCTCGATGGTGCGGCCCACCGCCTGGATGGAGATGCCGAGGTCGGCGGCCTTGCGCCGGTCGATGTCCACCCGGATCTCGGGCTTGGTTTCGCGGTAGTTGCTGTCGAGGTTGAGCAGGCGCGGCTCCTGCCGGACGCGTTCGAGGAAGCGGTCGCGCCACTGCACCAGCGTGTCGTAGTCCGGGCCGCCGATGACGAACTGGATGGGCGGCTGGAAGCCCGACTGCCCGAGCGAGGGCGGCACGAGGGTGAAGGCGCGGACGCCCGGCATCGCCGCGACGCGCGGAAACAGCTCCGCCGCCACCTGCTGCGCCTTCTTGTCGCGCTCATGCCAGGGGGCGAGGCGGACGAAGACGTTGCCGACGTTGCCCACGGGCGGGCGCTGCTGCCCGCCCATCGTGGCGAAGACCGAGACCGCCACGCCGTCCTCGACATATTGCGCGCCCATGCGCTCGGCGCGCTGCACGTGCTCGAGCATGTAGGCGGCGTTGGCGCCCTCGGGGCCGGTCATCGGGACGATGACGACGCCGCGGTCCTCGGTCGGCGTGAACTCCTTGGGCACGATGTTGAACAGCAGCACCGCGAGGCCCGACAGCACCGCGGTGAAGGCGAGCGTGATGATCGGCGCTTTGAGGGCACCCCGCAGCAGGAAGCGGAAGCCCTCGTTCATGTGGTGGAAGAGCGGCTCCGTCCGTCGCACGAGCCAGGTCTCGCCCGTGTGCGCCTTGAGCAGCTTCGAGCACATCATGGGCGTCAGCGTCAGCGCGACCACGCCCGAGAACAGCACCGAGGCCGCCAGCGCCAGGCCGAATTCGGTGAAGAGGCGCCCGACATTCCCCTCCATGAAGGAGAGCGGCACGAACACGGCAACCAGCACGATGGTCGTCGCGATGACCGCGAAGGCGATCTCGCGCGAGCCGCGGAGGCTCGCGATCAGCGGATCCTCCCCTTCCTCGATCCGGCGATGCACGTTCTCGAGCACGACGATGGCGTCATCCACGACGAGCCCGATCGCCAGCACGAGGCCCAACAGCGTCAGGATGTTGAGCGAGAAGCCCATCGCCGCCATGGCGGTGAAGCTGCCCACGATCGAGACCGGGATGGCCACGGCCGGGATGATCGTCGCGCGGAAGGAGCGCAGGAAGAAGAAGATCACCCCCACGACGAGCGCGAGGGCGATCAGGAAGGCGTGCTCCACCTCGTAGATGGACTGCTCGATGAACAGGCTCTCGTCGAAGCCGTAGTCCACGCTCACGCCCTCGGGCAGGCCGGCGCGGATGCGGTCCACCTCCGCCTTCACGCCCTGCGCGACGGACAGGGTGTTGGCCGTGGACTGCCGCAGGATGCCGAGGCCGAGGCCGGTGCGGCCGTTGATCCGGTACTCGCCGCGCGTGTCCTCGGGCGCCACCTCGACCACGGCGACGTCGCCCAGCAGCACCTGCGCGCCGCCGGCGCGGCTGACCACCATCTCGCGGAACTGCTCGGGGCGGCTCATCCGCGTGTCGGTGCGGACCGTCAGCTCGCGCGTCGCGCTGTCGAGGCGGCCGCCCGGCAGCTCGATGTTCTCGCGCCGCACCGCCTCCTCGACGTCCTGCACGGTCAGGCCGCGGGCGGCCAGAGCCTGGCGGTCGAGCCAGATGCGCATGGAGAAGCGCCGCTCGCCCTGCAGGATGACCTGCGCGACGCCGTCCACGATGGCGAGGCGGTCAATGAAGCGGCGCCGCGCGATGTCCGTCAGCTCCATGCCCGAGTAGCGGTCCGACGACAGGCCGATCCAGAGGATCGGGCGCGTGTCGCCATCCACCTTGGCGACGACCGGCTGGTCGGCGGCCTCGGGCAGGCGGTTCAGGGCGCGGGCGACCCGGTCGCGCACGTCGTTGGCGGCCGCGTCCACGTCGCGCGACAGCTTGAACTCGATCACCACCTGCGAGCGCTCGTCGCGCGAGGTGGAGGTGATGGTCTTCACCCCCTCGATGCCGGCGACGGCGGCCTCGATCAGCTCGGTGATCTGGGTGTCCACCACGGCGGCGCCGGCGCCGGTGTAGGTCGTCGTCACCTGCACGATGGGCGGGTCGATCTGCGGCAGCTCGCGGATCGGGAGCCGCAGCATCGAGGCGAGGTCGAGCACCACCATCATCAGGCTGACGACGGTGGCGAAGACGGGGCGCTTGATCGAGAGATCGGTGAGGGTCATCGGCCGCGTCCCGGGATGCTCGGTTGGCTCAGGTGGTGGGGCGGGTCATCGTCTCGGTCACGCGGACCGGAGCGCCTTCCCGAAGCCGCTGCAGACCGCGGACCACGATCTGGTCCCCGGGCTCGACGCCGCGGCGGATCTCGACCTCGCCCGGCAGGCGCAGCCCGAGCTGCACCTCCACCCGCCGGGCGCGGCCGTCGCGGATGGCGTAGACGAAGTTGCGGTCGCCCATGGGGTCGAGCGCCTCTTCGGGCACGATGGTGGCGTTCGGGCGGCGCTCCATCGTCAGTTCGACCGTGAGGAACAGGCCCGGCTTCAGCGCCTCGTCGGCGTTCTCGAACTCGCTGATCAGGCGGACCGTGCGCGTGGTCGGGTCGATGCGCGTGTCCATGACGGCGACCCGCCCCTCGAAGCGGCGGTTTCCGTAGGCGGAGCTGCGCGCGATGACGCGGTTGCCGACCTGCACGCGGGCGAAATGCACCTCGGGGATCGAGAACTCCACCCGCACGCGGGAGATGTCGTCGAGCGTGGTGACCGCCGTCCCGGGCTGGATCAGCGCCCCCGGGCTCACCTGCCGCAGCCCGACGCGCCCGGTGAAGGGCGCGATCAGCCGCGTCTCCTCGATCCGGGCCTGGGTCTGGCGCACACGGCCCTCGGCCGCACGGGCGAGGCTTTCCAGCTCGTCGATGCGGGCCTGCGAGACGGCCTGGCCGGCCGGCAGGGCGCGCGCGCGGGCGAGTTGCTGGCGGGCGTTGTCGGCCGTGGCGCGCGCCTGGTCCAGCTCCGCGCGCAGGGCCGCGGCGTCGAGCTCCATCAGCACGTCGCCCTCGCGCACGCGCTGGCCTTCCTGGAAGCGCACCGTGGTGACGATGCCCGACACCTTGGTGGTGATGGTCACCGCCTCGCGGGCGCGGACGGTGCCGACGCTCTCGACCTGCTCGACCACCTCGCCGCTGCGGGCGGCGGCCACCACCACGGGCACCTGACCGCCGGGCGAGCCGCCGCGCGCCGGCTGGACCGGCTGCGCCTTCTCGAGGCCGACGAGCGCGAGCGGACGCGGAACGCCCCAGGCCTCCGCGTTGGCGTGCCAGGCATATCCGGCCCCGCCGAGCAGGGCGACGATGCCGAGTTGGACCCAGGCGCGCATGACACCTCGTTCAGGCTTCGCCCATCTGTGGACTCAGTCGAACCGACTCACAAGGGCCTTCTGGCCGAAGCGTCATGAAGCCGCGTGATCGTTCACGTGGATGCAACGCGCCATCCGGTCGGGCACGGGCCGGCGCGGCTCGGGCAGGATGGTGGCGCAGGCCTCCACCGCCTGGGTGCAGCGCGGCTGGAAGGGGCAGTTCGTCGGCACGGTCGAGAGGCTGGGGGGCGCGCCGGCGATGGTCGTCAGCCGCTTCCCGCGCATTCCCTCGTGCACGGTCGCGCCGAGCAGGCCCTGGGGATACGGATGCAAGGGGCCGGCCATCACCTCGGCCACGGGCCCCTCCTCCACCACCTTGCCGGCGTACATGACCGCCACCCGGTCCGCGATCTCGCCGGCGACGCCGAGGTCGTGGGTGACGAAGATGACACCCATGCCGAGTTTCTGCTGAAGTTCCCGCAACAGCAGCAGCACCTGGATCTGCACCGTGGCGTCGAGCGCCGTGGTGGGCTCGTCGGCGAGGAGCAGCTTGGGCCGGCAGGCGAGCGCGACCGCGATCATGGCGCGCTGGCGCAGGCCGCCCGAGAGCTCATGCGGATAGGCCGCCAGGCGCCGCTTGGCCGAGGGGATCTGGACCAGCTCCAGCAGCTCGAGCGCGCGGGCCATGGCCGCCTCGCGCGAGATCCCCTCGTGCCGGCGCACGGTCTCGGCGATCTGGGTGCCGATGGTGAAGACGGGGTCGAGCGCCGTCATCGGCTCCTGGAAGATCATGGCGACGTCGCCGCCGCGGAAATCCGCGAGCTGGCCCTCGCTCATCGCCGTCACGTCCCGCCCGGCGACCTCGACCGTGCCGCGCACCTCGGCGAAGCGCGGCAGCAGCCGCATCAGGGCGCGCAGCGTGACCGACTTGCCCGAGCCGGACTCGCCCAGGATGCACAGCACCTCCCCGGCGGCGAGGTCCATGTCCACGCCGTTCACCGCGTGGACGGTGCGGTCCCGCGTGCGGAAGGTGACGTTGAGGTCGCGCAGCCGGACGAGAGGCTGGCCGGCGGCGGCCACCGGGGACGGGGCTTCCATGACGGCGCTCATCAGGCGGCGACCTTGGCTGCGGCCGAATGGCCCGAACCCGGGTCGGCCATGTGGCAGGCGGCGGCGTGGCCCGCCGAGAGCGGCGCCAGGCGCGGGGCCTTGGCGGCGCAGACCTCCTCGGCGTGCGGGCAGCGGGTGCGGAACCGGCAGCCGGAGGGCGGGTTCACCGGGTTCGGCGGATCGCCCGAGAGGGGCGGCTCCGTCCGGCGGCGCCGCGGATCCATCGAGGGGCGGGAGGCGAGCAGCGCGCGGGTGTAGGGATGCGCCGGGCGGGCGTAGATCTCGTCCACCGGGCCGAGTTCCGCCACCTCGCCGAGATACATCACCAGGACGCGGTCGCTGATGTACTGCACCACGTTCAGGTCGTGGCTGATGAAGACGTAGGTCAGCCCGAACTCCGCCTTCAGATCCACCAGCAGGTTCAGCACCTGCGCCTCGACCGACTTGTCGAGCGCGCTCACCGGCTCGTCGAGGATGACGAGGCGCGGGCGCAGGGCCAGGGCGCGGGCGATGTTGATGCGCTGGCGCTGACCGCCCGAGAGCTCATGCGGGTAGCGGCGGGCGAACTGCGCCGGCGCCAGGCCCACCGCGGCCAGCAGCTCCTGCGCGCGGATCGAGGCTTCGTGCGAGGACAGGCCGTGCACCTTGGGCGCGAAGGCGATCGTGTCCTCGATCGGCAGGCGCGGGTTGAGCGAGGCGTAGCTGTCCTGGAAGACCATCTGCACCTGGCGGCGGTAGTCGCGCAGGCTGACGCCGCCGGCCTGCTCGTTGCCGCCCACCGTCTCGCCGTCGAAGACCATGGTGCCGGCGTTCGGCTCCATCAGGCGCATCAGCAGGCGGGCCGTGGTGGACTTGCCGCAGCCCGACTCCCCCACGATCCCGAGCGTCTCGCCCTTCATCACGTCGAAGGTGACGCCGTCCACCGCGCGCACGACCGCCTGGGTGCGGCCCAGCAGGCCGCCCTTGAGCGGGAAATGCTTCACGAGGCCCTTGAGCGACAGCAATGGCTGGGCGGGCCCGCCGCGATCCGTGGCCGGGGGGAGCGTGTCCATCCAGCGGCTATGCGCCGGAGGCCGCGCGGCTGTCCAGCGTGCCGCGCACCAGGGTCGCGCGACGCCGCGCCGGGGCTGCCGCGCGGGTGGGCGGTGGCCGTTCGCCACCCGTCCGGGCAGGGCACGCTCGGCACGGTTCAGT
>JAIEOO010000062.1 GCA_019750475.1 Acetobacteraceae bacterium | reverse complement strand
CGGCCTCGATGGCGATCGTCCGGCCGGGGGCGGGCGCCGACGCACCCGCTTGCGGGCCGCAGCGCAGCGGAGGACGGGGCTGGGATGCTTTCTTGCCTCGCGAGGAATGGCCGCAGGCCAGGGGAAGAAAGTCGCACCGGCGCCGTTGCGGCCGAGGCGCCCGAGGCGTCAGCCGTCCCTCGGCCAGATCAGGCCATCCGAGGCAGCGTGGCAGCGCGACACCGGACGGACCACGGAGACAGCAGGCGACTGTCGCCACACCAGGCACAAGGGCGATGAACCAGTCATCGCGGTCGCGGCGCCGATGGCGTGCACAAGGGAGGATCTGGCCGGACTGGAGAAGGCAGGACGCTGGACCTGTAGCGCATCATCCCGGCTGGGGGGGCGTGGCGTGGATGTTCGCGACGAGGGCCGCCCTCCTTCGGCTCAGCCGCGCGATCCCGATGGCGGCGCGGGCAGGCGTGCCGTGGAGCGGGATGGCAGGCGAGGCTGATCTGGTCCTGCCCATTTGGTGAACTCCGCGTCAGGACGGCCATTGGTGACCTGCCTCGGCTGGGCGCCGGCGCCCGCGAACGCTGCAAGCTGCACTGCCGCGGAGACACCCACGGCCAGGCCGCCGATCGCCGCGAAGACGTGGCGCCAGGCTTCCGACGGCACGAGCAGCGCCGAGATCCCGAGCACCGCGTGGTAGCCGGCTACGGCAGCCGGTGCGGCGAACAGCAGCGCGAGGACGGCGCGCAGGGCGAGCGAGCGGACGGAGGCGAAGAGCAGTTGCGCGGCGATCAGCGCGATCACGCCCGCGACGAGGCCGACCAGCCCCGCGCCGATCACGCCCGCGCCCGTCTCGAACGCCCACATGCCGACCGTCAGCCCGACGAAGAACGGCACCGCGTAGATGGCGAGTGTGAACAGCAGCACGATCATCGTGCCGAGGCCGAACAGGCCGACGATGACACCGAGCGTCATACGACCCTCCCCGGTCGAGGCGCGATGATGCGCCCCAATAGTAGCGGATCGCGGGCGCGCAGCGGTTCGCCTTTGCGCGCGCGCATCGTCGTGCGGGCGCCGCTACCCGCCGCCTCCGCGGAAGTCGAAGAGCGGGATGCCGAGGCGCTTCGCCTTGTCGGCCAGGTTGTCGGTGACGCCCGAGCCGGGGAAGACGATGACGCCGATCGGCAGCGTCTCGAGCAGCGCGTCGTTGCGCTTGAACGGCGCGGCCTTGGCGTGCCGGTGCCAGTCGGGCTTGAAGACGATCTGCGGCACCTTGCGCTGGTCGGCCCAGCAGGCGGCGATGCGCTCGGCGCCCTTCGGCGTGCCGCCATGCAGCAGCACCATCTCGGGGTGCTTCGCGTTCACCCGGTCAAGCGCGGCCCAGATGCGCTGGTGGTCGTTGCACTCGACCCCGCCGGCGAAGGCGATGCGCACGCCCGGGGGAAGAAGCGGCTCGGTCTCGACGCGGCGCCTGGCGGCGAGGAAGTCGCGGCTGTCGATCATCGCCGCGGTCATCGTGCGGCGGCTGACCATCGACCCCGCGCGCGGGCGCCAGGAGGAGCCGGTGTGCTGCTCGAAGTGCTCGGTGGCGGCGTCGCGGAGGAATTCGAAGGCGTTGCGGCGCTCGATGAGCGCGAGGCCTTGCGCGAGGAGGCGTTCCAGTTCGACGGAGCGGACCTCGGAGCCGTCCTGCTCGCGCTGGGAGCGCTGCTGCGCGGCCTCGTTGGTGTCGAGCTCGCGGCCGATGCGGTCGATGCCGCGATGGAAGAGGTTGACCAACGACCAGAGCAGGTCGGGCAGGTCGGGCTCGAGGCGCGTCTCGCCGAGGCTTGCGACGAATGCGTCGAAGATGTCAGCAACGGCGCCGGAGAGGCGGTCGGGATCGGGCAGCGGCCGCGGGTCGGGCTCGTCGGCGAAGGGGCGATACCCGTGGACCTGGAGCTCGTCGAGCAGGTGCGCGGTGGCGGAGGCGGCGTGGGTGGGTTCGGCGTCGTCGAAGCGGTCGGTCATGGCCGGGTCCTCGCTGTCACGGGCCGCGCCCATCGCGGCCTTCGTGGCGATCACCCGGCCGGGGGCGGGACGGACCGGCACCCGCAGGCGAAGCCGGAGGGCCGCAGCGCAGCGGAGGACGGCGGCGCGCGGCTTTCTTGCCTCGCGAGGAAGCGGCCCGTCAGGGCCGCGGGGAAGAAAGCTGCGCGACGGCGTTGCGGGGCAGGAGCGGCTCCGGCCCGATCGCCAGCGAGAAGGACGTGGGGGCGGCCATTGGCGAGCTGCGGCTTGTAGCTAACCGGTAGCAGGACGTTTCAGCGCACTCAGCCGAGAACGTGGTGCGGCCGCGATCGCGGGCGCCACAACTCGTGCCGGTTAGCAGGCCCAAAGCCTTCAGCGGCGTCGAAATCGAGGCGTCCAGCTCTCCTCCAGCTGGTCCTCTTCATCCGCTTCTTCGGGCAGGCTGTCCGTGGTGATGACCGTGAGCGTGCGGCCGTACTCACCGAGACCGACGACCTCTTCCGTCGCGTCGATCCGACGGCGGGTCCCGAACCACGCCCGCAAATCTGCCTCCTGCGCCAGCCGCTTGCGCTGACGGACGTTTTCGGGATCGGCGTTGAAGCGCTCGGTCGCGGTCCCATCGGGCAACAGATCGCCCTTGCGAGGCCAAGTCACACCCGCAAACTCGCGCATGGCGTCCGAGAGAAAAGCGTAGTCGATCCGCGGCCCCGAGCTGACGACGACAGCGGCAGGCTCGCCGATGGTCTGGGCGTAGCGGATCGCCGTGGCCGTGAGTGACGTGACGCACCTATCGGCCAGTTCCTCGATCGCCTCCAGCCCATCCCCGACGCGCATCGCAGCTGCGCGAAACAGAGCGTCTGGCATCAGCAACCCCGCTGCGTAGTGGTCGGCCTCGATCTCGTACGGATCCTTGGTGACGAAGCCAGCGCGTGAGGCGTGGGTCTCGCCGGCAGCGAAGATGGCCTCCGGGTGGCCCTCGATCAGGAAGTGGCCCAGTTCGTGCGCGATGCTGAAGCGCTGGAACCCGGCGCTCGGAATGTGCGTGGCGTAAAGGATGCCGAACGTGTCGCCGTGGCGGACGAGCATCCCAGAGACTCCGCCGACGATGGCTGGCTTCGCCTGGACGACGATGTCGAGGGAGGCGGCGACCTCGAAGGGATCGACGGGGAGCTTGGTAAAGCCCGATTGCCGGAGGAAGTGCTCGGCCTTCCGCCTCAAATCGGCTGGGTCGATTCGCCGCACGCCCATGTTTAGCCGTCTCCCCCCTTCTTTGTGCCTCCGGCACGGCTGGCGAGCATCTCGATGAAGCCCTTCACCAGGTCGCGGTCGCCGTCGCTCAGGTTCTCGACGTGCCGGTACAAGGGGTCGGCGGCGACGCCGAGGCCGGGGCTCTCCACGCGGCCGAGCAGATAGTCGGTCGTCACGTCCAGGACCTGCGCGAGCCGCCGCAGATTGGCAAAGGACGGCTTCCGCGCCCCTCCTTCGAAGTGGGAGATCGAGGCCGACGGCATCCCTGCCTTGGCCGCCAGGTCCGCTTGGTTGAGACCCCTGAGCTGGCGGGCCGCTCTCAAGCGCTCCGGAAAGAGGTCGGGTCCGGCCATTGGGCTAGTCATGGCGACTTCGCCATTAACTGCTTGACGACTTCGACACCTCTCATTTACGTTCCCGCCAAGGTTGAAATGTCGGCCCCGCCATGCTGCGACTGTGGCGAAGGCTGGTCAAGGGTTCAGGGGATCTGAGCGGATGGAAGCCATCGCGGACGAGTGCCGCCTCCCGAGCGATGCCTTCGCGGCGGCCTGGGACGCGATCAAGGTGGACTATGCGGTCCGGGACAGGCTGCTCGCCCAGGCGGTCCTGTCGCTGCAACTCCGGATGCGCTTTTCGTTCGAAGTGATGCCGGTGCACGGGCTGATCGTGCTGGAAGGTCCGCCGGGCACGGGCAAGACAACGCTTGCCCGAGGCCTCGCGGACCGGGTCGCCCGGGCCCTGAAACCGCGGGGCGCGACGTTCCTGCAGGTCGATCCCCACGCGATGGCGAGTTCCTCCCTCGGCAAGAGCCAGCGGGAGGTGACCCGGCTGTTCCAGCAGGTGATTCCGGAGCGAGCCGCGAATAGCCCTTGCATCGTCCTCCTCGACGAGGTCGAGACGCTCGCGGCCGACCGCCAGCGGCTCAGCCTTGAGGCCAACCCGATCGATGTTCACCGCGCCACCGACGCGGCTCTGGCGGGCATCGACCTCCTGGCGCGCAAGGCGCGGAACGTCTTGCTCCTGGCAACCACCAACTTCCGCACGGCGGTGGACCGAGCGCTGCTGTCCCGCGCGGACTGGATCGAGGAGATAGGTCCGCCCGGCGAGGAGGCGCGCCGTGTCATCATCCTCGACTCCTTGCAGACGCTGGCCTCGCGATGGCCGGGCGTTACCCAGCTCTGCGATCACGCCGCCGATTTCGCGAGGGCATCGGCCGGCCTTGATGGCCGGCGACTGCGGAAGGCCATCATCTCCGCCGCCGCCGCGAGCCTGGAGACCGCGCAGGACCCCAACAAGCTGCGGGCCGAGCACGTTATGCAGGTGCTTGCGACCGTGACCGCCGCGCAGGTTGAGGGCACCGCACGATGAAGATCAGGCGGGACATCGCCTCCGTGCCGGCGCGCTCGGCCTCGGAGACCTGGAAGGCCATAGTGGACCTCATCACGGGCAGCGGCACCGTGGATCGGTCCCAGCTGGATCACGCGGCGAGCGTGATGGAATCCCTCATCGCCGACGAGCATCCCGCGAAGGTTCCTGTCGTGGTGAAGGGAAAGGGGCCACGTCTCGTCGTCTACTGCCTTTTCGGCGAGGACGCGGTGGAAGCCGGCTTGGCGATCGAGCGGCTCTCGTGGAATCCGACCGCGGGCGACTGGCGCATGACGGCGCCCACCGCGGGCGAGGATGTGGGTTGGATGGCGCGCCGGCTCGCCGAAAGAGCCCCCCGCATCACAGTCCACGACGTCGCCAAGCCGCCTCCGGATGAGGAGCACGCACAGACCGACGGCGCGGCCGGCGCGGTCGAGATCGATTGGGGGGCGCTCGGAGGACGATGAGCAGCACGCGCACGCTCGCCTATACCAGCACCCATTCGGCCACCTTCGTCGCCGATCGCCTTCGACTGCTGCTGAAGATCCTCGTCCAGTCCTACGGGCTGGATCCGGGCAAGCTCGTGGACGCGTGGTCCGATTGGGTCGACCGGGCGGCCCGCACCTGGCTGGAAAGTGGCCATCTCCGAGCGGTGGTCATCGAGTTCCACAAGCCCGGCTCGACGGTCGCGGCGGCGCGGTGGGATTTCCCAGTCAGCTATGACGGAACGGGCTTCGACGACATGTGGGACGACCGCGAGTTCTTCCGCCAACACTTCGCCAAGGCGCCCACGCCCCCCGCGGGGAGCGACTACCGAATCGTCCTGACGGTGGCGCCCGGCGCGCCCAAGGTGGCGGGAGTGGGAGACACCAGCTTCCTCTCGACCGAGGGCATGGTCGTCCGCCACGCGGGCACGGTGATCGCCACGCCCCACCTGACCGCGTCCGCGAGGTACTACCACCGATGACCGCCACGACCGACGCCTTCGAGACGTTCAGATCTCGTCTTGAGCTGAGCGAGACAGAGCGGCAGGACACCATCCGACGCCACAACGAAGTGCGAGATTGCATCCGCGCCAAGTTCGACATCGACCGCGACTTCTTGACCGGCTCCTACGCCCGCCACACGAAGACGAAGCCCCTGAAGGACGTGGACATCTTCTTCGTGCTGGGCGAGCGGGAAGCTGGCCGCCGCGCCAAGCCGCCTGACGAGGTGCTCGAGGCCTTCAGGTCCTGCTTGGCGGAGAAATACGGCAAGGACTCCGTGGAGTTGGGCCGGCGGTGTGTGACGGTCGAGTTCGAGAAGCGGAACCCGACGGCAGACCAGGAAGGCAAGGTACTGTCCATCGACGCCGTGCCGGCGTTCGAGCTGGACGACTGCTACGAGATCCCGGACCGGGATCTCGGTCGGTGGATCAAGTCCGACCCGGACGTCCACAAGGAGGAGTCAACGGCGAAGAACGCCGAGTGCGACGGGCGCTGGGTGCCGCTGGTGAAGATGGTAAAGCGGTGGAACCGCTCGGCCGGAAAGCCGATCGCGCCGTCCTTCCTGATCGAGGTCATGGCGCAGGATCTTGTTCGCGCGCCATTCGTGGATTACCCGACGGAGGTCCGCTCGTTCTTTGCCGCCGCGCAGGAGGGCGTCTGGCGCGACTGGCCCGACCCGGCCGGCTTTGGCCCGCCCGTGTCGGACCAGATGACTAAGGACAAGCGGGGGCGCGCGGCCAATCTGCTCAGGGAGGCCGAGCTTCAGGCGATGCATGCCATGCGCCTCCAGGCGCAGGGTAAGGGCGGCGAGGCGGTGGCGATGTGGGCCCGGATCATGGGCCGCTACTTCCCAACGCGTTGAGGAAGACAGCTCCATGGTCAGCGCCGTACTCGCGCGGCAGCGCGGTGATGCCTTCCAGGCCCGCATCTTCTGGCTGCACGCCTCCGAACTGCTGAAGCCGGGCTCAAGCGTCGAGCGAGTGGCCTTCGAAATTGGGCCCAAGGGCTTCGACGACATCGTGGTCCATCATGCGCGGGCCAGGCCCCGGCGCGACCACGAGGACCGGCCGGTCTATACCGAGTTCATCCAGTGCAAGTGGCATGTGCGCGCTGGGACCTTCGGACACTCCGACCTGACCGATCCCGATTTTGTGGGAGGGACCTCCTTTTCGTTCCTAGAGCGCGCCCTTGCCGCGCAGGTCGAGCACGCGCCTGAGGGCTACGGCTGCCGGTTTCATCTGGTGACCAACTGGCGACTCCAGCACGGCGACCCTCTTGGCGATGTCGTCAGCAAGAACAGCGACGCCATCGACCTCGGCCGGCTGTACGAAGGAGCGACTGACCGCAGCCGGATGGGGGCTGTCCGAAAGAAATGGCGGGAGCACCTTGGCATCGACGATGACGCGCTGGCACGGCTCGTCAGGACGTTGGTGATCGCCGAGACGCCCGAATCCCTTGAGGTGTTGCGCGCGCGCCTTGACGACCGCTTCCTGGCCGTCGGAATGGCGCGCGTCCCGCATGATCGCGCGGGTCACGTCTACGATGGCCTACCAGGGCAGCTGCAAGGACAGGGGCGGGTCGAGTTTGACCGAAGCGGCTTCCTCGAAATGTGCCAGCGCGAAGGCCTGCTGGAGAAGTCGCGGCGAGAAGCGCAGACGCTCATCGTAGGCGTTCGGTCCTTTATGCACCCGATCGACGACATCGAGGCGAGGTGCGACCGCGTGCTGAACTTGGTTCCTTACTTCAATGGGCGTTATGTCCGGCGCGAGGCCGATTGGGCTCAACTCATTCATCCGGCACTTCAGCGGTTCCTTCTCGAAACAGCCCGCGAGGTCGAAGGCGTAAGACTGGTGCTCGATGCGCATGCATCGCTCGCGTTCGCGGCTGGCGCCGTGCTCAACGTGAAGTCAGGCAGGCGCGTTGAGATGGAGCAGCGCACCGATGGGCGTCGCTTCTGGCATGCTGCCGATTTACCGGACGACCCGGCCTGGGCCGACTGGGAGTTCGATATCGAGGCCAAGTCCGGCGCTACTGGAGGTGAATTGGCGCTAGCGGTGAGCCTCACACACGACGTAGGCGAGGCCGTCCGTGCCCATCTGTCGAATTCCGCGCACGGGGTTCGCACGCTTATCCATGCGCGGCCGGCCGGTGGTCCATCCCAGCGGGCTGTGGCGTGTGGCCGCCATGCTTGGAAGCTCGCCGAGAGCTTGGTTTCTCGGACCCGCCCGCTCTCGGGGCCTACGGGCAGCAGCCGACACGCTCACCTGTTCTTCGCTGGCCCCAACACGCTAGCCTTCTTCTTGGGCCAACTGCATCAGGCCCTGGGGCCTACGACGGTGTATGAATGGGACTTCGAGGGTTTGGGTGGCGGGGGTTACAGGCCGGGGATCACCGTCGCCTAGCTTGGCATCCGCATTCTTGTTGGGTTGACGCCTTGATCTTGCTTGCCAGGGAGCGCGGCGATAAGCGGAGTTCCCGTTCGCGCTTCTCCCGGGTTCCGCCCGCCACACCGCAGCCTCAACGACGAGGCACGTCGCCAAGCACCCTTCAGTGCCCATCGGTGATCAGGAGCCACGAGACATCCTGCGGTGCGAGCAGGACCCGCAGACAGGCAGCCAGCTCGACCGGGCCAATGCGGCGCAGATCGTCGTTGAAATCGCCTGCGCGGGGTGCGAGCACGACCGTCTCGATGCCTTGCCGCTCCGCGCGTTCGGCCAGGCGCGAAGTGGAGCGCGTGCCGGCCTCGTCGTTGTCACACGCCACGTAGAGGCGGCGCAGACCGCGCGGCAGGACCAGCGCCGCGAGGTGGCTCGCCGACAGGGCAGCGACCATCGGCAAGGTGGGCAGGACGCAGCGGAGCGCGAGCATCGTCTCGATGCCTTCGCCAACGACGACGACATCGTTAGCCACTCCGAACCGCACGCCATTCGCGAGCAAGTGGCCCATCGCGCGCCGCGGCCTCGCGATCGGCGCCTTGCCACTACCGTCGCGCGCGAGCCAGATGCGGTGCACACCGGTGATCGTGCCGTCGAGGTCCGTCACCGCGGCAAGCATCGCGGGCCACGTCTCGACCGGCGCGTTCTCGTCCCCGCGGTAGTAGCAGCGCGGGTGGAAGCGCAGCACGGGTAGATCATCCAGGTACGTGATGCCGCGCGCGCGCAGATAGGTCTCGGCGAGCGTGCCCTTGATCGGCTGCCCGGCGTGGAACAGCCGACGCGCCGCATCCGGCGAGCCGGCCGCGACAGGCGCGCGCGCTTCGGGCCGTTGCGGGGCGGGCAGGCTCAGGAACCGCCGCGCCTCGTCCAGCACGTCGCGCAGGTTGTCGAGACCGCGCGCCCGGGCGATCAGGTCCAGCAGGTCGCCATGCTCGCCCGTCGCGGCGTCGGTCCACTTCCCGGCGGCGCCACGGCCCGCCTCAGGCCCGTGCAGCCGCACGAACAGGCTCCGCCCCGGCGTGTTGGCGACATCGCCCACGGTCCACCAGCGGCCCTCGCGCCGGCCGTTGGAGAGATAGTGGCAGCAGACCGCCTCGGCGTTGCGGGCCAAGCGGCGCGCGAGCGCGGCGGTGAACCGCCCCGGGTTTGTCGAAGGCCCCAGACCTTGAGAGGATGGAGCTATGACGACGAAGGGCAAGACGGCGGCG
>JAIEOO010000163.1 GCA_019750475.1 Acetobacteraceae bacterium | reverse complement strand
CGGGGCGCGTGCCACAACGGCGCGCCGGCCTCGTCGGGTCGGCGCAGGCGGTCAGCCCGGCGGGCCGGTCGGCGGGGACGGCGCATCGGCCGGGCTCCAGCTCTCCGGGTCGGGCCGACGCGCCGGAGAGGACCGCCCCGGCGGGTGGGGCATGGGCCCGGGGCGCCCCACGCCCGCCGTTCAGCTCCCGGTTGACGGGCCCGGCCGGCCCCGATAGCCGCCGGGCCCAACCCCGCAGCGGTTTCGCCCTGGCGGTCGTCAGGCCGAAGCCGGTGTGGGCATTGTCGAGCGTCGGATTCACGCCCTGGCCGATTCGGGTCAGGACCATCCGGCGCGAGCCGGAGGTTTCGCCCATGACGCTCACCCGCCGCCACGCCCTCGCGCTGCCCGCGCTGCTCCTCCCCGCCGCCGCCGCGGCCCAGGGCTGGAATCCGACGCGTCCCGTGCGGATCATCGTGCCCTTCACCGCCGGCGGGGCGACGGACGTCTCCGCCCGCATCATGGCCGAGCGCATGGGCGCGCTGATGGGCCAGTCCTTCGTGGTGGACAACCGCCCGGGGGCCGGCGGCAATGTCGGGACGGAAGCCGTCGCCAAGGCGGACCCCGACGGGCACACCCTGCTGATGGGCACCATCGGCACGGCGAGCATCAACCAGTTCCTCTACCCGCGCCTGGCCTGGGATCCGCGGACGGACCTCGCGCAGGTGGCGCTGGTCAACCAGGTGACGAACGCGGTGGTGGTCCATCCGGGCGTCGCCGCGGGCAGCTTCCAGGAGCTGCTGGCCCTCGCCCGGCGCCAGCCGGGGCGGCTGAACTACGCGACGCCGGGCAACGGCACGTCGGGCCATATGTGCGGGGAGTATCTGAAGTTCCGCGCCAATGTGGACATCAACCACGTGCCCTATCGCGGCACCGGCGCCCTGATGCCCGACCTGCTCGGCGGCCGCGTCGAGGTGGCGATCGACAACCTGCCCGCCTACCTGCCGCATATCCGCGAGGGGCGGCTGCGCGTCCTGGCGGTGACGAGCCGCGAGCGCTGGTTCGCCCTGCCCGACACCCCCACCGTGCAGGAGAGCGGCGTGCCGGGCTTCGAGGCGGTGGCGTGGTTCGGCCTGCAGGCGCCGGGCCGCACCCCGCGCCACATCCTCGACCGCTACACCGAGGTCGCGCTGCAGGCGGTGGCGGAGGCGGGGACGCAGGCGCGCTTCCGCGAGATCGGCGCCAACCCCTCGCCGCTGAACGGCCCCGACTTCGACCGCTTCATCGCCGCCGAGAACGACAAGTGGCGCGAGGTGGTCCGGGTGGCGAACATCCGGCTCGAGTAGGCGGGCGGCCGCCGGAGCCAGGGGCGGGGCGCGGGAGCCCCGCCGCGAGCGCGGGGCGACTGAGCGAGACGGGGGGACCGGGCAAGAAAAAAGGCAGCCCCCGTCTCCGGACGCTGCCCAACCCGGGGACCGGCGCAACCCCGACGGGGCCGCGAGGCGCTGTCCCGGCCGGTCGCGGCGCGGGCCGACGACCGGCGTGAGGGATCAGGTTTCCTCGTCCCGGTCGCCTTCGACCTCGATCTCCTCGCCGATCGCCTCGTCCTCGTCGTCCAGCTCGTCGGCGTCCTCGAGGGCGGGGTCGGCCTCCACATCCTCCAGATCCACGTCATCCGTGTCCGCCTCGGGCGAGGTGGCGCGCTTCTTCAGCTTCTCGTCGGGGATGACGGTCGGCGCGCGGCGCAGGCGGGGCTGCTCGGCCGGCTGCTCGGTGCCGCATTTCGGGCAGATCGCGGGCTGCCGCGTGAGGTCGTAGAACTTCGCGCTGCAGGCGACGCAGACGCGCTTCAGACCAAGTTCCGGCTTCGCCATGAATGCATCACTCCAGGGGCCGCGAGAGGCAAGGCCCCCGCAACAGGCGGGGCGCATTGCCACGTCGCCCCGCCGGGTGTCAAACCGCCGCCATCATGACCGCGACCGAGACACCCCAGAAGCTGCGCGCGAAGGCCGCGCCCGCGCCCCTGTCGGGCCGGATGCGCGTGCCGGGCGACAAGTCCATCAGCCACCGCGCGCTCATGTTCGGCGCCCTCGCGGTCGGCACCACGATGATCGAGGGCCTGCTGGAGGGGGAGGACGTGCTGCGCACCGCCGCCGCCATGCGCCTGCTCGGCGCCCAGGTGGAACGGCTGGGCGAGGGGCGCTGGCGCGTCGCCGGGCGCGGCATCGGCGGCCTGACGGAACCCGCCGACGTGCTCGACATGGGGAACAGCGGCACGGCGGCGCGGCTGATCTGCGGGCTGCTCGCCGGCCATCCGCTCTTCGCCGTGATGACGGGCGACGCCAGCTTGCGGAAGCGCCCGATGAAGCGCGTGACCGAGCCGCTCGCCGCCACCGGCGCCCGCTTCCTGACCCGCGACGGGGGACGGCTGCCGCTGGCGGTCGAGGGCGCGCGGGACCCGCTGCCGCTCGACTACACGCTTCCCGTCGCCTCCGCCCAGGTGAAGAGCGCCTGCCTGCTGGCCGGCCTCTGCGCCCCCGGCATCACCCGCGTGACCGAATCCGAGGCGACGCGCGACCACACCGAGAACATGCTGCGCCACTTCGGGGCGACCGTGCTGGTGGAGGTGCAGGGCCATGGCCGCGTCGTGCACCTGACCGGCCAGCCGGAGCTGCGGGCCGCGCCCGTCCAGGTGCCGGGGGACCCGTCCTCGGCGGCGTTCTTCGTCGTCGCGGCGCTGATCGTCCCGGGCTCGCGCCTCGTGGTCGAGAATGTGGGGCTCAACCCGCTGCGCACCGGCCTCTTCACCACGCTGCGGGAGATGGGGGCCGGGCTCACCGTGGCGAACCCGCGCACCGAAGGCGGGGAGCCGGTGGGCGACCTCGTCATCAAGGCGGGCGAACTCCGCGGGGTGGACGTGCCGGCCGAACGCGCGCCCTCGATGATCGACGAGTATCCCATCCTCGCGGTCGCGGCGTCGCTCGCCCGCGGCACGAGCCGCTTCCGCGGCCTCGCCGAGCTGCGGGTGAAGGAGAGCGACCGGCTGACCGGGACGGCCGCGCTGCTGGCGGCCAACGGCATCCGCGCCGAGATCGACGGCGACGACCTGGTGGTGCACGGCACCGGCGCGCCGCCGGCGGGCGGCGGCCTCGTCGCCACCCAGATGGACCACCGCCTGGCGATGAGCGCCCTCGTGCTGGGCCTCGCGGCCAAGGCGCCGGTCACGGTGGACGACGGCGCCTTCATCGCGACGAGCTTCCCGGGCTTCGTCGGCCTGCTGAACCGCGCGGCGGGCGGCACCGCGATCGAGGACGCGTGATCGCCGCCGGTTCACGCCTTCGGCGCTCGCCGCGCCGCGCCCTCCGGCGATCGGGGGCGCGTGGGGCCGCCGATTCACGCCTTCGGTGCTCGCTGCGCTGCGCCCTCCGGCGATCGGGGGCGCGTGGGGCCGCCGATTCACGCCTTCGGTGCTCGCTGCGCTGCGCCCTCCGGCGATCGGAGGCGGCATGACCCCGCTGATCATCTGCGTGGACGGGCCGGCGGCGGCGGGGAAGGGCACGCTGGCGCGGGCGCTCGCGCAGGGGTTCGGGCTGCCTTACCTCGACACCGGGTTGCTCTACCGCGCGGTCGGCGCGCGGGTGCTCGATGGCGGGGCCGATCCGCGGGACGCGCTGGCCGCCACCGTGGCGGCCGAGGCCCTGACCGCGGCGGACCTCGCCCGGACCGACCTCCGCCGGGCGGAGGTGGACCGGGCCGCGAGCACGGTCGCGGCCGTCCCCGGCGTGCGTGCCGCGCTGCTCGAGTTCCAGCGGCGCTTCGGCCGCAGCCAGGGCGCGGTGCTCGACGGGCGGGACATCGGCACGGTCGTGTTCCCCGACGCCCCGGTGAAGCTCTTCGTGACGGCCAGCGCGGAAGCCCGGGCGGAGCGCCGCTGGCGCGAGCGCGTGGCCCGCGGGGAAGCGGCCGAGCTCGACGCCGTGCGGGCCGAGATGGCCGAGCGCGACGCGCGGGACGCGGGGCGCGCCACGGCCCCCCTGAAGCCGGCCGAGGACGCCCTGCTGCTCGATACGACGGCCCTCGATGCCGCCGCGGCCCTGGAGGCCGCGGTGCGCCTGGTGCGCGGGCGGCTGAGATCGCTCGGAATCCCGGGGGCCGAGTCGCTTTCCGCTTGACTGCGGCATCGCGCCGCCTGACATAGGCGCCACGTGGCGGGGCATGTCCCCGCCATGCCCGTTTGTGGGGTGGCTCACCCCACGTTCAAGCTGGCGACGGCTTGGCGGGCCGGATGGGTGGCGGACCGTGACGCGCCCCGACCCCAGGCGGCCGATGCCCCCGCGATGACGCGGAACGGCCGCAAGACGTGGCGGGTTCGCCCCGCGGCGCAGGACCGGACCACGGGGCCGATGGCCCCGCCCACCCAGGACACCCAAGCTACATGGCTTCTGCCACCGCCCTCGCCGACCGTGGGGGAAAAGAGGACTTCGCCGCCCTTCTCGATGAGATGATGGGCGCCAACACCGGCTTCGCCGGTTCCGTCGTCACCGGCCGCATCATCCGCATCGATGATGACTTCGCGGTCGTGGATGTCGGGCTCAAGAGCGAGGGGCGCGTCCCCCTCAAGGAATTCGCCGCCCCGGGCCAGAAGCCCGAGATCCAGGCCGGCGACGTCGTCGACCTCTTCGTCGAGCGTTACGAGGACAAGGACGGCTCCATCGTCCTGTCGCGCGAGAAGGCGCGCCGCGAGGAAGCCTGGACCAACCTGGAGAAGGCCTTCAGCGCCAACCAGCGCGTGAACGGCACGATCTTCGGCCGCGTGAAGGGCGGCTTCACCGTGGACCTGGGCGGCGCGGTGGCGTTCCTCCCCGGGTCGCAGGTGGACATCCGCCCGGTGCGGGACGTCGGGCCGCTGATGGGCCAGACGCAGCCCTTCCAGATCCTCAAGATGGACCGCGCCCGCGGCAACATCGTCGTCTCCCGCCGCGCCGTGCTGGAAGAGACCCGCGCCGAACAGCGCGCCGAGCTCGTCCAGGGCCTGAAGGAGGGCATGATCCTCGACGGCGTGGTGAAGAACATCACCGACTACGGCGCCTTCGTGGACCTGGGCGGCGTGGACGGCCTGCTGCACGTCACGGACATCGCCTGGCGCCGCATCAACCACCCGAGCGAGGCCCTGACCATCGGCCAGCAGGTGAAGGTGCAGGTGATCCGCTTCAACCAGGAGACGCAGCGCATCTCCCTCGGCATGAAGCAGCTCATGGCCGATCCGTGGGACGGCGTGGCGCTCAAGTACCCGGTCAACGCCCGCTTCTCGGGCCGCGTGACCAACATCACCGACTACGGCGCCTTCGTGGAGCTGGAGCCGGGCGTCGAGGGCCTCGTCCATGTGAGCGAGATGTCCTGGACGAAGAAGAACGTCCATCCGGGCAAGATCGTCTCCACCTCCGAGCAGGTGGACGTGATGATCCTCGACGTGGACGAGCCGAAGCGCCGCATCTCGCTCGGCCTCAAGCAGGCCCAGGGCAACCCGTGGGAGCTGTTCCTGGAGCAGCATCCGCTGGGCAGCGTGATCGAGGGCGAGGTCCGCAACATCACCGAGTTCGGCCTGTTCATCGGCGTCGGCCCCGACATCGACGGTATGGTCCACCTGTCCGACCTCTCCTGGGAGATCCCGGGCGAGCAGGCGATCGCCCAGTTCCGCAAGGGCGACACGGTGAAGGCCAAGGTCCTCGACGTGGACGCCGAGAAGGAGCGCATCTCGCTCGGTATCAAGCAGCTCGAGGCCGATCCGGCCGCCGAGGTGCTGGACCGCGTGAAGAAGGGCGACATCGTCACCTGCACCGTCACCAAGATCGAGTCCAACGGGATCGAGGTGAAGGTAGACGACGTGCTGACCGGCTTCATCCGCCGGGCCGAGCTGGCGCGCGACCGCCAGGACCAGCGCCCCGACAAGTTCGCCGTGGGCGAGAAGGTGGATGCGCGCATCTCCGCCGTGGACCGCGCCGCCCGCCGCCTGACCCTGACCATCAAGGGCAAGGAGATCGAGGAGGAGCGCGAGGCCGTGCGCGAGTACGGCTCGGCCGACAGCGGCGCCTCCCTCGGCGACATCCTGGGCGCGGCCATCCGCCGCCGGCGCGAGCTGGCCGGCGAGGAGTGATCCCCTGGAGCCGTCTCCACATGGGTGGGAACGGCTCCAGCCTGGCGGGGCGGCTTCGGCCGCCCCGCTTTTTTCTTGAATCTCGGCAGAACAAAAAATAAACCAACCCTGAGTTGTATCTGGGCTTGGCAATCTCGCATCAGACGGGTAAACCAACACACGCAGGACGTGTGAAGGATCAACCTCCGATGCGTATTCTCCTCGTCGAAGACGACCGCGCCGCCGCCCGTGGCATCGCCTTCCAGCTCCAACGGGCGCGCATGATCGTGGACGTGGCCGATTGCGGCGTCGAGGCGCTCGAACTCGCCAAGCTCTACGACTACGACGCCTGCATCGTGGACCTCATGCTGCCCGACATGGAAGGGTTCGAGGTGGTGTCCCGCCTCCGCGCCGCCCGGATCGAGGCGCCCATCCTCATGCTCTCCGCCATCGGCCGCTCCCAGTCCAAGGTCCGCGGCCTCTCGGCCGGGGCCGACGACTACCTGGCCAAGCCCTTCGACCCGGATGAGCTGTTGGCCCGCCTCCAGGCGATGATCCGCCGCTCGCGCGGCTTCGCGCAGCCCAAGGTCCAGGTCGGGGACGTCTCGCTCGACCTCTCCGCGAAGGAGGTCTCGGTGAACAGCCGGCCGGTCCACCTCACCGGCAAGGAATACGCAATCCTCGAGTTGCTGGTGATGCGCCGGGGCTCGGTCCTCTCGAAGGAGAACTTCCTCGACCACCTCTATGGCGGCATGGACGAGCCCGACAGCAAGATCATCGACGTCTTCATCTGCAAGCTGCGCAAGAAGCTGCTGCAGGCGGGCGCCGACAACGTGATCGGGACCGTCTGGGGCCGCGGCTACATCGTGCGCGACGCCGCGCCGGCCGCGCCCGCCCGAAGGGCCAGCCCGGCGCAGCTGCAGCCGGCCCTCTGACATCGGCGCTTTCCTCCGCGTCCGGCGGCGCCGAGGATGCGACGATGGAGCCGGTGGACCTTGCCCTGTGCCTCGCCGTGGACGTCTCGGCGAGCGTGGATTTCGACGAGTTCGCGCTGATGGTCGGCGGCCTCGCCGCCGCCTTCCGCGACGAGGGCGTCCAGGCCCTGGCCACGGGGGGCCGCCGCGGCGCCATCGCGGTCGCCTGCCTCTTCTGGTCCGACGCGACCGATGTCGCCCTGCCCTGGGCCCGCCTGTCCTCGCCGGCGGATGCCGCCTCCATCGCGGCCGCCCTGCTCGACGCGCCGCGCCTGCCCCGGCCAGGGGCGACGGCGCTCGGCGCGGGCCTCGCCGCCGCGCTGGGGCTGCTGGCCCGCTGTCCGGCCGAGGCCACGCGCCAGGTGGTGGATGTCTCGGGGGACGGACGCAGCAACCGCGGGCCACCGCCCGGCCCCGCGCGCGACGTCGGCGTGGCGGCGGGCGTGACCATCAACGGCCTCGCCATCCTCAACGAGGAGCCGGACCTGCTGACCCATTACCGCGAGGAGGTGATCGGCGGCCCTGGCGCCTTCGCCCTGGACTGCCGCGACTACGAGGATTTCGCCGACGCGATCCGCGCCAAGCTGGTGCGGGAGATCCGGGGCGGCGCCTTCACCGCCTGAGGCGCAGCCAACGCCCGTCCAGGATCAGGAGGCCGAGGGCGATGGCCACGAGGCCCACCGCGTGCTGTGGCCCGAGCCTCTCCCCGAGCACCGCCCAGCCGAGCCCGATCGCGACGGGCGGGATCAGCAGGGTCACGAGCAGCAGGTTCACCGGCCCCGCCAGCTCCAGGATCCGGAAGTAGAGCTGATAGCCGAGCGCCGTGGACAGCAGCGCGAGCGCGAGCAGCGCCCCAGCGGTGGCGGCGGAGGGCCAATCCGCCGGGGGCTGCACCCAGAGCGCGAGCGGCGCGACGAGGAGCGCCGCGACGCTCACCTGCCCCGCCGCGGCGACGAGCGGCGGAATCTCCAGCGCGCGGAAGCGCCGGCCCCAGATCCCCGCGAGGCCGTAGCTGAGCGTCGCGCCCAGCATCGCCGCGACCGCGAGCGGCGGCATGGCGCGGGGATCGGCCCCGGCCATCACGGCGACGCCGGCGAAGCCCACGACCACGCCGATCACGCGCGCGGCCGTCGCGCGCTCGACCGACAGGGCATGGGCCAGCAGCACGGCCCAGAGCGGCGTCGTGGCATTGAGGATGGAGGCCGCGCCCGCCGGCAGCACGCCCTGCGCCCAGACGATCAGCGTGAAGGGCAGCGCGCCGTTCAGCGTCCCCATGACGAGGTGCGCCCGCCAGGCCGCCGCGTCCCGCCGCACCGGCAGCCGCAGCAGCCACACCACCGCCCAGAGCGCGAGCGCCGCCACCGCCACGCGGGCCAGCACGATCGGCAAGGGCGGCCATTCCCGCACCGCGACGCCGACGAAGAGGAACGACCCGCCCCAGAGCACCGCCAGCAGCCCGAGCAGGCCGAAGGCGCGGAGGGAGAGCTTGGGCGGCGCGTCCATCCGCCACAGCTACCTGCCGCCCGCGAGCGCGACCATCCGTTCGGTGCGGAGGCGCACCTACGGCGCGAGCCGGCGGGCGGCCTCGGCGAGGGTGGCGCGGATGCGCGCGGGGATGGCGGGGCTCGTGCAGACGATGGTGGGCGAGGGGTGGGGCATGCGCAGCACGGCCAGCTCGGGCCGCGCCGCCGCGATCACCGGCTCCGCCGCGGCGGCGAAGCGCCCGGCCAGCACCGCGACGCGCAGGCGCGGCAGAGCATCGAGCAGGCCGGGGAGGAAGCCGAGGCCCGCGCGCAGCTCCGCCGCCCGGGGGGCGCGGTTGCGGGCGCCCTCGGCGTGGATCAGCCAGGGCACGGCGTTCCACAGGATCATGTCCTCGCGCGCCAGGCCGGCTTCGCCCAGGAAGCGGCGGAGATTGGAACCGGTCGGCGTCGGCTTGTCGCGGGTGACGAGGTCGCCCGGGCGGGTCCGCGGTCCCGGCGTCTCCAGCAGCAGGAGCAGCCGCGCGCCGGTGCCGCCGTCCCGCGGGTCGAACCCCGGCACCGGGCGACCCGTCGCGGCCTCGATGCGCGCGCGCAACGCCTCCAGCACCGCGGCACCCGCCGGCACGGCATCATCCCGTCCGGTCACGCGGCCGGCACGGCGAGGCCCGGGG
>JAIEOO010000143.1 GCA_019750475.1 Acetobacteraceae bacterium | reverse complement strand
GAGCAGCGCTCGCGCCTCGCCGCCGCGCGGGGCGCGCGCGGGCAGCAGGGCACGCCGGGCACGGTCCACGTGGCCGAGGAGGGGCAGCCGCCGCGCGCCGTCAGCATCCGCACCGGGCTGACCGATGGCACGGTGACGGAGGTGCTGTCGGGCGACCTCAGGCCCGGCATGCAGGTGGTGGTCGGCACCGAGCGCGCCGCGGCGCCGCGCGGCGCCGCGCCGGCGCGGCCGCTCTTCTGATGGACGCGCTGCCCGAGACCTTGGCGCCGTCGCCGCCCGCTGGCGGCTGGCTGATCGAGACGCGCGATCTTTCGCGCCACTACCCCTCGGGCGAAGGTGTGGTGAAGGCGCTCGACGGCGTGGACACGACCATCGCCCCGGGCGAGTTCGTCGCGGCGATGGGCCCCTCGGGCTCGGGCAAGAGCACCTTCCTGAACCTCATCGGCTGCCTCGACCAGCCGACGCGCGGAACCTATCGCCTGGCCGGGGAGGACGTGTCCCGCCTGCCGCCCGACCGGCTGGCGGAGCTGCGCGGCCGCAAGATCGGCTTCGTCTTCCAGTCCTTCCACCTGCTGCCGCGTTCGGACGCGCTGACCAATGTCGCGATGCCGCTGATGTATCGCGGCGTGCCGCGCCGCATCCGGCGGGACCGCGCGGTGATGGCGCTGGAGCGCGTGGGCCTCGGCCAGCGGATCCACCACACGCCGTCGCAGCTCTCGGGCGGGCAGCAGCAGCGCGTCGCCATCGCCCGCGCCCTGGCCACGGGGCCGGAATTGCTGCTCGCCGACGAGCCCACGGGCGCCCTCGACAGCCGCACGGGCCTCGAGATCATGGCGCTGTTCCAGGCGCTGAACCGCGCGGGCGTCTCGATCCTGTGCGTCACCCACGACGCCGATGTCGCCGCCTTCGCCGGGCGGACGCTGCGTTTCCGCGACGGCAAGCTGTTCGAGGACACGCGCTACCCGCCGGTGGACGCCGCCGCCATGCTCGGGGTGCCCTTCGCGTGAACGAGCTGTCCCCCGCCAAGGCCGCGCCGGCCCCGGCGACGGAGGCGCTGCCGCAGCCCCTGCCGCCGCTGCCGCCGGCGCGCTCCGGCCTCTCGCTGGGAGAGGCCGCCTTCGCCGCGCTCTCGGCGCTCGCGGCCAACAAGCTGCGGGCGGCGCTGACCTCGCTCGGCATCTTCATCGGCGTCGCCGCCGTCATCGTCACGGTGGCGGTGGGGGCGGGGGCGCGGCAGCAGGTGCTGTCGCAGATCCAGTCGCTCGGCGCGAACCTGCTGCTGGTCTGGGGCGCCAATGTGCGCCTGGGCGGCGTCTCGCTCGGCGCCGGGCAGCGGCCGAACATGAGCTGGGACGACGCCCAGGCCATTCCGCGCGAGATTCCCTCGGTCGAGGTCGCGGCCGGGACGATCCGCCAGCAGATGCAGGTGGTGAACGGCAACCAGAACTGGTCCACCTGGGTCAACGGCACCGACCCGGCCTGGTTCGTGGCGCATGAGTGGCAGGTGGCCGAGGGGCGCTTCTTCACCGAGGAGGAGGCCGCCGGCGGCCGCAAGGTGGTGCTGATCGGCCAGACCGTCGCCGAGAACCTGTTCGGCGACGAGAACCCCGTGGGCCGCGAGGTCCGGGTGCGCGCGACGCCCTTCGAGGTGATCGGCGTGCTCGGCCGCAAGGGCCAGAACCCCATGGGGCAGGACCAGGACGACGTGGTCGTCATGCCCTACTGGACGGCGCGGCGCAGCGTGATGGGCGCGTCGCGCGCCTTCGCCCGCGCGGTCGGCAGCATCTCCGTCAAGGTCCACGAAGGCGAGAGCATGGCCGACGTGGAGGAGCAGCTCCGGCAGTTCTTCCGCCAGCGCCACCGCGTCGCGGCGAACGAGCCCGACACGGTGAACATCCGCAACCTGTCGGAGATCGCCGCCACGCGCGACGCATCGGCGCGGACGCTCTCGCTGCTGCTCGCGGCCGTCGCGGCTGTGTCGCTCCTGGTGGGGGGCATCGGCGTGATGAACATCATGCTGGTCTCGGTGACGGAGCGCACGCGGGAGATCGGGCTGCGCCTCGCCGTGGGCGCGCGGCGGCGGGACATCCTGCGCCAGTTCCTGCTGGAGGCGGTGCTGCTCGCGCTGCTGGGTGGGGCGGCGGGGGTGCTGGTCGGCATCGGCCTCGCGCATGGCATGAGCGCCTGGGGCGGCTGGCCCGTGCTGATCCAGTGGGACGCGGTGGGTCTGGCGGTCGCGGTCTCGGGCCTGACGGGGCTGTTCTTCGGCTACTGGCCGGCGCGCCGGGCGGCGAAGCTCGACCCCATCGTGGCGCTGCGGCACGAATAGGGTTGAACCTGGTCAGGTCGCCTGACTAGATGCCCGCCATGGGCGCGATCACCGACACCTACACCGCGAAGGCCAAGCTCTCCGAGCTCCTCGACCGGGTCGAGGCGGGGGAGGAAGTGACCATCACGCGCCGTGGCAAGCCAGTGGCCAAGCTGGTGCCGGTCGAGGGCGCGGCGCCAGGCATCCGGTTCGGCGTCCTCCGCGGGCAGATCGGCCCGATACCGGACGACGACGCCGACGATCCCGCCTGGCGGGCCGTCATCGCAGCGATGTACGGCGAAGACGGCGGATGAGGTATCTGCTGGACACCAATGTGGTGCTCCGCCTGCTCGACGACAGTCACGCCATCCCACCCTTGGTTCGGGCGAAGCTCGCGGCAGCCGGGGTGGAGGGCTGGGTCAGCGTCGTATCGCTCTGGGAGGTCGAGATCAAGCATCGCATCGGCAAGCTCGAGACATCCGCGCCGATCGTGAAAGCTGGCGTGCTGGCCTCAAACCTGCGCCTGCTGCCCGTCGCGGACACGCATGTCCTGGCACATGCGGGGCTCGCCGCACCTGGGCCGCACCGTGACCCGTTCGACCGGATGCTGCTGGCCCAGGCCCTCCACGAAGGCCTCACCCTGGTAACGAGCGACCGCCGCCTTGCCGCCTACGGCGTGCCCGTCCTGCCTGCCTGACCCCCTCTCCCCAGCGGCGGCCAGTCGCGTCACCATCCCGGCCGAGAGCGAGCGGGAGGAAGCGCCATGCCCCAGAAGGTCATCATCACCTGCGCCGTGACGGGCGCGATCCACACCCCATCCATGTCGCCGCACCTGCCGATCACGCCGCAGGAGATCGCGGCGCAGTCCATCGCCGCGGCCGAAGCCGGGGCGAGCATCATCCACCTGCACGCGCGCGACCCCGAGACGGGCGAGCCCTCGCCCGATCCGGCGCTGTTCATGCAGTTCCTGCCCGTGATCAAGCAGAGCACCGACGCCGTCATCAACATCACGACGGGCGGCGGGATGAACATGACGGTGGATGACCGCCTGGCGGCGCCCCTGCTGGCGAAGCCGGAGATGGCGTCGCTCAACATGGGCTCGATGAACTTCAACATCTCGGGCGCCGCGGCGCGGGTGAAGGATTGGAAGTTCGCCTGGGAGAAGCCCTACCTGGAGCGGACGGTGAACCACATCTTCCGCAACACTTTCCAGGACATCGAGCAGATCGTCGAGAAGCTGGGCAAGACGCACGGCACCCGCTTCGAGTTCGAGTGCTACGACGTGGGCCACCTCTACAACCTGGCGCACATGCTCGACCGCGGCGTGGTCGAGGGGCCGCTCTTCGTGCAGACGATCTTCGGCATCCTGGGCGGCATCGGGGCGGAGCCGCGGAACCTGCTCTTCATGAAGGAGACGGCGGATCGCCTGTTCGGCGACCAGATGGTGTGGTCGGTGCTGGCGGCCGGGCGGCATCAGATGAGCTTCACCACCATGGCCGGCATGATGGGCGGCAACGTGCGCGTCGGGCTCGAAGACAGCCTCTGGATCTCGCCGGGGAAGCAGGCCACCAGCAACGCGCAGCAGGTGGCGAAGATCCGCCGCATCCTGGAGGAACTCGGCCTGGAGATCGCGACGCCCGCCGAGGCGCGCGCGATGCTCAAGCTGAAGGGCGGCGACCTCGTCGGGTTCTGAGGCGCGTCACTCCGTCAGGCGCTGGATCCGCCCGGCCCGCAGCAGGGCGGCCCAGCGTTCCACATCCTCCCGGAAATAGGCGCCGAAGCCGGCGGCGTCCGCCGGGATGGGGATCGCGCCGCCCTCGCGCAGCCGCTGCTGGATCGCGGGGGTGGCGATGGCGCGCGCGGCCGCCTGCTCGAGCCGCGCGAGCGCCGCGGGCGGTGTGCCCGCATGGGCGAAGAAGCCGAACCAGGTGGCGAAGGCGAAGCGCGGCAGCCCCTGCTCCGCGACGGTCGGGATGTCGCCGAACTCCGCCACGCGCTCGGCCGAGGTGACGCCGAGCGCCCGCGCCTGGCCCTGCCGCGCGCGGGCCGCGCCGGCGCCCAGGATATCCAGCATGGCATCGAGCCGGCCGGCGATGAGGTCGGTGTAGATCGCGGCCGAACCGCCGCGATAGGGGACGTGCGTGAGCTGGATGCCGGCCTCCGCCGCCAGCAGCTCCATCCCGAGATGCGTGCCCGTCCCCGGACCGGAGGAGCCGTAGTTGAGGTTGCCGCGCCGCGCCGCGGCCAGGAACTCCTGGAAGCTGCGGATGGGCGAGTTGGGCGGCACGACCAGCACGGACGGGATGGCGCCGACGCCCGCCACCGGGGCGAGATCGCGGACCGGATCGAAGGCGAGCTGGGAGAGCGAGACGGAGGAGGCGAGGCCGGACGCCGTGAACAGCAGCGTGTGCCCGTCCGGCCGCGCCTGCTGCGCCACGAAGGCGGCGCCGATGTTGCCGCCGGCGCCCGGGCGGTTCTCCACCACCACGGGCTGGCCGAGGAACGCCGCCATCTCGGGCGCCATGGCGCGCCCGAGCACGTCGTTGGAGCCGCCCGCGCCGTAGGGGATGATCATCGTCACCGGGCGGTCGGGGAAGGCGAGCGCCGGCGCCGCGAGCACGGCGCCGGCGGCGGCGAGCAGGGCGCGGCGGGCGATCATCCCCGGCGCCCCTTCATCCGAAGCGCCGCGTGAAGATCGCCTTCGCCACGTCGCCCACGGCCTCCACCTTCTCGTCGGTGTCCTGGATGACGAGGATGCGGCAGGGGCAGGCCTCGAGCCCTTCGTAGCGCCAGGGGAAGGCGCCGATCAGGCCGCGCTGGTTCAGCACCAGCTCGATGTCGCCGCCCACGTTCTCGGCGTGGATGAGGCCTTCCTGGAAGGCGTAGGCGTGGAAGGGGAACATGTCCTCCTTCACCTTCCGGCCGGACTTCTTGTGGACGTATTCGTAGGTGCCGAAATACTCGGCGCAGGACATGCCAACCTGGTCCTCGAAGCGCCTGGCGAGGTCGGGGCGCATGTTACGGATGGAGGTGTTCATGGAGTGGTCGCCCGAGCCGCAATCCACGCCGAACCACTTGATCTTCTTCTTCAGCATCCACTCCAGCAGCTCGATCCCGCCGCCGGGATGCATGCAGAAATAGCGCACGAGATCCTGCTGGGGCTTGCCCTCCCAGTAGCGGTGCCAGCCGGTGTGGATGATGAGGATGTCGCCCTCGCGGATCTCGACCGGCGCCGCTTCCAGCATGGCCGGCGTGATCATCCCCCAGTCGTCCATGTGCTGCGACACGTCCACGACGCAGCCCGGGCCGATGAGGAAGTCGAGCGGGTAGGAGGCCATGTCGCCCATGCCGTCCGTGCCGTGCATGGCGCCGTCGATGTGGGTGCCGACATGCAGCGCCGTGTCGATGCGCTGCGCGACGATCATCTTCGTCTGCAGGTTCTGCGCGTAGTACATCTGGTTGCCGGCATAGCCGACCCAGCCGGGCGTGTGGACGTTCATCAGGTGGGAGAGGTCGGTGATCTTCATCGCGGTTCCGTTCGGCTTCGGGCTGGTCCCGGTTGGTGGAGTGGCGGGCGCGCTAGTTCATGGTGGCGCCGGAGGCGCGGACGACCTCGCCCCACTTCGCGTGCTCGGCGCGGAGGAAGGCCGTGAGATCCTCGGGGCTGCTCGCCTGGACGACGCCGCCCAGGTTCGCCAGCGCCCGCTGCGTCTCCTCCAGCGCCAGGCCCTCGGCGATGGCGCGGTTCAGCGTCGCGATGCGCGGCGCGGGCGTGCCGGCGGGGGCGTAGGCGGCGTACCAGCCCTCCGCCACCACGCCGGGCACGCCGGCCTCGGCGATGGTGGGAACCTCCGGCAGGACGCCGATGCGGCGCTCGGCCGCGAGCGCGAGCGCGCGGAAGGCGCCGCTCTGCACATGCGCCATGACGACCGGGATATCCACGAGCAGCATGTCGATCTCGCCCGCGAGCATTGCCGTCACGGCCGGCGCGCCGCCGCGATAGGGCACGTGCAGGATGTCGATGCCGGCGCGCATCCTGAACAGCTCGCCCGCGAGGTGGAGCGTGCTGCCGCTGCCGGTTGAGCCGAAGGTGAGCCGCCCCGGGCGCTCCCGCGCCAGGCGCACCAGATCCTGCACCGACTGCGCCGCGACATGCCGCCCGACGACGAGGAGCTGCGGCGTCGAGACGACGCGGCTGACGGGCGCGATGTCCCGGAACACGTCGTAGGGCATGTTCGACTGCATGTGCGGGATGACCGCGAGCGCCCCGGCCGAGGCGAGGATGATGGTGTGGCCGTCGGGCGCCGCGCGGGCCGTCGCCTCCACCGCGAGCACGCCGGCGGCGCCGCCCCGGTTCTCGATGACGAGCGGCTGGCCGAGGCGGGCCGAGATGGGCGGCGCGATGATGCGGGCGATGGTGTCCACCGTGCCGCCGGGCGGGAAGCCGACCAGCAGCCGCACCGGGCGGTCGGGGAAGGGGGCCTGGGCCAAGGGGGTCTGGCCATGCGCGGCCGTCGCCGAACCGGCACCCGCCAGAACCAAGCCGAGATCGCGCCTCGTCAGCATCCCCGGACCCTCCTGCGCGGCCGGGTCGCCCGGCCTTGGGATGGAGCCTAGGGGCTTTTTTGAGTGACATTCAACCCTGTTCGACGCATCCTCCCGCGCAACGAAGAGGAGGCACCATGGACGGAGACCCGGTTCTCTATGTGCGGGAAGGCCGCGTCGGGCATGTGGTGCTGAACCGGCCGCAGAAGCTCAACGCCATCAGCGACCGGATGAAGGGCATGCTGGTCGAAGCCTTCTGGCGTGCCGACCGGGACCCGGAGGCGAGCGTCGTCGTGCTGCGCGGCGAGGGCCGCAGCTTCTGCGCCGGCCACGACCTCGACGCGGAGGAGGACGAGGATGGCGGCACCGATGCCTGGCTCTGGTGGTCCCAGCTGAACGAGAGCCTGCGGGCCGAGATGATGCCCTTCGAGGTGTCGAAGCCCGTCATCGCGGCGGTGCAGGGCCACGTGCTCGGCGGCGGCTGCCAGATGGCCATGGCCTGCGACCTCGTCATCGCGGCGGAGGATGCGAGATTCGCCGAGCCGGAGGTGCGCTTCTCCAACACCGGACCGGTCTTCGTCATGCCCTGGATCGCCGGCTTCCGCCGCGCGCGGGAGTTTCTCTATTTCGGCGACGCCATCGACGCGGCGACCGCGCTGGAATGGGGGTTGGTCAACCGCGTCGTGCCGGCGGCGGAGCTTCGGGACTTCACCGTGCGATACGCCGAGCGGCTGGCGCGGATCTCGCCCGAGGCGCTGACGCGCACCAAGCTGGCGCTGAAACGCGGGCTGGAGGCGGCGGGCTTCCGCAACGCGCTGCATGCGGGGCTCGACGTCATCTCGACGCTCTACGCCACCGAGACGGAGGTGGGCCGCGAATTCAACCGCATCGCGGCCGCGGACGGGCTGAAGGCGGCGCTCGCCTGGCGGGCGGGGCACTTCAAGCCGAAGGGCTGAGCGCGTGCGGCTGCGACCCCTGCTGGCCCCGCGCTCCATCGCGGTGGTGGGCGCGTCGGAGAAGCCCTCCCCGGGGCGGGCGATCATGGCCTCCCTCGCGCGGATGGGCTTCGCCGGCCCGGTCTGGCCGGTGCATCCGCGGCTGCCCTCGGTGCTGGGCGTGCCCTGCGTCGCGTCGGTCGCGGAGCTGCCGGAGGCGCCCGATGTCGTCGCCCTCTGCCTGGGCGCGGACCGGGCCGTGGAGGCGCTGGCCGAGGCCGCCGCGCGCGGCGCCAAGGCGGCGGTGATCTATTCCGCGGGCTTCTCCGAAGCCGGGACGGAGGAGGGGCGCCGCCGGGCGGACGCGGCGATGGGCGTCGCGCGGGAGCACGGGATGCTGCTCTGCGGCCCGAACGGCATGGGCACGCTGAGCCCGCACGCCCGCGCCAGCACCTACCTGCACGAGGTGTTCGAGCCGGAACGCGTGCGCGGCGATGTCGCCCTCATCTCGCAGAGCGGTTCCATCTGCATCGGCCTGGCCGCGGATTGCCGGCGCTTCGGCTTCAGCCACATCGTCTCCACCGGCAACGAGATGGTGCTGACCGCCGAGGACGTTCTGTCCGACGTGATCGAGGACCCGGCGACGCGCGTCGTCGCCATGTTCCTGGAGACGTCGCGGCAGCCGGAGCGGCTGGTCGCGGCGCTGGATCGCGCGGCGGCGCTGGGCAAGCCGGTGGTGGTGCTCAAGGCCGGCAAGTCCGCCCGCGCCGCCGAGGCCGTGGCGAGCCACACCGGCGGGCTGGCGGGCGAGGCCCCGGCCTTCGCGGCGCTGCTGCGCGCGCACCGCGCCATCGAGGTGGAGGATCTGACCGAGCTGACCGAGGTGCTGGCCGCGGCGCAGGGCCGTTTCCTGCCCGCTGGCAACCGCCTCGCCGTCGTGACGGGATCGGGCGGGCAGGCGGAACTCATCCTCGACCTCGCGGAACGGACGGGGCTGCGCCTCGATCCGCTGACGGAGGGAGACCGCGCGGCGGTGGCGCGCGTGATCGGCGCGGTGCCGGGCGACGGCAACCCGCTCGACGCTTGGGGCAACGGCCAGGCGGAGGTGAACTACCCGCACGCGCTGAAGGTCCTCGGCGCCTCGCCGCGCTGCGACGCCGTCGCCTTCACCATGGACGGGATGGATGGCCACCCGCTCGACGGGCCGGAGGAGGACCTGCCCTACGCCCATATGCTGGCGGACGCCGCGCGCGATGCGGGAAAGCCCTTCTACGCGCTGGCGACGCGCGCGGGCACCTTCCGCACCGATCAGGCCGCGGTGCTGCGCGGGTCCGGCGTCGCGCTGCTGAGCGGCGTGGTGCCGGGGCTGCGCGCCGTGGCGAAGCTCGCCGCCTGGACGCGGCCGCCGCTGCCGCCGCGCCC
>JAIEOO010000157.1 GCA_019750475.1 Acetobacteraceae bacterium | reverse complement strand
GAATACGAAGCCAGAGCCATGGCCGAGAACAACTGATCCCTACCCGCTAACCGTCCACGGAAGCGGGTCAACTCCAACTCCATGGTGCTGCGGGTGACGGGCCTCCTCATGGGCACACTGCGCCGGATGCGCATCGTTAGCGAGATTGAGTCGATCCATCGCGCCATCGCTGAGGCGCCCACAAACCTTGACGAGCTGGAGGAAACGCTGGGTTCTGGTGCTAGCCTCGCTGATCCGGTAGTGCTCGCCGCGGTGCCCAATGCTTATCGCGCAAGTTGCAAGGAACACTGCGCGCTCTGGGAGCATTGCCGCGAGCAGGCCCACGCCGGACGGCATCCCAGCGTCCTCGGCGATGTCGCGGCTGAGCAGCTGGCCGCCGCCGGTTCAATTGACCGCGCCATCGAGCTGATGACCGGTGCTGGTGCGCCGCCGCGCAACGCCGGCGAGGAAAATCTCGCGCGCACCCTTCGCGCGGCGAACGACGCCTTCTTGAGGGTGGCCAATGTCTGATCTGATCGATCTTGTCGCCCGGTTGCGCGCCTTCCAAGACAGCCGGGCCATCCCCATCGCCACCCACCAGCAGGTGATCGTTCAGCCGCACGCTCTGGTGGTGGCGCCGATCGCGATGGCGGGCGAGGACACGACGGTGCATGCCCTGGCTGTCGGCCGCATCGGCCAGCCGGCGATGGTGCAGGTGGTGCCTGATCCCCGTATCCGCGATGACCACTACCAGCTTCTGACCTGGTTCGGCGGCATCCTGGAAACTTACTACGCCGAGTGCCGCGCCGCCGGGGACTTCCCTCAAATTTGGGCGGCCTCCACGGGCGCAGCAGGCCACCTCGATACGCTAGCCGATCGCCTGCGGTTCACCCGCGAGAACGCCCCGGTGCGTCGCGCCGGCGAGTTGCTTACCTACGTCACCGAACGGGGGCCGATCGCTGGCCAGCAGGCTCTCATGACGGCGACAGGCGCGCTCTGCGCTCACTACCGCACCGGCCAGCCGGAAGGCGAAGATGAGCACCTCGGCGCGTTGCTGACCTGGCTCGATTCGCCGATCCCTGGGGACCTCCGGACAGCCCTGCGCATCGCCGAACGCGAGGTGATGGGCGTCAAGACCGATCCCGAATTCGATCGTCTCGAACTGCAGCCTTTAGTGTCGGCCTATGGTCAGGCGCGGCGCTCGGGCGCGGGCGCCGCTGAGCTAGCCGGGCGGGCTGCACAGATCGAAGCCCTGCTGCGGCCCATCGTGCTGCGCATCTACGACGGCATCCAGCGGGCTATCGGTCACGTGGACGGCCGCTGGCCGCCAGCGCCCGTTCTGTCCGACCTGCGCAACTACGAGACCAACGCTTTCGCGAGCTTCATGGGTGCGCGTGACCGCGGACTTCCTCTCCCCTACCGCGACACGCCGAAGGCCGCTGCATTCAAGATTGTCGAGCGCGAGCGCGCTGCCCAGAATTTGGAGAGCGGCGCCATGTACGGCGACACCCTGACCCAGACGCGCGCCCTGCTGCGGGGCCGACTTCTGACGGCGCAGGTCGATCAAGTGGCCGCCACCCGCGTCAGCCTGCGCAAGACCGAGCACCGGCTGATCCTTCGCACCAGTCAGCCCCGGCTGCGGATCCGCGCGGGCGACGAACTGGCGAACCTCGACGCATCGAAGCTGCGGGGCGTCGTGGAAGCCGTACGTCGAGACGGCGCCGAAACCGAGATCACCCTGCTAATCACCGCGGGCATGCGGGCCGTGGGCGTCCCGGTCGCCGGCGATCAACTCCGCTTCGGCGCTGCGCCGCCCTCCTGGGGCTTCATCGGCCGGGAGATGAGCAAGCTGCAAGATCGCTTGGCTCAGACGCCGTGGACCCATGCGAGGGATGCGCAACCTCCGGCTGTCACCCCCTCCACGCGTCCGCGCCCCGCCGACCTGCTCGCCGCCGTGGAGGCCATGCGATGAGCCCAGAACAGCGCGCCGACGCCGCCCTCGTTGCTGTGCTCGAAACCCAATGGCGTCGGGAACCGGTGATCGTGCTCGACTCTCCCCCCGGAGCCGGCAAGACGGATGTCGCCGAACGGCTGGCGATGCAGAGCGTCGGTTTGCTCGATGAGCGCGTGATGGTCACCACCCAGACCAATGAGCAGGCGTTCGACTTGATGCGGCGGCTAGCAACCGGCTTTCCGCGCTTCCGCGTGTACCTTTTCGCTAAGGCATCGCTGCAGGTGCCCGCCGATGTGACCGGCCTTCCGAACGTGGCCGTGGTGTCCGACCTCGCGCTCGTGCCGCCAGGGCCAGCAGTGGTCGTCTCGAACGCGGCGAAATGGTCGTGGGTCCAGGGCGCCGCAGGGCCGCTCTTCGCCCTGAATATTGTCGACGAAGCCTATCAGCTTCCGGACTACATCTTTCAACAGATCGCCGGTCTCGCCGAGCGCCAAGCCTTGATCGGCGATCCAGGGCAGATCGAGCCGGTGATCCAGGCAGAGCTCGAACGATGGCGCTGCGATCCTGCCGGCCCGCACGTGCCCGCGCCCCGCGCGCTCTTGCATCGCCACTCGAGCATCACGCCACTGGCCCTGCCGGTGTCGCGCCGACTGGTACAAGACACCGTGGACCTAGTGCAGCCTGCGTTTTACCCGGGCCTACAATTCCAGGCCTTGACGCCCCAGCGCACTCTGCAGTTCACGGTGCCGGGCATTGTACCGGTGGACACAGCTCTGGACGCCGTCGCTGGGGGCCAGAGCGTCGTTATGGTGGAGCTGCCGCCCACTATTGGCGGCGATGATGATCCCGAGCTCGCCGCCGAGATTGTCTGGACCGTCGAGCGGGTTCTGCGCAGGCGTCCACAGATTACCAACCGTGCAGGGAGGCTCGTGGACGTCGAGGCCTCGATGGTGGGCGTTGCTTGCGCCCAGGTCGCGCAGGTTAGCGCAGTTCGAGAGCGGCTGGCGGAGATCGGCCTTGCGGACGTGTTCGTGGAGACGGCGAACCGCTTCCAGGGCCTGGAACGGCCGTTGATGTTCGTTCACCATCCATTGTCCGGACGGGCTGACGCCACCGCGTTCCACTTGGACGCAGGGCGGCTATGCGTGCTGCTCTCCCGCCACAGTGTGGGCTGCTGGGTATTCAGCCGGGCCGGCGTTGAGGCGCAGTTGCGGCGCTATGCACCGATCGGCGATCGTAGCCTCGGAATTTCAGACGACCCCGAATACGAGGGTTGGCGCGCCAATCTGCATCTCATGCAAACGCTACGCGCACGAGGCCGCATCTACCCAGTACCGCTCCGGGGAGGCATTCTGCCCGCGGCCTGAAGCAGACCTTCGATGGGCCGCGACGATCGGCCACTCTAACGGGAAGCCGCCATCCCAGGATGCGGCTCGAGCGTGCGCTGCGACCCGCCGCGACCAGCCCTCGCATTGCTGCCGGTCTTTGGACCGGGCGAAGACACTTTCCTTGTTGTTCACGGGCAGCCAGTATCGCGAGCTGAGGCGGCACTTTTGCGTCACAGAGAACCTTGGTGGTCGATCAACGATTCGCTGCAGCGCAAGATTGCTAGGGCAATCACATTGCTGAATTTCGGCGGCACGGCCCGAAAAATAGATCCGAAACTCAACAGCTTAAGCTTGAGGGTAAAAGCAGCCCACCCTCAAGGTTTGGAGACTCTCCGCCCTCTCCGGCCGAAATTCGGCGTTTGTTGCGATGTCGAACCATCAAGGTCCGCGCGCAAACCCTGGCCAAACCTGCGCATCATTGCGGTGCCCTGACCAGTAGAGACAGGTTGTGAGAGAGAAGAATGGAGCGGGCGAAGGGATTCGAACCCTCGACCCCGACCTTGGCAAGGTCGTGCTCTACCCCTGAGCTACGCCCGCGCCCCTTAGGGAGCTTGCTCCGTGCGGAGCGGCCTTTAAGCACCGGTCGCGCCGCCTTGCAACCCACCCCTCGCCAGCCTTTCATGCGGGAAACACAGGGCTGGAACACGACGCCATGAAACGCCGCCATCTCGCCGCCGCCGCGGCCGGGCTCCTCGCCGCGCCCGCGCTCGCCTCGGCGCAGGACCGCCCGCTCCGCATCGTCGTGCCCTTCGCGCCGGGCGGCACCAGCGACATCCTCGCCCGCATCCTGGCACTGGAACTGACGCGCCTGCTCGGCCAGGGCGTCGTGGTGGAGAACCGCACCGGCGCCGCCGGCAACATCGGGGCCGAGCACGTGGCGCGCTCCACCCCCGACGGCACGACCGTGCTGCTGATCGACACCGGGGCGCTGGCGACCGCGCCCTCCCTCTATGCCAGGCTGCCCTTCGATCCGCTGCGGGACCTCGCGCCGGTCACGATGCTGATCTACGCGCCCTACATCCTGGCGGTGCACCCCTCCGTACCGGCGCGCACCGCACCGGAGCTGGTGGCCCTGGCGCGCGCGCGGCCGCAGGCGGTGAACGTCGCGCATTCCGGGGTGGGCGCGGCCAACCACCTCACCGCGCTGATGCTCACCCAGGCCTGGGGGGCGGAGCTGACACAGGTCCCCTACAGGGGCGGCGCCGCGGCCCTCACCGCCGTCGCGGGCGGGGAGGCGCAGCTCATCATCAACGGCGCCACCGCGACCGCCCCCTTCGCGCGGGACGGGCGGATGCGGGCGCTGGCGGTCTCCGGGCCGCGGCGCCTGTCGGACCTGCCCGACGTGCCGACCTTCGCCGAGCTCGGCTGGCCGGCGGGGGACAGCGGCACCTGGCAGGGGGTGCTGGTGGCGGGCGGCACGCCCGCACCGCTCGTCGCGCGGCTCGATCAGGCGTTCCGTCAGGCGCTCGCCGTGCCGGAGGTGGCGCGGCGTATGGCGGAGCTGGGCGCGGACATCCGGGCCGAGGGGCCGGAGCCCTTCCGCCGCTGGCTCGCCGCCGAGACCGAGACGGTCGGCCGGGTCGTGCGCGCCAACAACATCCGCCTCGACTGATGGAGGAGCTGCTGGCGCGGCTGGCGGCGGCCGGGATCGAGACGCGCACCGTCACGCATCCGGCCGTCTTCACCGTGGCCGAATCGCAGGCCCTGCGCGGGGAGCTGCCGGGCGGGCACAGCAAGAACCTGTTCCTCAAGCCGGCGAAGGGCGACGGACCGTTCTGCCTGGCGGTCCTCGAGGAAGCGCGGCAGGTCAGCGTGAACGCGCTGGCCCGGGCGGCCGGCTGGGGCAAGGTGACGATGGCGAGCGCGGAGGAGCTGCGCGCCACGCTGGGGGTCGAGCCGGGCTCGGTCACGCCCTTCGGCCTCGTCAACGCCGCGGCGGGCCGGGTGCGGGTGGTGCTGGACGCCGCGCTGGCCGCCCATCCGGGCCTCGTCTGGTTCCATCCGTTGGTCAACACGGCCTCGACCGGCATCGCGCCCGCCGACCTGCTGCGCTTCCTGCGGAGCCTCGGGCACGCCGTGGCCGTGCTCGACCTGGAGCCCGCCCCGGCCTGAGGGGGCTGACGGGCGCGCCGGCCTTGTCTTATGCCCCCTGGGTCGCATCTAACCTCCCATCGCCAGGAACACCCCCATGGACGTCATCTTCGACCCGAACCGCCCCGGCGGAGGCGCTGCCGGTGCGCCGGACCCCGTGATGGACGGCGACCAGAAGAGCTTCATGCAGGACGTCATCAACGCGTCCCGCGACGTCCCGGTCCTCGTGGACTTCTGGGCGACGTGGTGCGGCCCCTGCAAGCAGCTCACGCCCGCGCTCGAGAAGGTGGTGCGCGCCGCCGGCGGCCGCGTGCGCCTCGTGAAGATCGACATCGACAAGAACCAGGCACTGGTGCGGCAGCTCACGCAGCTCGGCCTGCCGCTGCAGTCGGTGCCGACCGTCGCCGCCTTCTGGAAGGGACAGATCGCCGACCTGTTCCAGGGCGCCCTGCCCGAGAGCGAGGTGAAGCGCTTCGTCGAGGGGCTGCTGAAGATGACCGGCGGCCAGATGCCGTCCGCCGACCTGCTGGAGGAGGCGAAGCAGCTCGCCGAAGCGGGCGACCATGCCGGCGCGCTCGAGATCTACGCCGCCCTCGCCCAGCAGGAGCCCGAGAACGCCGAGGCGCTGGCCGGCCTCGCGCGCTGCCTCGTCGCGCTGGAGGAGGAGGAGCAGGCGAAGAACATGCTCGACAGCCTCTCCGACAAGCTGAAGGCCCATCCCGAGATCGTCTCCGTCCGCGCCGCGATCGAACTGGCCGAGGCCGGGCGCCAGGCGAGCGGGCAGCTCGCCGTCTTCGAGCGCCGCCTCGCCGCCGACCCGGACGATCACGAGGCCCGGATCGAGCTCGCCGTCGCGCTCAACGCCATGGGCGAGCGCGACAAGGCGGCCGAGCAGCTGCTGGAGGCGATCAAGCGCGACCGCGCCTGGAACGAGGAGGCGGCGCGCAAGCAGCTGCTGAAGTTCTTCGAGGCCTGGGGCTTCACCGACCCCGCCACGGTGAAGGGGCGCCGCGGCCTCTCCACCCTGCTGTTCCGCTGAGATGGAGGCTTTCCACCCGCGCCTCGAGGACCTGCCGGAGGAGATCGCGATCTTCCCGCTGGCCGGCGCCATGCTGCTGCCGGGTGGAAAGCTGCCGCTCAACATCTTCGAGCCGCGCTACCTGAACATGACGCTCGACGCGCTCGGCAACGGGCGCATGTTCGGGATGGTGCAGGGCGACCCTTCCCGCGCGCGCGACGAGCGCGGGACGGCGATCTTCGGCGTGGGCTGCGTGGGCCGCCTCTCCTCCTTCGCCGAGACCGAGGATGGCCGGCTGCTGATCACGCTCTCGGGCGTGATCCGCTTCCGCGTCGCCGAGGAGATCGAGATGCGGCGCGGCTACCGCCGCGTGCGGGCCGACTACTCGCCCTACGTCGAGGATCTGGTGCCGCCGCCGCCCGTCTCCCTGCCGCGCGACGCCATCCTGAACACGCTGCGGCCCTACTTCGCCAGCAAGGGCATCGAGGCGAACTGGCAGGCCATCGAAGGCATGCCCGACGCCATGCTGGTCACGACCCTCTCCATGGTCTGCCCTTTCACCATCGCCGAGAAGCAGGCCCTGCTGGAGGCCGAGACGCTGACCGACCGGGCCGAGGCGCTGGTCGCGCTGCTGCGCATGTCGGCCCTCGGCGGCGACGACGAGGGCAACGCCCGGCCGAGCTGAGGGCGCGGCGGTGCAGCCCTTCTGGCGGCGCTGGTCCGCCCGCGGCGCCGCCCCGGCGCCCGCCCCGCCGCTCCCGGACGGGCCGCTCGACGCCGTTCCCTACGTCGCCTTCGACCTCGAGACCACGGGGCTGCGGCCGAGCCGTGGCGACGCCATCCTGCAGATCGGCGCGGTGCGTTGGGAGGCGGGGCGGACGACCGGCACCTTCTCCTCCCTCGTGCGGCCGCATCGCGCCATCCCGGCGGCCTCGACGCGGTATCACGGCATCACCGACGCGATGGTGGCCGATGCGCCATCGCCGCAGGCGGCCGTCGGCGCCTTCCGCGACTTCGCCGCCGGGGCCGTCCTCGTCGCGCACAACGCCGCCTTCGACGCGACGGCGCTGGCCCGCGCGGCGGAGCGCGGCGCGCCGGCCCTGCCCAACCCGGTCCTCTGCTCCATGGTGCTCGCCGGCTCGCTCGACCCGCGGGAGGGCGATCTCTCGCTCGACGGGTTGTGCGGCCGCGCCGGCATCGTCATCGCCGGCCGGCACCAGGCGCTGGCTGACGCGCAGGCGACGCTTCTGCTGTGGCTCGCCCTGCTCGCCCGGGCATCGGCGTCCGGCATCGCCGACCTCCCGGAACTCGCGGCGCGCACGCGCATGGCGCAGCGCATCGCCGAGCGCGCCGTGCATTTCTGAGCGGCTACCAGACGCGCCCGGTCAGCTCCGCCGTCGCGTTGCGGGTGAAGCCGCGCACGGCCCGCAGCGCCTCCCGCAGCCGGGTGCGAGCGGAGGCCGGCAGGGCCGCCGTGTCCACCAGGTTGCCCGGCGGCTGGCCCCCCGCGAGATCCGCGAGCTGCTGGCGCAGCACGGCGTCGAGCAGCGCGCCGAAGCCATCCGTGAGCCGCGCGGCCTCCGCCTCGGTCACCACGCGCCGCGCCGCGAGCCCGGCGAGGCGGGCCGGCGTCGCCACCTCGCCGATGCCGGCCCGCAGCGCGGCCAGCCGCGCCGCGGCGACGAGCGGCATGAGCCCGTGCAGCTTGAGGTCCGTGCGCGTGCCGGGTCCGGGCTCGTCATCGGCGAAGCCCCCCCAGAAGGTGAGGCCGACGCGCAGCCGCGCATCCTGCTCCGCCAGGGTGACGGCCCAGGCGGGTTCGGCGCGGAGGCGCGCCATGGCGTCCTGCCGGAGCGCGTCCGCCGGCGCCGCATCGCCCCAGCCGGCGCGGAAATCGAAGAAGATGTCGGCGAAGAGCAGCGCCGCCCCGCTGCGCCGCCGCGCCCAGACGCCCAGCTGCGCCTGCCATTGCGACGCCGTCTTCCGCCACAGCGGGTTGGTCGCCATGACGCCGCCCTTGCAGAGCGGGAAGCCCGCGGCGTCGAGCGCGGCGCAGAAGCGCGCCGCCAGGTCGCGGAACCACGGGTCCACCGCGCCATGCGCGTCATCCGGGTAATCGGCCAGGATGAAGCCGTTGTCCTGGTCGGGGCGCAGCAGGGACTCGCCGCGGCCGAGGCTGCCCATCAGCAACAGGGTGAAGGGCACCGGCGGCGGGCCGGGCATGGCGTCCAGCGCGCGCTCCAGGATGCGGCGGTGGAGGTCGGCGTTGATCCCGCTGACGAGGGTCACGACCTCCGGCGCCGGCAGCCCCTCGGCCAGCAGCGCGGCGGCGAGGCCCGCCTGCGCCCGCTTCACCGCCGCGTCCTCCCCGGCCAGGGCGTCGAGATGCGCGAGCGTCGCGCCGCCGGCGGCTTCCAGCGCATCGGCGCGGTGCAGCATGCCGGCGCAGCGCCCCGCCGCGTCGAGCAGCGGCAGGTGGCGCAGCCGATGGGCGCGCAGCAGGGCGACCGCGCGCCACAGCCCGTCGGTGGCGGCGCAGGCGACGACCGGCGCGCTCATCGCGGCCGAGAGCGGCGCCTCGGGCGGCAGGCGGAACGCCACCCGCCGCGCCACGTCCTGCTCGGTGAGGATGCCGACGGGCCGTCCGTCGCCGTCCACCGCCAGCACCGCCGAGGCGCCGCCCGCCATGGCCGCGAGGGCCG
>JAIEOO010000404.1 GCA_019750475.1 Acetobacteraceae bacterium | reverse complement strand
GGCCGCGCGCGCCGTCGGCGATGCCCGGACGCGGCCCCGGTAGCCGCGCCGGCCACCGCGCGGCATAACCGCGGCGCTCAGGAGGACGACCCAATGAAGCTCTACTACTCGCCCGGCGCCTGCTCGATCGGGATCCACGTGCTGCTCGAGGAGATCGGCAAGCCCTACGAGGCGGTGCTCCTCAACCTGCGCGAGGGTGCCCAGTTCCAGCCCGACTTCGTCGGCATCAACCCGAAGTCGAAGGTGCCCACCCTCGTCCGCGACGACGGCACGGCGCTGACCGAATACCCGGCGATCGCCTTCTGGCTCGCCGCGACGAACCCCGAGGCCGGGCTGATGCCGGCCGGCGCCGAGGGCCAGGCCCGCGCGATCGAGGCGACGGACTACGCCGTCTCCACCATGCACATGCAGGGCTTCTCCCGCATGTTCCGGCCCGCGAACTTCGCCCCCTCCGAGGGCGATGCCGAGGCGGTGAAGGCCCGCGGCAAGGAGATCTTCGCGAAGGGCCTCGCCAACATGGACAAGGCGCTCTCGGGCAAGGAATGGCTCGCCGGCTCCTACTCCTTCGCCGACAGCGCGCTGTTCTACGTGTCCTTCTGGTGGGCCGCGCGCCTCAACCAGGACCTGCCGGCCAACGTCGCGGCGCATTACGCGCGGATGAACGCCCGCCCGGCGGTGCAGCGCACCCTCAAGGCCGAGGGGCTCGCCTGAGTTGCGCCTGAACCCCATCCCCTTCTGGTTCCTCCGCCACGGCGAGACGGACTGGAACGCGCAGGGCCTCTCCCAGGGCTCGACCGACATCCCGCTCAACCTCGTCGGGCGGATGCAGGCCGATCGCGCGGCGCGGGCGCTGGTGGGGGTGGGGATCGCGACGATCGTCTCCTCGCCCCTGTCGCGCGCGCGCGTCACGGCGGAGACGGTGGGCGCGGCGCTCTCCCTGCCCGTCTCCTTCGACCCCGACCTGCAGGAGGTCTGCTTCGGCGAGCAAGAGGGCCAGCCCATGTCCGACTGGTACGATGACTGGATCGCCGGCGACTTCACGCCGAAGGCCGGCGAGACCTTCGCCGAGCTGCAGGCCCGCACGGTGCGCGGCATCAACCGCGCCACCGCCCTGCCCGGCCCGGTGCTGGTCGTCGCCCATGGCGCGCTGTGGCGCGCCTTCCGCCACGCGGCGGGGATGGAGGCGAATGTGCGCACGCCCAACGCGCTGCCGCTCCGCGTGACGCCCGGGACGCCCTGGACGATCCAGGCGCTCGAACTGCCGCCCCTGGAATCCCCGGCCGGGGCGTGACAGCCTCGCCGCGTCACCAGGAAGGGGCGCGGCGATGGCGAAGGCGGAAGCGGGCTGGCAGGTGGTGCGCGGCGGGCGCGTGGCGGATCCGTCGCTGCGCCGCGCCGAGCCCGCGGACATCCTGATCGAGGACGGCGTGATCCGCGCCGTCGGCCCCGGCCTCGCGGCGCCGGACGGCGCGCGCGTCGTGGACGCGGCGAACCACCTGCTGCATCCCGGCCTGATCAACGCCCACACCCACGGGCATGGCGGCCTCGGCCGCGGCCAGGGGGACCGCTGGACGCTCGAGCTGCTCCTCGCCTCGGCCCCCTGGGTCGGCGGGTCGCGCACGCTCGAGGATCTGCGCCTCTCGACGCTGCTCTGCGCGGCCGAGATGGTGGCGAAGGGCTGCACCGCGGCCTACGACCTCACCCTCGAACTGCCGCTGCCCACCGTCGAGGGGCTGGATGCCTGCGCGAGCGCCTATGCCGAGGCGGGGATGCGCGCCGTGATCGCGCCGATGGTCGCCGACCGCTCCCTCTACGAGGCCGTGCCGGGCCTGATGGACGCCCTGCCCGCCGATCTGCGCGCGGCGGCCGAGGGGCTGCGCCCGCGCCCCCACACCGACACGCTCGCCGCGATGCGGGCGGCGCTCAAATCCTGGCGCTGGGGGTCGGAGGACATCCGCATGGCGCTCGGCCCGACCATCCCGGCCCACTGCTCCGACGCCTTCCTCTGCGGCTGCCGCGACCTCGCGCGGGAGCACGGCGTCGGCCTCCACTCCCATGTCGGCGAGAGCAAGGTGCAGGCCGTGGGCGGCATGATGCGCTACGGCAGGACGCTCGTCGCCCATCTCGACGAGCTCGGGCTGATCGGGCCGGGCTTCACCGTGGCGCACGGCGTCTGGCTCGACGACGAGGATCTGCGGCGCCTCGCCGGCAAGGGCGCGTCGGTCGCGCACAATCCGGGCTCCAACATGAAGCTCGGCAACGGCATGTTCCGCATGAAGCGGGCGCTGGAGCTCGGGGTGAATGTCGGCCTCGGCACCGACGGCGTCACCTCGGGCGACAACTGCAACATGTACGAGGCGCTGCGGCTCGCGGCCTTCACCTCCCACGTGCAGACGCCCGATCCGACGCGATGGGTGACGGCGGAGGAGGTGTACCGCGCCGGCACGGAGGGATCGGCCCGCGCGCTGGGCTTCACCGACATCGGCGCCATCGCGCCCGGGATGAAGGCGGACCTCGTCTTCCTCTCGCTCGAGACGCCGAACTGGATGCCGCACCACGCCACGATGAACACGCTCGTCCATGTCGAGGACGCGACGGCGGTGCGCCACGTGATGATCGGCGGCCGCTTCGTCTACCGCGACGGGCGGCACGCGACGATCAACCTCGCGCGGCTGGCCGTGGAGGCGGAAGCGGCGAAGGAGCGGCTCGACGCGCTGAACGCGCGCTGGAAGGACCTGTTCGAGCGGCTGGAGCCGGTGGTGGGCAGCTATTGCTCGGGCCTCGCGCGCCGGCCGTACCACCTCTCGCGCTATGTCTGCGACGCGCCGGACGCGGGCGTCTGAGACGCCCGCGGGCCGCCCTCAGCGCGCGAAGTTGAGGCCGTCCGGGAAACGGACGCGCGCCGTGGCCGCGGCGGGCGCCCGCGGGTCGTGGGTGCACAGCATCGTCACCTCCGCGCCGTGGCGCGCCTTCAGCTCGCGCAGGCGGCCGGCGGTGGCTCGCCGGGCTTCGCCGTCCACCTGCATCGCCATCTCGTAGCCCTTGGAGAGCACGGGCGCGGCGGCGCCGTCGTCGAGCTCCGCATGCATGAAGACGGCGTCGCCGACATGCAGCACCCAGCCCTCGCCGGTCTCGATCAGCACGCCGCAATGCCCGTCCGAGTGGCCGGGCAGCTCGACCAGCCGGATGCCGCTGGGCAGGCCTTCCGAGCGGCGCGCGGTGAAGCCGAACCAGTCGCCGGCGAGATCCGGCACGGCCTCGATGTTCACGGCCAGCTGCTCGGGCCGCCAGCGCATCCGGGCCTTCGGCCCCTTGCGCTCCCGCGCGGCCAGGATCTCCACGGGGTGGGCATGGACGCGGGCCGCCGGGAAGTCGGTCAGCCCGCCCGCATGGTCGAAGTCGAGATGCGTCATGACGACGTGCCGCACCTCGGCCGGATCGAGGCCGAGGAAGCGCAGCCGGGCGCGCGCGGTCAGCCCGTGGTCCCGCGCCGGCCGGTTGCCGAGGACGGTCACGGCGGAGAGCCGCGCCCAGGGGTTCTCCACGTCCCGCGTGCCGAAGCCGGTGTCCACCAGGACGAGGCCGTCCCGGTGCTCGATGACGAGGCAGCGGCAGGCGAGATGCGCCGGCCCCACCCCCGTCGTCTCGGGATCCCAGAGCCGGCCGCCGAGGGGGCGCATCCAGCCGCAATTGATGGCGTGCACGATCATGGCGGGGCCAACGGTCCCCGGGGACGCGGGTTGCGGTGCTTCCACGCCGGGCCCCGCCGGGCTTATGTGAGGGAGATGGAGACGCCGCCCATGGAAACGCCAGACAGCTTGGCCGCCCGCGTGCCCGATGGCGCGCTGGTCGCCCTGCCCCCCGACAACTCCCTGCCGAGCGTGGAACTGGCGAAGGCGCTGGTGCGGCGCGGCGCGCGCGCGCTCCGCGTCGTGGGCGTTCCCGTCTCGGGCTTCGCGACCGACATCCTGATCGGCGCGGGCTGCGTCGCCGAGCTGGAGACGAGCGCGGTGAGCCTCGGCGAGGCCGGCTTCGCCCCGCGCTTCACCGCCGCGCTGAAGGCGGGGACGATCACCCTGCGGGACGCCACCTGCCCCGCCATCCACACGCGCCTCCAGGCGAGCGAGAAGGGCGTCCCCTTCATGCCGCTGCGCGGGATCATCGGCAGCGACATCCTGGCGCACCGCCCGGACTGGAAGGTGATCGCCAACCCCTTCGCGGCGGGCGAGGACCCCATCGTGCTCCTGCCCGCGCTGCAGCCCGATTTCGCCCTGTTCCACGCCGTGATGGCCGACGAGGCCGGGAATGTCTGGGTCGGCCGGCGGCGCGAATGCGCGACCATCGCCCACGCCTCGAGGGCGGCGCTCGTGACGGTCGAGCGCGTCGTGCCGGGCAACTTCCTCGAGGATGAGCGCCTCGCCTCGGGCGCCATCAACGCGACCTATATCGAGGCGGTCGCCGTCGCCGAGCGCGGCGCGCGGCCGGCGGCGCTGCTCGACGAATACGGCTTCGACGCCGCCTACGTCGCCGACTACGCCCGCATGGCGCGCAGCGAGGCGGGCTTCCGCGAGTGGCTGGACCGCGAGGTGCTCGCGCGCACGGCGAAGGTCGCCGCGGAATGAGCCACGCCACCGAGGAGCTTCTCGCCGTCACGCTCGCGCGGCTGATCCGCGCGCGGCCGCTGAAGCACGTGGCGGTGGGCGCCGCCTCGCCCATCCCGGCGGCGGCGGTCTGGCTGGTCAAGCTGGCGCAGCCTTCGCTGCGGCTCTCGCTGCTGCACCGGCGCAGCGGCAACCCGTTCACCGAGGGCACGCGGGAGCTGTTCGACCTGACCGGACAGGGCCGCATCGACCTGTTCTTCCTGGGCGGCGGGCAGATCGACGGCCAGGCGAACCTCAACCTGATCGGCACGGGCGACTGGCCCGGGACGGGGGTGCGGTTCCCCGGCAGCTTCGGCAGCGCCTTCATGTACATGATGACGCCCCGCACCATCCTGTTCCGCGAGGAGCACTCGCCCCGCGTCCTGGTCGAGCGCGTGGACCACGTCTCCGCGCCCGGTGTCTCCGCACCCGGGGTGTTCCGCCGCGGCCATGCGGAGGCGCTCGTCACGGGCAAGTGCGTCTTCGCCTTCGACGCCGCGCGCGGCCGCTTCACGCTCGCGAGCGTGCATCCCGGCGAGACGGTGGAGAGCGTCCGCGCCGCCACCGGCTTCGACTTCGACGCGCCCGCCGAGGTGCCGGCGACGCCCGCGCCGACCGAGGCCGAACTCGCGACGCTGCGCGGCCGCGTCCGCGACGAGATGCTCGAAACCTATCCGGAGTTCTGCGCCCGCGTGTTCAACCGCCCCTCATCCAACGAGAAGAGCGCCGCATGACCGACGCCCTCCCCACCCACGAAACCCGAGGTAAGGGCCTGGCGAAATCCGCCGGCGCGCTGGCCGGGCTGAAGGTCATCGACCTCACCCGCGTCCTCGGCGGGCCCTACTGCACCATGATCCTGTCGGATCACGGCGCCGAGGTGATCAAGCTCGAACCGCCGCAGGGCGACGAGGTGCGCGACTGGGGCCCGCCCTTCCACGAGGGCGACGCCAGCTACTTCATCGGCGTGAACCGCAACAAGAAATCCGTCGGCCTCGACCTGGCCAAGCCCGAGGGGCGGGAGGTGCTGCTGCGCCTGCTCGAGGACGCGGACGTGCTGGTCGAGAACTTCAAGCCCGGCAGCATGGAGAAATGGGGCCTCGGCTACGAGGCGGTGCTGTCGAAGCGCTTCCCGCGCCTCATCCACTGCCGGGTCTCGGGCTTCGGGGCCACGGGGCCGCTCGGCGGCTTTCCCGGCTACGACGCCATCGTGCAGGCGATGGTCGGCCTCATGTCCATCAACGGCACGGCGGACAGCGGCCCGACGCGCATGGGCACGCCCATCGTGGACATCGGCACCGGCCTCTACTCCGCCATCGCCATCCTCATGGCACTGCATGAGCGGGCCAATTCGGGCCTCGGCCAGTATCTCGACATGACGCTACATGATTGCGGCATGGCCCTGCTGCACCCGCACGCGGCGAACCACTTCCTCAACAACAAGCGCCCCGTCGCCACGGGCAACCCGCACCCCAACCTCGCGCCGTACGCGACCTTCCGGACGAAGACCTGTGAGATCTTCGTGGGGTGCGGCAACGATGGAACTTTCCGCAAATTCTGTGACTTCCTTGGCATTCCTGAAGTCGCGCAGGAGGAACGGTTCCGCACCAACGGGGAGCGCGTGGTCAACCGCGAGGCGCTGACCGAAATCCTGAACGCCCGCTTCGCCGGCGAGGACGGGTTCGAGCTCTGCCCGCGCATGCTGGCCGCCGGCCTCCCCGCCGGGCCGGTGACGCATGTGGACGAGGCCATGGCCGCGGCCCACACGGCGCATCGCGAGATGGTGACGGAGCTCGGCTGGTTCCGCGGCCTCGGCACGCCGATCAAGATGAGCCGCACGCCCGGCGGCACCCGGCGGGAGCCGCCGCGTTTCGGCCAGGACACGGCCGCGGTGCTGGCGCAGCACGGCTTCTCCGAGGAGGAGATCGAGGCGCTGCGGAACGGCGGCGTCGTGGTGGAAGCGCGGCGACGATGACCGACGCCGGCGGACAGCTTAGTTCGCTCCGCAGTCGGAATGGCCGCTAAGAGACACGTTGCCGATAGCCAGACGCACTCAAGTTCTAGCTTCCGCGTAGCCCACTTTGGTAGCATCGGCCGGGGCTCGATCGAAAGGCAACGAACCATGCGGAAGCTTATTTGGCTGTCGGTGTTTTTCGCAGCAATAATCGGAACGCCGGCCAAGGCCGGACTTTGCTATGTCGGCTACCCTCCCATTGCTCTCTGGAGCATCAGCCAAGTGCCCAACGGCGATGGGCGCTACCGTTACTATATCAGCGTTTATAACCGCAAAGGCTTTACCTATACATTTGACCTTGCTTTCTCCGGCTTCCAACGCGTGGTGTTGGGGAGTCCGGTGATGGCAAACCTTCAACTGTCCCCCTTCGAGATGATTCCCGATCTGCTGTTTGGTTTCGGCACGAACGCCAACATCAACAGGCAGAGCGTGGAGTTCGTCTATGACCAGCGCCCTTCCCGCCGTGGAGGAGCGACTGTGCGCATCACAAACTGCCGTCAGGGGTGACGTGATCCGAGGGCCGGCGCGCCCGGGCGGGAGGGGCCAGGCCCCTCCCCGCCGTTGGCGCGTCAGCCGCGCCGCAGGTTCCAGAACAGCGGCGGCTGACCCTTGAGCATCCCGGTCAGGTTCCGGCGATAGGCCGTCGGCTGGTAATACATGCCGGTCGGCACGTAGGGGACCTCGTCGAAGGCGATGCGCTGCATCTCCGTCGTCGCGGCGCGCGCGGCCTCGTCGTTCGGCGCGTCGAACCAGGCTTCGCGCTGCGCCTCCATGGCGGGAATGGCGGGCCAGCCCGGCCAGGCCTGCTCGCCATGGCCGCGGATCGCCGCGTGCGACGCCGGGTTCCAGTGGTCCACGCCGGACCAGAAGGTGAAGAAGCCGGACCAGCCGCCCTGCTCGAGCGGGTTGCGGCTGGCGCGGCGCGCGACGACCGTGCCCCAGTCGGTCGAAACCAGCTCCACGTTGAAGCCCATCTGCCGGAAGAGCTGCTCGCCCACCAGCGTCGCCGCGTTGATCGAGGCGAGGTCGGTCGCGTTCAGCAGCACGAGGCGCGCGCCCTGCGCCCCCGCAGCGCGGACCTGCTCGCGCGCCCGCGCCAGGTTCTTCTGCAGGCGGTCGAGCCCGACATTGGAGGCCGAGGGGCTCTCGGGCGCGAAGAAGCCGATGCCCTCGCGCCGCAGGTCCGGCCGGCCCTCGATGCCGGTGGTGCCGATGACCGCTGTCATGAAGTCGATCTGGTTGACGGCGGTCAGCACCGCGCGCCGGACTTCGGCATTGTTGAAGGGCGCCGCCGCATGGTTCGGGCGGAAGATGCCGATCAGGCCCGAGTTGTTGATGATGTCCACGCGGATGTTCTGCGCGTTCCGCCCGCGCAGGAAGGCCGGGAACAGGTCCGCCGTCGGCTGCTCCCACCAGTCGAGCTCGCCAGCCTGCAGCGCCGCGGATGCCGTGGACGGGTCGGATTGGATGATCCACTCGACGCGGTCGAAATGCGCGACCTTGCCGCCCGCCGTCATCGAGGGCTGTTCCTGGCGCGGCACGTAGTCCGGGTTGCGCGCGTAGGCCAGGCGCGAGCCCGGGTTCCACTCGTTCGGGATGAAGCGGAACGGCCCGCTGCCCACCGCCTCGGTGATGTTCTGGAACGGGTCCACATTCGCCAGCCGCTCCGGCATGACGAAGAGGCAGCTCGTCGTGACCTTGGAGAAGGCTTCCAGGATCTTCGGGAAGGGCCGGCTCAGGCGGATCTCGAAGACGCGGTCGCTCACCTCGCGCATGTCGGCGACGCGGGCCATCAGCCCCTGGCCGAAGGCGTCGCGCCGGCCCCAGCGCCGGATCGAGGCGACGCAGTCGCGGCCGCGCACCAGGGTGCCGTCATGGAAGCGCAACCCCTCCCGCAGGGTGAAGCGCCACAGCAGCCCGTCATTCTCGGTGACGTGGCCCTCGACCATCTGCGGGCGGATGTTGAACTGCTCGTCCATGCCGTAGAGCTGGTCGAAGACGAGGAAGGCGTGGTCGCGCGCGACGAAGGCCGTGTTGGTGAAGGGGTCGATGTTGCCGGGGTTCGCGTGCGGCGTGTAGCGCAGCACGCGGTTCTGGGCCGGTTGCGCCAGGGCAGGCGCGGCCACGGCGGAGGCGGCGAGCGCGCCGCCCAGCTTCAGGGCGTCACGGCGTTGGATCATCTTGTCGCTTGCTCCCAGCGGGTTCGTGGCCGAAGCCTAACAGAGGCTGGGGGCGGCTTTCCAGCCACACCGCCTTCGCGCGCGCGTGCGCGGCCAGCGCCCGAGGAGCGGCCATGGCCCGAGGCGCCGTCGCCGCCGAGAGGCCTGGAGGGTCCGGCAGCCATTCACCGACACCGTGCCCGCCCGCGGCCCGGCCGCGGCCCGGCCGCGACGCGATGCGCG
>JAIEOO010000337.1 GCA_019750475.1 Acetobacteraceae bacterium | reverse complement strand
CTATGCCGCGACCAGGGCACCAGCCTTGGCCGCGTAACCCAAGCCAATCAGCCTCCGGGGAACCCGGGGCGGTTCACCCGCCCGATGTCCGTGCCGCTTGGGAAGCCCTTGTCGCCGCGCCCGCGCCGACGATTGGGGCAACGATCCGCGAGAGCCAAATGCTGCTCTCGCGCGATCTCCTGGGCTACGCGCCATTCGGCTTCTCGGACGTCAGGTGGCAGCGTGCGGACCTGAACCGGGATGGGCGGCCGGAGGTCCTGTTTGTTCTTGAGCACCCGACCTTCTGTGGCATGGCACGCTGTCCGCTTGTGGTAATGGGGCGCGTGACGTCACGGGATGAGTGGGCAATCCTGTGCGAGAGCAGTGCCGGTTCCGGTAGTTCCATCCTGAGCATCCTGCCGACAAGAACGCGGGGCTGGCATTGGTTCCGCAGCGAGGTCACGACGGCTTGGCGAGAAGCACCGAACCGTCCTGGCGGTGTCGAATGCGACGCAAGCCAGCAGAGGTAGGCATCGGGGAGGGGAGACGGTTCGAATCCAGGCGCACCCTCTCCGCCAGTGCTCCCGGCTTCGTGCCACGCCGCTGCATTCCGCTTGCGCATGCCCGATGGCCCTCGAGTTGCCATTCTGTTCTTGACTCGCGGCGAAGGCGACGACGCGCAGCCCGGCGAGAGTTACGGGTGGGCGCTCGTCGTCGCGAGCAGGCGGCCCAAGCGGGTGGCGCAGGAGCGCGCGACGATCCGGCGCCACACGAAGGCGCGCCTCGTCTCGGGCAGCCTTGCCAGGTCCCGCCGGATGCCGCGGCGGGCATCGGCCCCACATGCCCCTGGCCCGTGCAGGTGACCTCGGCGGCCCTTCGCGCGTAGTCTCCGCTCCGATGCCGACCGTTCCCCCTGCGCCGCCGGGCTCCGGAACGCCTTCGGGCGTTCGTTCGATCGCCCGAGGCATCGCCCTCTTGCGGGCGTTCTCGGCGGAGCGTCCGCATCTCGCGCTCGGCGAGCTCGCGGCCCGCGCGCAGCTCGACAAGGGTACGGCGCGGCGCATCTTGCTCACGCTCTCCTCCCTGGGCCTCGTCGTGCAGGACGAGGCGACGGGCCGCTACGCCCTCGGTCTCGGCATCCTCGAACTCGGCGCCGCCGTGCCGCGCGCGACGGACCTCCGGGATGTCGCGGCTCCGGTCCTCCAGCGCCTCGCGCAGGCGACGCAGAGCACCGTCTTCCTGTCCGTCTACCGCGAAGGCGAGGCGATGTGCCTGGCGCGCTTCCACGGCAACCAGCCCGTGCAGGTCAGCTGGTGGCAGGTCGGCGGCACGCTGCCCATCAATTGCGGGGCCGCCCCCCGTGTCCTCCTCGCCTTCCAGCCGGATGCGGTGATCTCGGCCCGTCTCCGGCGTCCCCTGAGCAGGCTGACGCCCGGCAGCATCACCGAGCCCGAGACCCTGCGCGCGGCCGTGGCCCGCATCCGCAAGCGCGGCTGGGAGCTGGCCACGGACGACGTCGCGAAGGGCCTCGCGGCGGTGGGCGTGCCGGTGCGCGGCCCTGACGGCGCGGTGCGTGCCGCCCTCAGCCAGGGCGGGCTGACGCCGCAGATCGTCAGCCGGGGCCGCCCCCGCTTCCTGGCCGAGGTCCAGGCCGCCGCGCGGGAGATCGAGGCCGCGCTGGCCTGATCACTCCGCCGCGGGCCGGAGGTACTGCAGCTGCGCCTGCTCGACCTCGGCGAAGCCGATGAAGCCCAGGAAGTCGTCATGGCCCATGACGTCGCGCGGCAGGCTGCGCGAGGATTTCTGCGCGGCGAGCGCGGCGAGGTTGGCGCGCAGCGCCGCCGCCGCCGTCATCAGTGGCACCAGCGGGAAGGTCGCCATCCCGGCGACGCCCTCGATCTGCTCGCGCGACAGGTCCTTCTCCAGCCAGCCGAGGACCTGGAGGGAAAGGCGCCGGCCGCTCCCCTCGCGCAGCCGCTGGAGCGACTCGTAGGTCCTGAAGCCACGGCTGATCGGCTGGACGAGGTCCGCCCCGGCCTCGGCATAGGCGCGGGCGCGGCGGATGGCGTCGGCCTCGTCGCGCGCGTCGGTGCGGGCGATGATGACGAGGTCGGGGTCGCGCCGGGCCGCGACGGCGGCGCGGATCTTCGCCACCCCCTCCTCCATCGGGATGATCTCGATCTGGTCGGTGCAGGCCGGGCAGCGCTTGGGCGAGAGCTGGTCCTCGAGGATGAGGCCCGCGACGCCCGCCTGCTCGAATTCGCGCACCGTGCGCATCACGTTGACGGCGTTGCCGTAGCCCGTGTCGGCATCGGCCACGACGGGGATGCCCACGGCGTTGCAGACGTTCCGCACGACCGCGAGGTTCTCGGTCATGGTGTAGAGTTCGGCGTCCGGCTGGCCGAGGAAGGAGGCCGAGACGCCGAAGCCCGAGGTGAGGATGGCGTCGAAGCCGGCCTCCGCGATCAGCCGCGCGCTCATGGCGTCATAGGCGCCGGCGGCCCAGATCGTACGGCCTTCGCGCAGGAACCGGCGGAGGGTGGCGGCGGGCTTGGTCATCGGGCGTCTCCGGTGGCGAGGTCGCGCTTGAGGTAGGGAAGCAGCCCGCCGGCCGCGAGCATGGCGGCGTCGCCGGCCGAGAGCGCCTCGATCGGCAGCTGCGTGCCGCGCGTGAGGTTGCGCAGGAGGTTGTCGGCGTAGTCCACCTCGATCTCGTCCCAGCGCGAGACGGCCGCGAGCACGCCGGGACAGGCGGCCTGGGGGAAGCCCATGCTGATCTCGCCGCGCCAGTAGCCCGGCGAGAAGCTCTCCGCGACGACGCCGGCGATGCCCATGTGCCGCATCGCCCGCATCGGCGGGTAGTGCGGGTGGCCGTAGCCGAAGTTCGCACCGCCGATCAGGATGTCGCCGGGGCGCAGCTTCGCGCGGAAGTCGGGGTCGTAGGCCTGCATCGCGACGCGGGCGAGTTCCTCGACATCCTGGATCTTGATGTTCTTCACGCCGACGATCTGGTCCACGTCGAAGTCCGGCTCGTCGAAGACGAAGGCGACGCGGCCGCGCAGCGGCGGCAGGCTGTTCCGGCTCACAGGTAATCCCGCGGATCGGCGATCCGTCCCTCGACCGCCGCGGCGGCGACCGCGGCGGCGTTGCACAGGAAGATCTCGGAGTCCGGGCTGCCCATGCGGCCCTTGACGTTGAGCGTGCCCGTCGAGACCGCGCGCTGGCCCGCCGTCATCGTGGCGATGCGCCCGTAGCAATAGTCGCAGGAGGGGGAGGACACGAAGGCCCCGGCCTCCACCAGCGTCTCGATCAGCCCCTCCGCCGCCGCGGCGGCCATGATCGCCTGGCTGGTGGGCACGACGTGAAGGGCGAAGCCCGGCTTCACCTGGCGTCCCTTCAGCACCTTCGCCGCCGCCCGCAGGTCCGTCAGACGCCCCGAGGCGCAGGAGCCGAGGTAGCCCGCGTGGATCTCGGTGCCGAGATAGTCCCGCAACGGGCGCGTGTTGGCCGGGCTCGGCGGCACGACCACCACGGGCTCGAGGTCGTCGAGGTCGAGGGTGTGGCGCGCGGTGTAGGCGGCGTCCTCGTCGCTCCGGACCGGCTCGATGCGCTTCAGCGCCCGGGGCAGCGCGTAGTCCAGCGTGCGCGGCGCGGGATTGACGATGGCCGTCACCGCGCCGGTGAACATGGCGAGGCCCGTGATGGTCTGGATGCCCTCGACCTCCAGCCCCTCCAGCGCCGGCCCGCCGATCTCCAGCACCTGGAACTTGCACGAGGCCGGCCCGAGCGCGCGGACGATGTGATGGAACAGGTCGCGCTCCATCACCCCGGACCGGAGCCGCCCCGTGACGTCGAGGCGCACGGTGCCGGGCACCCGGATCGCGACCTTGTCGCGGACGAAGGCCTCCAGCAGGTTGCGCCGGATGCCCATGGCGAGGGTGCCGAAGGTGCCGAGCTGGCTGATGTGGCCGTCGAAATGCACGAGGAAGGCGCCGGGCACGGCATAGCCCACCTCGGCCGCGACCTGGTGGCCGATGCCGCGGCGTTCGAAGAGGCGCACGCCGTTCTCGGCGCACCATCGGCGCGTGCCGATGTGCAGCTCCTCCTCGGCCGGCGTCGCCGCGGGGACCATGTGGTCGATGAACAGGCCGAAGCGATCGGGGTCGGGCACGCGGTCGATCCCGAACTCCTCCTTCATCTGCCGGAAGATCACGTCGGTGTAGCCCGGGAAGTCGTAGGCCACGACGAAGTCCGGCCGCGCCATGACGTCGTCGCCGGCGCGCACGGAGTCGCGGCCCGAGGCGCGGGCGAGGATCTTCTCCGTGATCGTGTGACCCATGGCGGCGGACGCTTCTTCCCTGGCACCGGATGCATGCCTCCACCGGCGCCAGTGCGTCAAGCAACAAAATCCTTTTCGTATCGTGAAACGGCAGCGGAAATGCTGTTGACACGCCGCGCGCGGGCTTGGTCAATCGCGCGAGGGAAACCGCGCGCAGCCGGCAACCGGCGCGCCCCGGCCTGGGAGGCCCGTCCATGAACCGTCCGCCGCACGACACCCTCGTCGGCCGCCGCGCCCTCCTCGGCGCCGGTGCCGCGCTGGCTGCCACGCCGGCCCTCGCCCAGAACGCGGCCATGGAGGAGCTGGCCCGCGCCGCAGCGCGCGAGAGCGGGCCTGCCGTCTGGTACGAGAGCAGCCCGCAGGAGCAGACGGACCGCGTCATCGCCGCCTTCAACCGGCGCTATCCCAACGTCCGCGTTCAGCATGTGCGCCTCGTCGGCGGCGTGGACATCGCGGCGCGCATGGTCCAGGAGGCGCGGACGCCTGGGCAATCGGCGGACATCGCTTCGGTCTCCGCCGACCAGATCTGGAACCTCAACGGCCGCAACCTGCTCGCGCAGGTGGACTGGCAGCGCCTCGGCCTGACGCGCGAGCAGGCGCCCGCGCCCTTCACCGTGAACATCGCGGCCGCGGCCTACGTCATCGTGTATAACCGCAACCTCGTGCCTGCGGATGCCGTGCCGCGCGGCTGGGACGACCTGCTGGACCCGCGTTGGCAGGGCCGCACCGGGACCTGGCTGATCTCCCACCCCTTCGCGCAGCTCACCAAGGCCTGGGGGGAGCCGCGCGCCGTCGAGTTCACGGAGCGCTACGCCCGCCTCAACCCCATGCTGTTCCGCAGCACCTTCACCCTCGCCCAGCAGATCGCGGCGGGCGAGTTGCCGATCGGCCTCGGCCTGTGGCACGCGACGCAGCCCGTGATCGCGCGCGGCGCCCCGGTCGAGATCGTCACGCTCGATCCCACGCCCACCACCTCGATCTGGACCTCCGTCGCGCGCCTCGCGCCGAGCCCCAACACGGCGCGGCTCTTCGTCGCCTGGCTCGCCACCGCCGAGGGCGCGCGCGCCTACGAGGACGCGACGCAGCGCGGCAGCGCCCTCATCCAGGGCACGCGCACCGCCGAGATGCTGCGCGGCAAGACCGTGGTGGAGTACGGCCCCGAGGAGACGGACCAGTTCCGCCGCTGGCTCACGCGTTTCAACGACGTGCTGAAGGCTGGCGGGCGCGAGGCGGGCTGACGCGCGCCGGATGGGTTCGCTGAGGCGCGGCCTGCCGCTGCTCCTGCTCGGGCTGCTGCTGGCCTACCTGGCCGTCGTGCCGCTGGTGCTGCTCACGCTGAGCAGCTTCAAGCCAGAAGGCTTCCTCGACGACGAGGGCTGGGTGCTGGACAACTGGCGGGCCGTCTATCTCGGACGGGACCTCTGGCCCATGCTGCGCAACACCGTCGTCTTCGCGCTGGGCTCGACCGCGGCGGCGCTGCTGATGGGCACGCTCCTCGCCTGGCTCGTGGAGCGGACGGACCTGCCGGGGCGTGGCATCGTCCGGGTGATGATCGTCCTGCCGCTCGCCACCCCGCCGCTGCTGCTGGCCATCGCCTGGGTGCTGCTGCTCTCCCCGCGCACGGGGTTCTTCAACTTCGCCCTGATGGACCTGCTGGGGCTGCAGACGGCGCCGCTCAACATCTTCTCGATGGGCGGGATGATCTTCGTCGAGGCGATGGTGCTGCTGCCGTCCGTCTATCTCATGCTGGCCCCCGCCTTCCGCAACATGGATCCGAACCTGGAGCACGCGGCCTTCGTCTCGGGCGCGTCGGTCTGGACCGTCGTGACGCGCATCGTGCTGCCCCTGCTGCGCCCCGCCATCCTCGCGGCGGCGGTGTTCATGCTGATCGTGTGCCTCGTCGTCTTCGACGTGCCCGGCGCCATCGGCATGCCGGTGCGCGTCTTCGTCGTCTCGACGCTGATCTACATCTGGGCGACGGAGAGCCCGACGGGGCTGCCGCTCTACGGGCAGGTGGCCGCGCTGGCCGCGCTCTTCGTCGTGGTGCTGGTCGGCCTCGGCGTCGTGTATCAGCAGCTGTCGCTGCAAGGTCAGCGCTTCGCCACCGTCTCCGGCAAGGGCTTCCGCCCGCGGCCCATGCCCCTCGGCCGCTGGCGCTGGCCGGCGGCCGCCATGGTCTGGGTGTACTTCTTCCTGGCGACCATCGCGCCGCTGGCCGTGCTGCTGGTGACGAGCCTGCTGCCGTTCCAGACGCGCATCACCTGGGAGGTGCTGGGCGGCCTGACCTGGGAGAACCACCTCGCCTTCCTGGGCAACCCGCGCCTCGTTCTCGCGGTGAAGAACACGGCCGTCGTCGCCCTCGTTTCGGCGACCGCCGTCGCGCTCCTGTCGCTGCTCGTCTCCTGGGCCGTGGTGCGGTCCAAGGCGCGGGGGCGGTACGTGCTGGACCTGCTCGCCTTCCTGCCGATGGGCATCCCGGGCGTGATGATCGGCGTCGCGCTCATCACCGTTTATCTCACCTTCACCGCCATCCCGATCTACGGGACCATCTGGATCCTCGTCGTGGCCTACACCACCACCTTCATCGCCTACGGCACCCGCACGACGAACGGCGTGATGCTGCAGCTCCACCGGGATCTGGAGGAGGCGGCGAGCGTCGCCGGCGCCGGATACTGGCGCATCCTGCGCCGCATCGTCCTGCCGCTCGCCCTGCCGGCCGTCGTCGCGGTCTGGGTGTGGGTGATGGCCCATGCGGCGCGGGAGCTGTCGACGGCGCTGATGCTGCACGGGCGGAACAACACGGTGATCTCCACGCTGCTCTGGAACTTCTGGTCGGGCGGGGACGGGCCGCGCGCCGCGGCGGTCGGCGTGTGGCTGATGGTCGCACTGTTCCTGCTGGTCGGCTGCTGGCAGCTGCTCGCCCGTCGGCAGGAGGCGCGCTAGGGCCATGCTGGAAGCGACCGACCTCACCAAGACCTACGTCACCGCGCAGGGGCCGTGGCGCGCGGTCGACAACGTCTCCTTCCGGATCGAGGAGGGCGAGTTCTTCACCCTCCTCGGCCCCTCCGGCTGCGGCAAGACGACGACGCTGCGCTGCGTCGCGGGGCTTGAGATGCCGGATGCCGGGCGCATCGCCATCGGTGCCCAGCCGGTGTTCGACGGCGCCGCGCGGCTGGCGGTGCCGGCCAATCGCCGCGACCTCGGCATGGTGTTCCAGTCCTACGCCGTCTGGCCGCACATGACGGTGCTGCGCAACGTCTCCTTCCCGCTCGAGGTCCATGGCGCCTCCCGCGCCGAGGCCGAGGCGGGGGCGCGCAAGGCGCTGGGCCTCGTCGGCCTCGCCCACCTCGCGGACCGCCCGGCGACGCTCCTGTCCGGCGGGCAGCAGCAGCGCGTGGCCCTGGCCCGCGCCATCGTGCGTCCGGTCCGGCTGCTGCTGTTCGACGAGCCGCTCTCGAACCTGGACGCCGAGCTGCGCGTGCAGATGCGGGCGGAGCTGCGCGACCTCCAGCAACGGCTGCGCGCCACCTCGGTCTATGTCACCCATGACCAGGAGGAGGCGATGGGCCTGTCGGACCGCATCGCCGTGATGCGGGCCGGGCGCATCGTCGAGGTCGGCACGCCGGACGCGCTCTATCTCCGCCCGCGCCATCCCTTCACCGCCCGCTTCGTCGGCCAGGCGGAGCTGATGCCGGCGCGCGTCCTGTCGCGCGACGGCGGCGCGGCCCTGGTGGACACGCCCGTGGGCACGCTCTCGGCCGCCGACTCGCTGGTGGAAGCGGGACAGGAGGCGGGCCTGCTCGTGCGGCCGGAGCATGTCGAGCTGCTGGATGGCGGCGCGGCGCCCGCGACGAACACGCTGGACGGGCGCGTCCTGTCCGTGGCGTTCCTGGGCAAGCTCGCCGACCACGAGGTGGCGGTGGCCGGCCACCGGCTGCGCGTGCAGACCCTGTCGACGGCGCGCCGGCGCGTGGGCGACGCGGTGCGGGTCCACCTGCCGCCGGCGCGCTGCATCGTCCTGCCGGTGGACGCCGGCCGCTGATGCACGATCCGCGACGGCGGCATCGCCGGCGCGGCGAATCGTCCTCTCCGACGCTGCGGCATCGCCAGCGAGCCGGCGCGGGAGGCGGCGATATCGAGCGCCTCCTCCGTCGGCACCAGCGGACCGAGATCGGTCGCCTGCACGGCAGGCCCGAGCCGCGCGCGCAAGGCCTCCGTCAGGGCGGCGCCCTCCCGCGCCTCGCGGCGCAGCTGCTCCGGCGCCCAGGCTTCGAGGCCGCGCAGCACGCCGAGCGCGATCGGGGCGCGGGCTTCCATGCCCAGCTCCGCCGCGCGGGCCGCGACGCGCGCCGCCGCGCGACGAAGGTACCGCGGCCGCCCGCGCGCTCGATGATGCCGTCCTCCTCGAGCGCGCCGAGGGCCGCGCGCACGGTCTCGCGGCTGACCGAGACCTCGGCGCAGAGGGCGTGCTCCGTCGGAAGCCGGTCCCCGGGCGCCAGGCCGCGCTTGATCCGGTCGAGCAGGAGGCGGCGGATCTGGAGGCATTTCGGATACGGGCTGAAGAAGCTGCGCAGGCTCGGGCTCCGTCTGGCGGGGCCGCGGTCATAGCATGGCGGGCGGAGGGGGCACCGACCGGCCCGCCCGCGCCCTACTCCGCCGCGCTGCGCGGCCGCGCGGGCGCCGCGCCGCCGATCCGC